>CAMCXA010000003.1 GCA_945883115.1 Alsobacter soli
TGCCGCGCCGGCTTCAGATATTCAACCGCCGTGCTCGAACGCCGCGCATTCCGGACGGTAATCTGGTAGTGGCCGACACCTAATTGGGTGGCGCCGTTGAAATCCGGATTATAGGGCAGGCCATATTCCTGCCCCGCCCGAATGAAAGCCTCGTTGATCGGTAGCGGATTGATCGGCGCGCTGACACCGAGCGGCCCGCCCGTGCCGTGATAGGCGTTGGAGAACCGTTGATTATCCTCCGAGCGCTTGAAATAGGGCAGAATATCCCGAAAGCTCCAGCCTTTGCAGCCATCAAGCTCCGACCATTCGTCATAGTCCTTCGGATTGCCACGGGTGAAAATCTGCGCATTGATCGATGATCCGCCGCCCAGAACTTTCGCCTGCGTGTACCACAGCACGCGGTCTTTCATGTGCCTTTGCGGAACGGTCGACCATCCCCAACTGCCGATGCCCTTGGTCATTTTCGCAAATCCGGCCGGCATATGAAAGAACGGATGCCTGTCCGAACCACCCGCTTCGATCAGAAGAACCTTGACCTCGGGATCCTCGGTCAAACGCGCCGCGAGCACGCAACCGGCCGATCCCGCACCCGTAATGATGTAATCATACGCCATAAATGCCATTCCCCTCCCGGCATGAATGTGGGTTTGGTCCCGTCATGTCACACCACCAAATCATGATCCGCGCAGAACCAACCCGATCCGCTCCGGCTGAAAGAGCGAAGGGTCCATCGTTTTAAGATCGGGAGCAACTTTAAGCCGGAACTCGGACTGGTCAAGAACATCGCGTTCAAGATGAACACCCGGAGCAATCTCGGTTACGACAATTCCGTTATCGGTCAGCCGCATCACGCAGCGTTCCGTAACATAGGTGATATCCTGTCCTTGGCTGACAGCCCGACGCCCCGAAAACGAGACCTGCTCGACCTCGTTCACTAGCTTCTTGACCTTTCCTTCCTTCGCGATCACGAGCTGGCCGTCCTTGAGATCAAGGGATGCTCCGGCCGTAAAAAATCCGGAAAAGACAATCTTTTTCGCCCGCGCCGTAATATCGACAAACCCGCCCGCCCCCGCCGTCACATGCGGCCGGACACCGAGCTTCGACACATTTACCGAGCCGGACTGGTCGATCTGCAAAAAGGAGAGCAACGATGCGTCAAACCCGCCGCCCTGAAAATAGGTGAATTGGTAGGGCGACGGTACGATCGCCTCCGCATTGGACGCGCAGCCGAACTGGAATTCGAGCAATGGCACGCCGCCAACGGCACCCTGCTCGATAATCCACGTCACCGCGCCATTCAATTCTTCCTCGATCAGGATACGCGGTACATTGGCCGAGATGCCGAATCCGATATTAACCGCATCGCCATGGCGCAATTCCTGCGCAACACGCCGTGCAATCACTTTGGAAACGCTGAACTCCGGCACCTCAAAAGAACTCAATGGCCGGAACACTTCACCCGATATTGCCGGATCATAAACCGTCTGCGTCGTCTGCATCTGGTCGGGCACGACCACGATCACATCGACGAGTACACCCGGCACAAACACATCGTGCGGCTTCAACGTCCCCGCCTTTGCGAGACGCTTGACCTGCGCGATGACAAGGCCGCCATTATTGCGAACGGCCAGCGCCTGATCGAGCGGCCCGAGATAACCGCCCTCATGCTCATAGGACAGGTTCCCCCGCTCATCCGCGGTCGTTGCGCGGATAATCGCAACATTCGGGATGATGGACGGGAAAAACAGCCAGTCCTCGTTCTCGAATGTGATTTTCCGGACAATCGGCTCTTCCGCCGCGAGCGCATTCATCGCGCAACCGCCGCGTGCCGGATCGGCGAACGTATCAAGGCCCACTTTGGTGATCACGCCGGGCCGTTTCGCAGCCGCCTCCCGCTGCATATCGAACATGATCCCCGAGGGAACATTATAGGCGGGAATGCGATTGCCCGTGATCATCTGCCAGATCTTCGGCGGCTCCCGCGCGGAGGGGCCGGAGGGATAGGAGCCCGCAATAATCTTCTTGATGCAGCCCGCTTTGGCGAGATGATCAATGCCGGAAATGCCATACATGTCGCCTGCGGCAATCGGGTGAATCATCGTGAGCGACCGCGGATGGCTCGTCTCGTCAAACCGCCGGCCAATCGCCGCCAGCATCGCGTCGGGACACCCAAGGCCTGACGAGGACGACACCGTCAACGTCACATTGTCGGGGATGAGATGTGCCGCCTCGTCGACAGAAAGAACACGCGGAAACGCCATTAAACAGATCCTCCGGATTCAGACTGCACGACGTTCGGCACAAATTTCAAAATGTGCTGCGCCACAGCCACCGTCTTGCCATGCTGGTTCGTTACCACAATGTCACCAATTGTCCTGAGCCTCTCGGGATCAACCGACACGATCGTATAAACAATCTCGATCGTATCACCGATATGGACGGGTGCTAGCAGCCTGATCCGGTCATAGCCGAGCGACACGGGGGTATGATGCGCCCGCTGCGCCTCGAAGCCCTCGAGGATCCGCGTTGACGTTGCAGACATGTAGCCCACAATCAGCGCGCCATGCGCAATCCGTCCGCCGAAACCGGACCGCTGCATCGCATCTTCATCGACGTGATTGGGCGAGAAATCCCCGGTGATCCCCGCAAAGAGATAGACATCCGACTCGCTGACAGTTTTTCTGAAATGCGATGACGCACCGACGGCGAGAGGCAGAGACATTGTCGTCCTATTTGATCACCGCGATTTTGGCGCGGTCCATTGTGGCAGCAACGGCTGCTACCAGAATAAAGCCGAAAACGATCTGTTGTGTAAAGACGCTGATCCCGACAAATGTCATCCCGATCCTGACAACTTGCACGATCAATGCGCCGACAAAGGTTCGCCAGATCGAGCCGACACCGCCCGTAATGGCCGTTCCACCGACAATGATGCACGCAATCGCAGGCAGCAGAAACTCGTTGGCAAGCGTCGGCGACCCCGAACCGAGCCGCGCGGCCATGATGATGCCGGCAATTCCCGCCATTGTGCCCGAAAGCATATAGGCGATGATCTTGGCCCGCTCCACATCGATGCCGGAAGCGATCGCCGCCAGTTCCTGCGAGCCAATCGCCCGCACAATCCGGCCAAACGGCGTCAGTCCCAGAATTCCGCCAAGCAAAACCATGAAAAATACGCCGACCCAGATTTCATTCGGGACTCCAAGGCTGTTGCCAACCGCCCAGAACAGATAGGCAGCCCGATCATCCGCCGAAATATTGATGCTGCGCGTGTTCGAAAACCAGTATCCCGCGGAGGTAACCACACCGCTCACCGCCAGGGTCGCAATGAAAGACGGAATTTTGAGCCGCGTTGATACGAGCCCGCCACTGATCCCGGCAATCACACCGCCCGCAACCGCAAGCGGTAACGCCCAGAAGCCGAGATGCGGCAGATAGGCCGCGAGAATACAGCTTGTCATGGATGCGACAGCCTGCACGGAGAGATCAATCCCGCCCATCATGATCACCAGCGTCACGCCGGAGGCCATCAGAAACAGCGTCATCGTATCTGCCGAGAGCGTGAGAATATTGTTGACCGAAAAGAACGTCCGATCATAGAGCCCGATCATCACCACAAGCACGAGGAGAACGCACAGTGGAATAAGCGTTTGGAGACGGGAAGCGTATTTCGTCATTGTTTCACACCATATACCGCACGAGATCAACCTGATCGGGCTTGCCGCCTGTTGGCGCGTCAAACGTCTCGACCACCGCGCCGTCGCGCATTACCAGAATGCGGCTCGAAAGCCCGATGACTTCATTCAGCGTATCGCCCAGTAGAATAATCGCGAACCCGTCAGCCGTCATCTCGCGGACGAGGTCGTAAACGTCTTCCTTCGCGCCGACATCGATCCCGCGGGTCGGGTGATCGAGAATCACAATCCTGACGCCTGCGACACGCCATTTTGCGAGCACAACCTTTTGCTGGTTTCCGCCCGATAATCCGCTGACCAAAGTCGAAATCGACGGCGTCTTGATCCGGAGCTGCTTGACCCAGTTTTCAGAAACCGCGCTCTCACGCGCAAAATCAATCACACCATTTTTCGTGAACGCCGGAAGGGCCGACAGGGTAATATTTTCTGCCACAGTAAACGAGGTAACGATCCCCTCGACTTTTCTCTCGGCCGGCACGAGGCCGATGCCGCGCGACACAGCATCATGCGGCCCGCTAAAGACAATCTGCTCGTCACCAATCGACAAGGTCCCGCCGTCAAAGCGGGTATGCCCTGCAAGACATTTCGCCAGCTCCTCCCGCCCAGAGCCGATCACGCCGGCAATCCCGATCACCTCACCCGCATGCAGCGTGAACGACACATTTTCGAACGCGCCTATCTTGGACAGATTGCGCACATCCATCAAGCGCTCCGCTTGCGGCACGGTTTGTCGCGACTCGCGGTAATATTCCTGCTGCAATTGCCGCCCGACCATATGAAAATGCAGGTCGGGGATGGTTGCTTCCGTCGTGGGCATCTCGGCGACAACCCGCCCGTCGCGCATCACAAATGTGCGATCCGTAATGTCGAGCACTTCCTCGATCCGGTGCGAGATGAAAACAATCGCCGTCCGTTCCTTGATATCCCCGATAATGTCGAACAACAGGCCGATTTCCGCCTTCTCGAGCACAGAGGTCGGCTCATCCAGCAAAATGGTCACCTGTCCCGCCATGCGCCGATCAAGCGAGAGTGCCTTGGCAATTTCCACCATTTGCCGGTCCGCAAACGACAAATCCGCGCATCTCTTGCCCGGATGGATCTCAAGCCTGACCTTCTTCAATTCTTCCGCCGCCGCCGCATTCATCCGGCTTTTCGAAATCAATCCGTAGGAGATAAATTCCTGTTCCCGCCCGAGAGAAATATTCTCTGCCACCGAGAGATTCTGGATGATGGATTGTTCCTGAAACACCATGGCAACGCCATTATCGAAAGCATTGCGCGGCGACGTCAGAATCGTCGGTTTGCCGTTCACCAGAACCGTGCCGGAATCGGGCTGGTAGATCCCGTTCAAAATCTTCAGGACCGTCGATTTCCCCGCCCCGTTTTCGCCGATTAGGCCGACAACCTCGCCCTTCCGGACTGAAAAACTCACATCATCCAGCGCCTTGGCGCCCGGAAAGCTCTTGGAAACGCCTCTGAGTTCCAGCGTGGGTGTCATCGGCGCACTCATTTGACAACATCCAGCCGCGAACGATCCAGCGATAATGCCACCGCGATAATGATCAATATACCCTGCACACCTTGCTGGACATAGGGCTCAATCCCCATCAGCACCATGCCATTGGCGAGGGTCACCACGATCAAAACACCAACCACCGAATTGAGAATGGAGCCGACGCCGCCCGAAAGCGCGGTGCCACCGACAACCACCGCCGTAATCGCCGTGAACAGCCGGCCCTGACTGATCAAAGCGTGTCCTTGCCCGAATTGCGCCGCGAGAAGCACCCCACCCAACCCGTAGAACAGGCCTGCAATCATGAAGACCATGATCCGTGTTCGCTCGACCGGAATACCCGCATTCCGCGCTGTCACCTCGTCGGTCCCGATTGCATAAACCCACCGGCCGATCCGGGTGCGTTCCTGGATAATATAGGCGATGATAATTGCACCCAATGCGATCCAGACCGCCATCGGCACATCGAAAACCCGCCCCAATGAGAGGAAACGGAATGTCTGGTCTGAAATGCGGGCCGTAAATCCGCCAAGCACAGCGGTTGCCACGCCGATCCCCGCAAAGCCGACGCCAAGCGTTGTCATGAAAGAGGGGGTTTTCAGCCTGACATGCAGAAATCCGTTCAGAAAGCCGAGAATACCACCGACCAGAATGGCAAGGGGGACAGCCCAGAGGCCGATCGAAATCGGTGAAATATCATTCACCACCAGCAAGCTCACCATCACCGCCGTTACGGCAACAACGCCCTCGATGGAAAGATCGATACTCCCCATCAGGATTACAAATGTCGTGCCCATGCACAACACCAGCGGAATGGCCGCCGAATTCAACAGCCTGAGCAGATTGCCTATGGTCAGAAAATTGCCGTTGAACAGGCTGATTACCAGACACAATACAACCAGAACCGCCAATGGCGCCCAATCACGCCAACGACCCATCACCGATGCTCTATGTGCCGGTTGCGCGCGCACCTGTGTCCCTCCGCAAAACCTATCATCTCACGCCAAATCAGGGCGTCAAGAAAAACAGCCGGACGATTGCTCGCCCGGCTGGAAACATTCTATTGAACAGCTTAGCCGCGATACTGGATTTGGCCGGTGGCCTTACCCCAGAGATCGTTGAAATCGAGCGCGCCGCCGCCTTTCTTGACCTCGGCAACATTCGCCTTCGTCACGATGATGCCGGTGCCGTAGAATTCACGATGCTCTTTCGGCTCTTTCGCGATATCCACCTTGCCGGTCGCAACCGCATAAGGAATGGCGAGGCCCATGCCGCCGGTCCACAACGGATCCCATGCGACAGTGCCTGCGAATTCGCCCGCCTCTGTCGCCTTCAAGGCGGCCTCGATCCCGTCGATCCCGACGACAGGAACCTTTCCGGCAAGCCCGCTCTGGCGCAACGCTTCCAGCGCGCCCATGCCCATGCCGTCATTGGCAGCGAACACACCCTTGATGTCCTTGCCGAAGCGGGTGATCCAGGCCTGTGTGATATCGAACGCCTTTTGCTCGTTCCAGTCTGCTGGCTGGAAATCGAGCAATTTCACTTTGCCGTTGGTTTCCTTGATCGCCATATCGAGGCCGAGTTTGCGCTCGATTGCCGGAACGTTGGAGAGAATGCCGCCCAATGCGACAATTCCGCCCTCACCACCGAACGCCTTGAAGAGTTCGCCGGCAATCGTCTTTGCAGTCGGCACCCCGTCAAACGACATATGCGCGACATAGTTCGGGTTGAAATCCCAAGGATGCAGATCAGCGGGCTTGTTCCACTGTGTTACCACATAGGCACCGGCCTTTTTGCACTCTTCCACAATCACGCGTGCATCCGGCGAATCATTCGGATCGACGTTCAGGATCAGCTTGCCGCCTGTGCGCTGCAGCAGTGCCTTGATGTCGGAAATGCCCTTTTCGGAATTTCCTTCCGTCACGAGCATTTCGTATTTGGCGTCAATGCTCTTGGCAAAATTCTCTCCGCCCTTGGCGAAGGTCGCATGGTAGGGGTTGGCAACCGAACGCATGGAATTGGCTAGCGTCCAGGTCGTTTCCTTGGCGATTGCAGGCATCGGAAATGAAAATCCGAATGACCCCGCGGCCAATGCGCCACCAGCGCCCTTGAGCAGCGAACGGCGGCTTGTTTTCAACGTAATAATTTTTTCGATGGACATTGATTGATGCTCCCTCTGACGCTGGTTTTAAGTAACCAGTTAGTTATAATAGTTGCGCAAACTGATTTGCCTGTCAAGGATCAGTTGCAACCCTGATACTCTCGATAAGGGAGAAGCCGGATGAAACATTGTAACTAACCATATGGTGCATTGATTCAGGATGGCGATCTCTTTTCGAATGTGCAAAACTGAACCGTCGGATGTGCTCCGGCACGCGATAAAAGGCTGACTACGCATGACATCAATTTACTTCCGAAAGACCTTCCAACGCAGCTTCGGCACTTGGCCGTTGCGGGGTCAGGAACTTTCCGGTGCGCTGCACGCCGCCCTCGAGGCCGGCTATCGTTCGATCGATACGGCGCAAATGTACGGCAACGAGGCTGAAGTTGGCGTCGCGCTTGCAGCATCCGGCATTCCGCGCGCGGATCTCTGCATCACCACGAAAGTGCGCCCGGATAATTACACGGAAGAAGCCTTTCTGCCCTCGATCGAAAAGAGCCTCGCAGATCTCAAAACCGATTACGTCGATGTCCTGCTGCTTCATTGGCCGCCGATCGGCGGGGATATTGTCGGGCCGGTTCGCTTGCTGGAAAAGGCCGTGCATGCTGGCTATGTCCGGGCCATTGGCGTCAGCAATTTCACCGCCTCGATGATGCGGACAGCCAAGGCCACAATCGCGACAGAACTCGTGAGCAATCAGGTCGAATTTCATCCCCTGCTCGACCAGACAAAGCTTCTGGCGGCGGCCATCGAAACAGGAATTCCGCTCGCTTCTTATTGCTCGGTCGCCCGCGGCAAGGTGTTCAGCTACCCGCTATTCTCCGAACTTGGCGACGCCTACGGCAAGTCGGCGGCACAGATTGTCCTGCGCTGGATTTTGCAGAAGGGCGTTTCGATCAACACCATGTCCACCAAGCCGGACAACATCCGCGCCAATTTCGACGTGATGGATTTTACCCTGTCCAGCATCGACATGGCCCGGATTGATGCCTTGAACGCCACCGGATATCGCATCGTCACCCGTGAAAAATCGGCCTATGCGCCGGAATTTGATTGACCGAAAAGGAGCCTGCCATGAACCCCGCCCAGAAAAACCCGCTCGGCCGCACCAAATTGCCGGTCACCGCCTTTTCCCTCGGGCTCGCGCCCATCGGCAATTTTCTGAAGCCGATCTCGGACGCCGAGTCGGACGCTATGATCCAGACTGCATGGGACGCCGGGATCCGCTATTTCGACACCGCCCCCCTCTATGGTCATGGCCTCTCCGAACTCCGCACCGGGCACAGCCTGCGGTGGAAAAATCGCGATGACTACGTATTGTCCTCGAAAGTTGGACGGCTATTGACCCCTGCAAAGCGCGAAACCATCAATTATGCGCCGTGGGTCAATGCCGGTGCGTTCAAGGTCCATTTCGACTATTCTTATGATGCCGCCATGCGGAGTATCGAGGACTCTTTGCAACGGCTTGGTCTCGAACGCATGGAGATCGCCTTCGTCCACGATTCGGACATCTTCACCCATGGCCCCGAAAAGCAACCTGAAATGTTTCGTCAGGCCATGTCCGGTGCCGTTAAAGCCCTTCTGAAATTGCGCGACGAAAAAGTCGTCACCGCCATCGGGTTCGGCTGCAATGAATGGCAGGTGTGTCATACGGCGTTGCAACAGGCGGATCTTGATTGCTTCCTGCTCGCCGGACGCTACACACTTCTCGAACAGGACGCGCTCGATGAATTTCTGCCGCTCTGCGAGAAGCGCGGTGCCGCTGTCGTCGTCGGCGGTGGCTTCAATTCGGGCATTCTGGCAACCGGCGCCAAACCCGGCGCAAAGTATAATTACACGCCCGCACCGGCGGATATCATGGCAAAAGTCGCAAAAATCGAGAAGGTCTGCGCTGAATTCAACGTGCCGCTTCCCGCCGCGGCACTCCAATTCGTTGTCGCCCATCCGGCCGTCCCGTCCTTTATTGCCGGTACTCGGACGGTCGAGCAACTCAACCAAAATCTCGATTGGTTCACCCACCCGATCCCAAAGGAATTCTGGGCGACCCTCAAAACACAAAATCTGATGCTTGAGAACGCGCCAGTTCCCTAAACGAGCGAGTCCCCTAAGCGCGATTCCCCAAAATCAGGTCTCGCGCCTTCTCGCCGATCATGATCGAGGGCGCATTCGTGTTGGAACTAACAAGTTGCGGCATGATCGAGCTGTCGCAGATCCTGAGTCCTTCAAGTCCGTGAACGCGGAGGTTTGGATCGACAACGGCCATCTTATCATTGCCCATCCGGCACGCCCCGACCGGATGGTAGGAGGTTCTGCCGTATTGGCGGGCATACCCCTCGAAATCGGCCTGTGTAGACACGCGATCACCCGGGAAGTGTTCGTTGCGGACATATTTACCGAAAGCCGATTGCATCATGATCTCGCGGCTATACTTGACCCCTTCCGCCGAAGTTTTCAGGTCATAGGGATCACCGAGAAAATTCGGATCGATCACCGGCATATCCAGCGGATTATTGCTGCGCAACGTCACCGACCCGCGCGCCTTCGGGCGCAGCGTATATGAATTCAGTGTCACACCGGAGCCGGACGGAATTTTCGGTACGCCCGCCTCCACACCCGCTCCGATCAGAAAATGGAATTGCAGATCCGGCGTCGGAGCTGATGTGTCCGCATACCAGAACGCACCTCCCTCGACGATTGTGGACGCAACAGGCCCCTTTTTGAAGAGCGCATATTCGAGCCCGGCCATCGCCATCCAGTGCAACTTGTTGTATTTGTCGAGGCTGTAGGGTCCCGATAATTCACAGACAATATCGATCCCGAAATGATCATGCAGATTCTGGCCAACGCCCGGCAGATCATGCACGACATCGACACCCACCGACCGCAAATGGTCCGCCGGCCCGATCCCTGACAGCATCATCAGCTTCGGCGACCCGATCGCACCTGCCGTCACAATCACTTCACGTTCGGCGCGCAGAACAAGCGGCCGCCCGTTCTCGATAATCTCGACACCCACTGCGCGCCCGTGCTCGATCACGATACGATTGATCATCACGCCCGTCCGCACTGTCAGATTGGGACGCCCCAAGGCCGGCTTGAGATACCCCACAGCAGCCGAGCACCGCCGCGCCTCGCGGGTCGTCGTCTGATACGCGCCTGCACCCGCCTGATGCGCGCCGTTGAAATCGGGATTATACGGCATACCGATCTGCTGGCAGGCCTGAATAAAGGCGCGGGTCAGCGGATGGGCATTCATCGTCGAAACCCCGAGCGGCCCGCCCGAACCATGCCAGTCACCCGAAAGCGTATCATTATCCTCGGACTTCAAAAAATACGGTTTCACATCCTTGAACGACCAGCCGTGGCAGCCGAATTCACCGGCCCACGCGTCATAATCCTCGGGACAACCACGCGTGAACACTTCGGCATTGATCGAGGAGCCACCTCCGAGTACGCGCGCTTGCGCATAGGGAATCTCGCGGTTCAAGGCATGCTTTTGCGGGGCGGTTTTCAGCCCCCAAGTCAGCGGTCCGGCGGTCATTTTATAAAAGCCGACGGGAAGATGGATATAGGGATTTGTATCCTGCGGGCCAGCCTCAAGCAGCAAGACGCGCACATCGGGCGTCTCGGTCAGGCGGGCAGCCAATGCGCATCCCGCAGAGCCTGCGCCGACAATGATGAAATCCTGCATCACACTCCCCCGACTTTGATGAATACTCGAACCGGTTGAACCGGCCGGAGAGAGAACATAACTAACTGGTTCGTTATTTCAAGGTTGCCGACTGCTCCGCGTCATGCCACTTTCATGCAATGTCACAGCAGCGTAATCATGGCTGGAAAACAGGATCCGATGCAAGTGCATCGGGATGGGAATTCGAGGATTAGCGTTTTGACAGTATCGGAGAGTAAGCCCGTTGTCCGGACACGGGATGCAGAGGCAACGCGCCAGCGGATTCTGAATGCCGCAAAGCGGGAATTCGCCCATTTCGGTCTTGGTGGTGCGCGCGTCGATGAAATCGCCAAACGTGCCAAAGCCAATAAGCGGATGATCTATCATTATTTTGGCGGCAAGGAGGAATTGTTCACAGCCGTCCTTGAAGACGCCTATCTCGATATCCGCGCGGCCGAGCGCAAGCTCAACCTTGATGCCATGCCCCCCATGGAGGCGATGGAAGCGCTCGTTTCCTTCACGTGGAACTATTATCTCAAAAATCCGGAATTCATCATTCTGGTCAACAGCGAGAACCTGCACAAAGCGCGGCACCTCAAAAAATCCGACGTGATCAAAAGTGAATATCCCGGCTTCGTCTCGCTCGCTCAAAAGATCATTGATCGCGGCGTGACAGACGGCGTGTTTCGCCCCGGTCTGGACCCGATGCAGCTCAACATCACAATAGCAGCGATCAATTATTTCTATCTCACCAACCGCTACACGGGTTCGATCGTCTATGGCCGTGACCTGATGGATCCCGACCTGCTCAAAGCCCGCATCGCCTTCAATATCGATACCATCCGGCGTCTGCTGAGGGCTTAGGCTCGCCGAATTTTCGGAAAGCAGGCTATTTTCGCGTGGGCGACGATCAGAAGGCAGGATCGTTGTCTGTTTGCCGCTGTTGGCTTCGCCGAGTGGCGCTTTGACAATGGATAGGGTGCCATGGACAACCTTGAGTCGCGAAAAGCACACGCCCCACATGCTACATCCGTCGCTTACCCGCCCTCCGCGCAAATGTAGTTCTGCTGCAGGTGACATATCGCATAGGAGTCCGTTAGATATGCTGAAGATGCAATAAAGTTCTGCCGCAACCGGAAGGGATCACAACGTGACACTACGAGTAGGATTGATCGGTGCAGGGATCATGGGGGCAGATCATGCCCGGATTCTATCGCAGCAAATCGCGGGGGTATCGCTACATTTCATTTGCGATCGCGATACGGCCCGCGCCCGCCAGATTGCGGATGATACCGGCGCCGCACATGTCAGCGATGATCCCTTGGCAGTGATCAATGACCGGCAGGTGGATGCTGTTCTGATCGCGAGCCCGGATCAGACCCATGCACCCTTGACGAAAGCCTGCATTGCAGCGGGCAAGCCAGTCCTGTGCGAAAAACCCTTGTCGCAAGACTCGGCCGAATGTCTGGATGTGATCGCAGCAGAGGTGAAAACGGGCAAGCGTTTGGTTCAAATCGGCTTCATGCGCCGCTTCGATCTTGGCTATGTTGACATGAAAAAGGCACTCGGCAATGGCAGCATCGGTCCGGCACTCATGATGCATAATTTCCATCGTAATGTTTCAGCGCCGCCAAGCTTTACCGGCCAGATGGCGATCACAAATTCCGCCCCGCACGAATTCGACATTGCACGCTATGTTCTTGGCGAGGAATTTGAGTCCATTTCGGTTTTCAGGCCGAAACTCGCCGACCCAACCAAAGTCGGAGCGCCCGTCTTTATGGTTTTGACCACCTGTGGCGGGCAAATTGTGAATGTCGAGATCAACAATAATGCGGCCTATGGCTACGACGTGAGAGGCGAACTTGTTGGCGAGAAAGGTTCGGTATTCCTGCGTTCGCCCGTGGCAAGCGAGTTGAATGTCAATTTGCAGTCCGTCATCTCTTATCCTGCCGATTGGCGCCCGCGCTTTGCCGAAGCCTACAGGTTACAGAACGCTGCCTGGTTGAAATCCATCGAGACAGGCAAACCCGTCGGTGCCAGTGCTTGGGATGGCTATGCCTCGACATTGGTGGCGGAGGCGGGCGTTACCTCTTTGGAAAGCGGTTCAGCTGTCAGAATTATTCCGATCGCGAAACCGGCATTGTATTGAGCACCAATTGCAAACCGGACTGTTGACCGGCACGCAGGGGCATTTGTCCCCTGCGTATATCTTGCATATGGCATCGGCTTTGGGCATTTCAGGCATCGCATTCAATACTGGTCGCCATGAGCGCGAATGACTATCGCTGCACCCGTTTGATCTTGAGCCTTAAGAACGGCTCTCGCTGTCCCAACCCGTAATCGCCTTGACCTCGAGAAATTCCTCGATCCCCCAAACGCCGCCTTCACGGGCGCGGCCCGAGGCTTTGACGCCGCCGAAGGGCGCGCCTGCACCACGGGAATTCCCGTTCATTTCAACCATGCCGGAGCGCAGCTGGCGGGCGAGCCGGTTGCGGCGTGGTCCGTCCGCGCTTTGAACATAATTTGTCAGACCATAGGACGTGTCATTGGCAATCCGCACCGCTTCGGCCTCGGTATCGAAGGGGATGATCGAGAGCACGGGGCCGAAGATTTCTTCCCGCTCAATCGTCATGCCCGGTTTCACATCGGCAAAGACGGTCGGGCGCACAAAATAGCCCTTGTTCATGCCTTCCGGCAGGCCGAGACCGCCCGAAACGAGACGCGCACCCTCCTCGATCCCTTTCTGGATATGCCCCTGGATCTGATCCCATTGCCGTTTGTTCACCACCGGCCCGATGTGACGGCCCGTTTGATGCGCTGAGGCAACCTTGGTCGAGTCTGCCACCTGTTTGGCAATTTCCACCGCACGGTCATAAGCGGGGCGTTCCACCAGCATTCTGGTCGGCGCGTTACAGCTTTGGCCCGAATTGTTGAAGCAATGCTTCACACCACGTTCGACAGCACGATCATCCGCATCGGCGAAAATGAGATTGGCACCTTTACCACCGAGTTCAAGCGTCACCCGCTTCAGCGTCTCGGCGGCAGCCTTTGAGATCGCCTTGCCCGCGCGGGTGGAACCCGTGAAGGAGATCATCTCGACATCCGGATGTACCGACAAACGGCTCCCGACGCCCAAGCCGTCACCGTTCACCAGATTGAACACGCCCGCAGGCACACCCGCATCATGCACGAATTCGGCAAACAGCATCGACGAGAGCGGCGATTCCTCGGATGGTTTCAGCACGCAGGTGCAGCCCGCCAGCAAGGCCGGGATCACCTTGAGCGTGACCTGGTTCATCGGCCAGTTCCAGGGGGTGATCAGTCCGACAACGCCGATCGGTTCCAGCGCGATACGATCATTCGGGGCGTGCGCACCCAACGGACGGATCCACTCGATATGGTCAAACGCTGTCAGAAAATTCTTCAGATGCCACGGAAGGCAGGGCGCCTGACTGTCACGCGCCAGATCGATCGGAGCCCCCATTTCAAGGCTGATCGCCTTCGCCATTTCCTCGGCGCGCGCCTCGTATTGCGCAAGGATCGCCTCGACATAGGCGCGGCGGGTGGCAGGCGGCGTGGCAGCCCACGCCGGGAAAGCGGCCTTGGCAGCGGCAACAGCCACGTCGGTATCGGCATCGGAGCCAAGCGAGATGACGGCGCACGAATCCTCCGTCGAGGGATCAATCACCGCATAGTCACGCGGGGCGAAAGGGGCGGTCCAACGGCCATTAATATAGAAATCGCGCTTGATCAGCATGTCTATCTCCAATGTTTGCCCGAGCGTGGCAGATCATCCTGCACGCCGCAAGCAGTAAACCTGTAAAATCTGTTATCATTGATATTTGCAGGGACCGTAAGGGCGACTTCTGCCCTCATTCCGAAAGCCACTCGGCGACTGATCCCATCACGGGCCTGAAATACGCAATACTTCGCCCCGGTGCAGCAGCCTGTGCGCCCTCTGCCCAAGGTGCAACGCCATGAATCAGCAATCGGTGCAGCACCACCGCCTCGCCGACCCGCCCCGGCACGATAACGCGCTTGCACTCCGCAAACACCCGCTTCCGGGCGGCTTGATAGACATCGGTAAGATCAACCGCGCCCCACTCGGCCTCGGGCACGTCGCGCAATGCCGCGAGCAACCCGTCGCGCATGATCCGGTGGCTACCCTCCCAGACAACCAAGGGCGAGGCCCCCGCATCGGCCTCGTTCAGCGCCATACCGACAATCCAGCGATGAGGCTCGACAACCCGCCGCCTTTTATCCGGCCCTTCGGCAATCAAACCGTCCAGATGGGCACTGTCGCGGTTCAGCCGGAAGCGGAAAGCCGCGTCGCTTTCCGATGCTGAAGGCTGGGGGTAGCCCGCCCTTACCACCGACACTTGCGCCCGATGGAGCGCCACGGGTTCCAACCCCAATTCATCCCAAGGCAGTGCCGCGCCTGCAATCCGCCCCGCCGCGTCATTCGGCAAAACGTCCAGCCCGACAAACCACGTTCCGCCGCAACGCCACGGCTCGGTGCTGGCTGTAACGATATTGATCGCCACTGTTGCCGCTGCCCGCGCCCAATCCGCGATTCCTGGCCCCGCAACCCGACGCCAGCCGGCCGCCTTATCCAACAGCGTGTTGTGCATATTCAAGCGCTCCTCTATATCTTCCTCCTGTAGCATCAATGAGGCTCCCATGTCGTTTTCTGCTCTTTTCGCCCAGTTCATCGCCTTTATCGGATCATTGTTAATCGTTTGGCGCAGAGCCACAACGCCCCAACCCTCCCAGGCGATCGGACAAGCGCCATCGATCCCCTCGCCCAGGTCGCAAGGTGCCCTACCAACCCTCAAAATGCCAACCGCGAAAGGGTGGACGACGGGTCATCTGCCGACTGCGGCGCCCGGGCTCAAGGTGAATGCGTTTGCCACAGGCCTCAAACATCCCCGTTGGATGGAAATCTTGCCGAATGGCGATGTGGCCGTGTCGGAAGCACGTTTCGTTCCGGGCGGGATCTCGTCCGTTTTCGACTATGCCATGCAAAGCACGATGCGGCGCGCGGCAGCTCTTGGCGACAGCCCCAATCGCATCATCCTCCTGCGTGACCGGAATGGTGATGGCGTTGCTGAAGAGCGGTTCACTTTCCTTGAAAACCAGAACCAGCCTTTCGGAATGGCGCTCCATAATGACATATTCTATGTCGGCAATACCGATGCACTCCTGGCATTCGACTACTCAACAGATGCAACCCACCTCCAAGGGTCCGGCCGTAAACTCGCAAGTTTTAAACCCGGCGGGCATTGGACACGAAGCCTTCTGCTGAGCCCGGACAAAAGCAAAATCTATGTTGGCGTTGGCTCGCTTTCAAACATCGCTGAAAACGGCATGGACGTCGAGGAAGGTCGCGCCTGTATTTACGAAGTCGACCTCGCCTCAAATCACGCGCGCATTTTTGCCGGTGGGTTGCGTAATCCGGTTGGTCTCACTTGGGAACCGACGACTCAATCGCTTTGGACCGTTGTCAATGAGCGCGACGGCATCGGTGATGAAACACCGCCCGATTATTTGACCCAAGTGCAAGATGGTGGCTTCTATGGCTGGCCGTTCTGCTACTGGGGCCAAACCGTCGATGACCGCGTGCCGCAAGATCCTCAACTTGTCGCAAAAGCGATCCGGCCGGATTATGCCCTCGGCGGTCACACCGCCTCGCTCGGATTATGCTGGCTGCCAAAAGGCACACTACCGGGATTCGAGGAAGGCATGGCCATCGGCCAGCACGGCTCGTGGAACCGCAGCACGCTCTCCGGCTATCGCGTCGTGTTCGTGCCCTTCGCGAACGGCAAGCCGTCCGGTCCGCCACGCGATATTCTCTGGGGGTTCTTGTCACCGGATGAACGCTACTCCTATGGCAGGCCGGTTGGGATTTCGCTTGCTCCAGGTGGCGGGATCCTTGTCGCAGACGATGTCGGCGATGTCATTTGGCGGGTTGTGGGATAGGCTGGATTCGCACTCAGGCAGTCACCATAAGCGTTAGCAGTTCCCGTCATGATAAACCGTCGTCAATTTCTTGCTGCCGGAAGCGCTCTCTGCGTGCTCGTTTCGTTGGAAAGTGCTGAAGCTGGTGAAATCGTCCGTGTTGCGGCATTAGCATCCGGAACGGTCGCGTGGGAGATCGACACGATCATCCATCACGGGTTTGATAAAAGACATGGCATCCAGCTTGCCATGGTTCCGGTGGCCGGAAAACAAGCCGCCGATGTCATGCTCGCAGGCGGAGAGGCGGACGTCATCGTCACGGATTGGATCTGGGTCTCGCGCCAAAGGAACAAGGGCGCCGATTACACCTTTCTCCCTTATTCGCGGCAAGTTGGCTCCATCCTCGTCAAAGCAAACGCGCCTGTGCATCGTTTGTCCGATCTCAGGAATAGAAAAATTGGCATTGCCGGCGGGCCTACGGATAAAAGCTGGATCCTGCTGCGTGCCTTGGCCATGAAAGAACAGTCAATCGATCTCGCCAAGGAAGCTGAGCTTGTCTTTGCCGCACCCCCTTTGCTGAATGAGCAATTCGAGATGGGAGCCATAGATGCACTGATCACGTTTTGGCACTTTGCTGCACTTTTAAAAGCAAAGGGCGCGCGCGAAATTGCAACTGTATCTGACGCTGCAAAAGCACTTGGCCTTGATTCTGAAACGCCCTTATTGGGATATGTCTTCTCGGAAAAATGGTCGCACGCTCAAGGCAACGCAGCAGCAAAACTGGCCGCCGCATCGCAGGACGCCAAAGAGCTTCTCGCTCGCGATGACGCCGAATGGCAACGCCTGCGCGCCCTGATGAAGGTAAAAAATGATACTGAGTTTGAAGCTCTGAAAGCAGGCTTCCGCACCGGATTACCGAAATCCAACATTATTGATCCTGCTGCTGCGGAACGGCTTTTTAAGGTCTTGGCGAACTATGGCGGCGAAGAACTTATCCGCGAAAACCCCGTACTTGCACCTGGAACCTTCGCGTCAAATTAAAGCCTGTTCAGAAGTGCTCGTTTAGCCTAATTTGAGACCATGTTCCGGCACGTTCTCACCCCGATATTCTCAACGTTTTTCTTAGTGGCACTCTGGGCAATTCTCGCTGCGCTCATGCAGAGCCGATACCTTCCTGCACCAACCGAAGTGATTGCGACTTTCGCCTCCGAACTTTCATCGGGCGCCTTGCTTTTTCATGTGGGCATTACGTTCTTGCGAGTGGTAGGCGCCTTTATCCTCGCTATGACATTTGGGACGGTATTTGGTCTAACCCTCGGTCGCAACGCAAAGGCCAATCTCTTCTTCGACCCATGGCTCATTTTTGCGCTGAACGTTCCTGCCCTTGTGACAATTATCTTTTGTTATCTCTGGATCGGTCTCAACGAAGCCGCAGCGATTACAGCCGTAGCGCTCAACAAGATTCCGAATACGGCCATTACAATCCGTGAGGGTGCCCGGGCGCTTGACCCTGCACTTGATGATGTCGCGCGGATATTTCGCAAGTCGGGATGGAATAAGTTCAGGCACTTCATATGGCCACAGCTTGAACCCTATATGGCAGCGGCCGTGCGAAACGGTTTGGCGCTGATCTGGAAGATCGTTCTGATCGTGGAACTGCTGGGCCGGAGCAATGGCGTCGGCTTTCAAATCAACCTTTCTTTCGCGCAGTTCGATCTCGCCCGCATCCTTGTTTATGCCTTGAGTTTCATGGGCATTGTCGCACTCATCGAAACATTTGCAATCAAGCCTTGGGAAAAGCGCGCACGCGCTTGGCGAGGGGCTTAGAAATGGAATTTTCCATCACGTCAAAAAGTTTTGGCGAGCGAAAAGTGCTTGGCCCCATAAATCTAGCCCTTGAAAAGGGAACAGTGACAGCTCTGATGGGTGCATCGGGCTCCGGCAAAACCACCTTGTTGCGCCTGATCGCCAGGCTCGAAACAGACGATGCGGGCACACGGCAATTCACCTGCAAGATTGGCATGATGTTTCAGGAGCCACAGCTGCTGCCATGGAAAACAGTGCTCGAAAATATTGAACTCGCCGGCCCTGATCATGGACTTCTGAGCTCCCTGGGGCTTGAGGGTACGGCCCACCTGTTTCCCAGACAATTATCGTTGGGCATGGCGCGCCGGGTCGCCTTCGCGCGGGCTTTGGCAGTCCAACCCGAACTTCTCATCCTTGATGAACCATTCGCCTCGCTTGACGACCACTCGGTGGCCCTGGTGAGGGACCATATTATTGCTCGGCGCGATGCAGGCGATATTCCGATCATCCTCGTCACCCATAATCGGGAAGATGCACGTGCGCTTGACGCGCACACGCTTATTCTCGCGGGATCACCTGCACAGTTAGACGCGGGCACCTAAAATCGAGTATTTTCCCGAATTATTCCGCGTTGCATTTCGAATTCCTGCTGAGAGTGTTGCCACTCATCCCATAGGAAGCTCCAATAGGATCTCTCGAACCTTTCGAGTGTGATTTTTCCTACTTGGTTCGGAAATTGTGATGCTTGGCATTTGTAATCCGCTGGGACCCGAGCGCAGGTATACTATTGAGGCGGATCGGCCAGCCATGCCATTCCGGATGGTTTTATGGCCTTTCTACTTTTTCCCGGCACCTATGAATCGCTGTGAGGGCCGAAACCGTTGCGGGAGCAATAATTTCTGCCCTCTTGGCCGGCGAACCCTTTGATGTCTGCGAGCCTGTCGACGTGATCCTGTTCTTGGGCGAAAGCACGGATGAGCCGCTGATATCGATGCATCGCGCGTGGGGCCTATGTCGTGACCAAAAATCGCGGCCAATCTCCCTTCAGCCGACTCCATGCAGCGTTTTGGTTTCCAAATAGTCTTCCAACCCCATGATTCCTCCTTCACGGCCATTGCCCGACTGCTTGTAACCGCCGAAGGGCGAGCCATAGTTGAAGCCACCTCCGTTGATGTGGATCGCCCCCGCACGCAAGCGTGCAGCAACCCGCAGCGCACGCTCCGGATCGCCTGTCTGGACATAGGCGGCAAGCCCGTAGGGCGTGTCGTTTGCAATCGCGATACCTTCAGCCTCGTCCGCGAACGGAATGATGACGAGCACGGGGCCGAAGATCTCTTCCTGCGCGATGCGCATATCGTTTGAGACATCAGCAAAGATCGTTGGCTTGACAAACCATCCTTTCGCTAACCCCTCGGGCCTGCCAGGGCCACCGGCCAGAAGCGTTGCACCCTCGGCGAGCCCCATTTTGATCATCGCTTGCACGCGATCATATTGAATCTTGTCGAAGAGGGGCCCGATATGGTCGCCTTCCTGCGTGGGATCGCCAACCGTGATGGAATCTGCGGTTTGCTTGGCAATTCGAAGGGCCTCGCCATAGCAGGAGCGCTCGACAAGAAGTCGGGTAGGTGCGTCGCAGGACTGACCCGTGTTGAACATGCATTCGCGGACAGAGGCTGCAACGCGCGCCTCAAGATCGCAGTCTGCAAAAACGAGATTCGGTGATTTGCCCCCCAGTTCCAGTGTCACGCGCTTGACTGTTTCGGCAGCGTCGCGGGTGACGGCGATCCCGGCGCGTGTGGATCCGGTAAATGACATCATCTGGATGTCAGGGTGGCGCGACAGGGCTGCACCGACCGTCGGGCCGTCCCCGTTCACCAGATTGAACACCCCCGGTGGATAGCCCGCCTCGTGAATGATCTCGGCATAAATCATCGCCGAGATCGGCGTGTGTTCCGAGGGTTTCAGGATGCAGGTCGATCCTGTGGCCAATGCGGGAATGACCTTGAGCGCGATCTGGTTCATCGGCCAGTTCCAGGGTGTGATCAGCCCGCAAACACCGATGGGTTCACGCAAGAGTATATCGCCGCTGGCGAGCACCTTGCACTCCTCGAGTTCTTCCAGCGCGTCGATAAAGCCCTGTAGATGGCCAATGGCTGCGTCTGCCTGGGCAGCCCGCGCCATGGTGATCGGCGCACCCATCTCCATCCTCATGGCCTGCGCCAAATCCTCGAAGCGTCTTTCGGTCGCTGCCTTCAACCGGTGCAGAAGATCAAGCCTCACCAGTTTTGAAGTGGCGGAAAAGGCTTCAAATGCAGCCTTTGCTGCAGCCACGGCACGATCCACGTCCGCGGCGTTGCCCATTGCAACGGTTCCGATTTGCGCTTCGGTGGCCGGGTTCATAACCGGCAGGGTGGCAGAGGACATAGGTTTGACCCATCGTCCACCGATATAGAATTTCGTCAAGTTCTGCATTTGTCCTGTCTTTCTGTCAGCGCGCCTTGGCTATGGCGGTTTGGGTCAACGTAATGATCTCGGCCAATGTGGCGGCACGGGGGTTGGTCCGTGCAGCGCTGTCTTGCAGCGCCTTTTCCGCGATCCGGACGGCACAATCGGCAGGCACGCCGATTTCGCTCAAGGACTTTGGAATACCGATTTGATCGAGCATAGCCTCAACGGCCGCGATGAAGTCTTCAACCGAAGTGCCGACCAGGTTCATACTCTGTGCCATGCGGCGGACCTTGTCTTCCTGTCCGGGCAGGTTGAAGCGCAGTACCACAGGCAGAAGGATCGCATTAGTCAGGCCGTGCTGCGTGTTAAACTCCGCCCCGATCATGTGGGAAATCGCATGGACAAGCCCGAGGCCCTTCAGGAAAGCGACACCGGCAAGGCAAGATCCCATTAGCATCCCGCCACGGGCGGTCAGGTTCTGCGGATCCTCTACGGCTACGGGTAGCCACTTTGCGATGAGGGCAAGCCCCTCCAACGCAACGGCATCACACAGCGGATGGAAACCCGGCACCAGATAGGCCTCGACGGCATGGACCAGCGCATCGGCGCCGGTCCAAGCGGTAAGGTTTCTTGGCAGCCCGACAGTCAGTTCCGGGTCTAGCAGGGCCAGGGCGGGCTTCAGGTCCGGGTGCCAGACACAGAACTTCATGCGCTTGGCCGCGTGGGTGACCATGGCTGTGCTTTCGGTTTCGGCCCCGGTGCCGGCGGTCG
Source organism: Alsobacter soli (assembly GCA_945883115.1). Classification (GTDB taxonomy): domain Bacteria; phylum Pseudomonadota; class Alphaproteobacteria; order Rhizobiales; family Beijerinckiaceae; genus CAIUPE01. The sequence continues at coordinate 22,023 of CAMCXA010000003.1, forward strand.
TTGGGATGGTGATCAGAGTGGGAAAGCGATGGCCCTGCGCCATCACCGGCACCAGTTGTTCATATTCAAAGGCCCAAAGGTCCAGATCGTTGCGGGCCGTAAGGCAAATCGCCTTGCCGCCATCCATGGCACTGCCGCCACCGATCGCGATGATCGCGTCATGGCCACCGGCGAGGAAAGCCGCGCGCCCCGTCCCGATCTCACGATCCACCGGATTGGGAGAAATGTTCGAAAACAGGGCCGCTTTCAACCCGGCATCCTGAAGTGTGGATTGTAGCAGTCCGATGAAGGGCAAGGCACGGCTGCCGTGATCCGTGACAATCAGGGGGTTACGGATGCCCAGATTAATGCAGCGCTTCCCGATCTCGGTCAGCCGTCCCGGCCCGTAGGCAATCGGCACCGGAAATCCCCAATCATGCGCGGCCAGCATCGTCGGGTCGCCACTGGTGCGCGAGATGGTCTTGGCAATGGTCATGATGCTGCTTTCTATCTTACGTCAAACGGTATCTAGGCTCGGCGCAGCGGGATCTGTCGGTCGATGCCCCGGACAATATTCTTTGCCGTGTCGAGGAACGATCTTATCCTTCAATAATGGCGATGGCCCGCTGCCAAACCTTGTTGTTCCAGTTCGTTGTCTATTTCTGAATGCCAAGTGTTAAGTCCCAGCATCGGACTGATCAGGTTCAGGATAAGTTGATCTGGCTCTGATGTCCATATTTTGCAGATGTATGCTTAGGACGTGGGTCCGATCGGCGTCTTGAGCCTTCGTGCGAAATTGGCAGTTACCAAAAAGCCTATGAGGCGGACACATGACTGATCTCGGTGTCGTAGCGGGAGTGCTTGACAGTGCGTTCCGTTGGATCGTCCCCCGGCGTTTGGACTTGGTCAGCAGATGCTCGAGTCCCTAGCGAATTTATCCCATCCTGTTTCCTTCCATTCTCGAGAAGGGGGCGCACCATCAAGCTGCCTGATCAAACGCTCAAGTCCTAAGTTACGGCGGGCATCCCGGCACTCAATATGCCAGAGAAAATTACTTTTCAGGACGCAACCGAGCTTTCCCGAACAGCCTTGCGACGGCTGGATGCCAGTTCCGAGATGGGTTCGAGCAAACTCGCGGCGGTGATCAGAATAACGCCAAGTACTTCCCTCTGGCCGAAGGGTTCACCTGACAGTATTGCAACAGAGATTGAACCGACGACGATTTCCGTCATGAACAACAGACCAACAAGGCCGGGATCGAGATATTTCGGCCCCCAAAGCGAGGCATAGGTGCCGGGCAAAATCAACAATACCATGAATGCCAGAAGCAAGGGCATTGTTGGTAAAGTTTGCGCCAGGGTCGGCGCTTCGGCAGGGGCTAGAACGAGCGCCACGACGCCAGAAAATATCAAAGACCAAAAGAAGAAGCCAAGTGTCATGTCGACGGATGAATGTCCATCTTCGGAACGCAACCGGACCGTTGCAATGGCCCACACAAAGCCACCGCCAAGGCCCATCCAGTCTCCAACATTTTGCGGAACGGGAAAACGAACCCCCAAGCCAAAGATCGTTAGCATCCCCAGCAGGGCAAGTATCATCGCGATCATGCGCAACGGGGTCACGGCCTCCTTAAGGAAGATGCGCGCGAGCAACGTGCTCCAAACAGGTGTCAGATAGAAAAGCAACATCGCCCGCACGACATCTGTGTAGACGATGGAGGTAGAGTATAATAACAGCGCGCCGCCTGCGAGCAGCGCGGTGAATTGAAGGCCGAACCCTTCCTGTTTGAGGTGCTTCCAACGCCAGAGCGCGATAGGTAACAGGATTACGCCTGGAACGATGAAATAGATGACGGTGATCCACAATGGGTGCACGCCCGCATGCCCGAAAGCGCGCAAAGGTATCCAGAAGAGACCCCAAACAGAACCGGCATAGAGGCAGGCGAGTTTCGCTCTCGTTTCAATGGGCACTAAAAAATCGTTTCCTAAATAACACGTTTATGTCCGTCATCAGTTAATTTGAGACGATTGGTTGCCTGAACGACAGCAATATCTGGAGCGTCTGACCTTGAGATTATGCTGCATAAGTGTGATGTTGCAAGCGCCTTGTTTCGAGCGTCTCGCATTTGCCTCGAGCACCAGCGGGTCAATCACGCACCGCTCTTTGCCAATGAAAAATCGCCATCAACGGCATTCCCCGAAAAAATCTCTTCTTGGTCCTGAAGGAATGCGAGCTTCGTTTCAATCATGGCTCTCCCGACGAGGTGATCAAAACTCTACGGAGATGGATTCAATTCCAACCCAGTCTGCGACGGCCCCTAAATGTGATCTATTTGACTTCAAATGTAGGCTTGAACCAGGCAGGTGCGAGGCTCGCATCTAAGTTGATCGAGTGCAGTCGCGCTTGATCGACTATCTTGATCGCGGGTCCGGCATGAACCACACTTAGTGTACCTTCCAGCGCACGAACGGCCTGATCAATTGCTAGCTTTCCCTGCATGACCGGGGAGTCTGTCGGCGCAGCCAGCACTTTACCCCGCTTTATTGCGCGGAATGTACCGTGGGTAAAATAATCGGCCAAAATAGTAACTCGCTTCGAAAGGCCTTTTGCTCTCAGCAAACTTACGGCGGCGTCGGCCGTAACTGCGCTGCCGATAATGTATTCAATATCTGGGTGCGCTTCTAAAACCTCTTCAAGGAGCAGGAGTTGGGCTTCGAAGCCAGTATCGCCCCATTTGACAGCCACGACATCTGCCGAACTTCTTTCCATGGAAGTCCGGAAGCCTTCTTCGATGAATTTAACCCATCCCGCTCCTTCGGGGCCAGGAAACCATGCAACTTTCGTCGATTTTGAACCCTTCGGATGAAGGTTTGAATAGTAATTGCCGATTGCTGACCCCATCGCGACCCATGAAACACCCGTTTTCGCGGTTATTCCTTCGCTGTTGATATCATTCACTGCAGCAACAACCGGAATGTTTTTTGCAATTTCACGGATTGTCGGTGTTAGGCCATCGAATGAAACCGCGCCCACGATCAAGGCATCTGCATTTTCTGAACATGCCCGAATATGGGCAATTTGACGTTCAAGGTTGGGATAGCCGCCGGCTTCCAGGACTTGCAAATGAACGCCAAGCCGGCGCGCATGCGCAACCATGCCGTAATTGACAGACAACCAGTATGAATCCTTGAGGTGAGGATAAGAAGCGCAGATGCGCCAGTGCTTCTGCGCCACATTCAGCGGTTCGTAATCGACGCTATCCGATGTCCCATCATAGTCGAAAGCCGGTGTCCATGTATCGATAGGCCAAACCTGTTCAGCGTATCCGGAATCAGGAACCGAAAGGCCGATCAACAATGCAAGAAGTAAACCTTTTATCATCCTGCTATTCCAATTGCCAATGATCACTATAACATCAACCTATCTGGTTTTAGATTTGGAACAAGGTCAGGAAGTTGGAATGTTTTTCTCGCGACTCGGAATAGGCGCCCGGTTATTTCTCGCGTTTATTGCAATTACCGCGGTATCCCTGACATCGGGCTTCACAAGTTGGCTCATCTTGCGCGAAATCTCAGAAGCGCAGATGAAAATGAACCTTGAGGCGCTACCTGCTGTTGCGGTGACGGAAAGAATGGCCGACCAGAGCGCGCGGCTTGTTGCTGCGGCACCTACATTGATCAGCTCAAAAGACACAGAATCCTGGTCAAAGCAGGACGCAAGCCTCGCATTATTGGCAAACGAGATTCAAAAATCTGTTGCAAATGCTCGGCTCTCTTTACTTGATCGCGGATCAGTGACGCAATTGGCAGAAACAGCTGACGCCCTTATTTCCAATTTATCACTTCAAAGCTCGCTCGTCAGGGAGCGACTGCAACTGGATCACGAATTTTTGGTTCACTCCGAAAAGTCTATTTTTGCGGCAACATCAATTGTGTCGCTTTCCGAGACGCTAGTTTCAAATGCGTCTGCAGGGGCTTCGGCTGTTGTTGCCGGACTTTACGGATTGATTGATGACCCGGCGCGCCGAGAAGAGTCCTTCGATGCTCTTGATCGGCTGATCGAGCAGGATATTTATCTCCTCGACCGCATGTCCGAGTTGCGGTTGCGGAGTTCACAAATCGGTCTGTTGGTTAACCGGCTGACGCGCGCAATAAATCAAACAGAAGTTGCCGATATTGCGTTTGGTTATCAAGAACAGCTCCGCGTTGTGAGTAGACGGGTCGCAAGTATCGATGACCCCGTTCGGCGTGAGCAAGCCGAGGGATTTCTCTCGGTGCTTGCAAGTGCAGGTCGAAAAACAAGCGCGGGCGATAGCCTCTTCAGCCAACGTCTCAGACTGCTCTCGATTGGTGATGAGCTTGATCGTTTGGCTCGTGTGAATCGCGATTTGTCGGGCTTTGTTAGTCAGATTGCGCAGGCTATGCTGAAGCAATCCGAGCAGTTCGCGCGAACGACGACCGAACGATCATCAGCGTCGGTAGAAGCCGGGTGGTATGGGCTTATCGCTTCATCCCTCGTTTCCTTGGTCATTTCAGGCCTGATTGTCTGGCTATATGTCGAGCGGAAGGTTGTTCGGCGTATTCTCAATCTATCCAAATCAATGCAGCGGCTCACGGATGGCGATTTGTCCGTCGATGTTAAAGAGGAAGGGACACATGAGCTTCGCGCACTGTCGAAAGCTGTGCGGGCCTTTCGCGATGTGTCCCTTATGCGCCGTTCGCTGGAAGAAGAGCGAGAACGGACCAACGAGGAACTTCGGCGCCATAGGGAAGAGTTACAGATGCTTGTCAATGAAAGGACAAGCCAGCTCAGCGAGATAAACACAAAATTGCAGCGCGAGGTTGTCCAGCACGCCGATGCCCGAAACAGGGCGGAGAGCGCAAGCCGGGCGAAGTCGGACTTTCTGTCGACAATGAGCCACGAGATCAGAACCCCGATGACGGGGATGCTTGGGCTACTTAGAATTTTGCACGAGTCCCCGCTCCTCGAAGAACAAAAAAAACAGCTCGCTGTCGCGGCAGCATCTGGCGCGGCCCTGATGGGCATTCTGAACAGTATTCTTGATTACTCCAAAATCGAGTCCGGAAAAATCATTGTCGACCCGGTCACTTTTAGCCTCGGGGAAACATTAGAGGGTATTGTTGTTTTGATGCGGCCATCAGCCAGGGAAAAAGGGCTTTCGCTGCATTTGGAAATTGATCCCAATCTGGCGAAGGCTCATATCTGCGATAACGGAAAACTAAGGCAAATTGTTTTCAACCTCGTCAGCAACGCGATCAAATTCACCGAAACGGGTGAAGTGGTCGTCAAGGCAAAACTATTGTCCGAGCAGTCCGGCCATCAAAACTTAGAACTCTCGGTTTCAGACACCGGAATTGGCATTTCCAAGAGTGACCAAAAGCAGATCTTTGAGTCGTTTACACAAAAAGATGCATCGATCACAAGGCGTTTTGGTGGCACCGGTCTTGGGCTTGCGATCGCGCGCCAATTGGCGACACTTCTGGGCGGGGCTTTGACGGTTCGTTCAATCCCACGACGCGGGAGCACGTTCAGTTTTCGGTTATCTCTTCCGACCAGTGACCTGCCACTTGTGAAACGACAGCTAAAAGATGCGAAGAAAACCCTCTCGAAAAGCTTGAAAATCCTGATTGTTGAGGATGATTCCACGACCCGTATCGTTGCGCAGTCCTTTCTTGAGAATTTAGGCCATAGTGTCGTAACCGCGGCAGATGGTCGATCGGCGATCGATAACTTCGAGAATGTAAATCCTGATCTCGTTTTCATGGATATCAGTTTGCCGGGGATCGATGGCATTCAAACGGCGGCACAAATGCGCCAATTATCAAGTCACAAGTCGTTTCCGATCATTGCAATGTCTGCCCATGTTTTCCAGGATGAAGTTGCCCGTCATCTTCAATCGGGCATGAATGGTTTTGTCGGCAAACCTTTTACACCGGAAATGCTTGAGACGGTAATTAATGACGCCATCAACGGCAGAGCAGTTGCTCGGTCATGGACCGCTGTCGACCAAGAAGCATTCAGAAAAGATCTTGAGGCGCTCGGGACGGACGCCATGAAGAAGATTTTGGCCGCCGCTCAGGAAGCATTGCCGATAAGGTTCGTCGAAATGCAGGAGGCATTGACTGCCAAAGACATGCAACTGCTCGGCAGCCTTGCCCATGCAACACGAAGCTCCGCTGCTTCCGCAGGATTTCCTGGATTATATGCGAGTGCCGAAGCTCTTGAATTGGCCGCAAAAAATCAAAAAATATCGACGGCGCGCAAGCATATCCGCGAGTGTAAATCACGTTTCGAGATCGCGATGCGCGAGGCTAGCGAAGTTCTGGAAATGGATAAATTTCATAGTCAGGATAATTTACCTGCAAAAAGGTAGCCCTCACAATGCGATGTAACGATCATTCTGGGTTTTCGGGAATCATCTTTCAGTTTTTGGCGCAATCGCCGAACCACCACATCGACTGTTCGATCCGATGGATCCCAATCACGATGGGCAATTTCGTGCAAGATCCGGTCACGCGACATGACTTCCCCGGGATGATTGCAAAGCAACGCTAATGCCTTGAACTCTGCTCTGGTGAGGTCCTGAAAGTCGCCGTCATTTGCCTGAAGGGTTCGATGCGATAAATCGAGTGTCCAATTGTCGAACTTGATGATTGTTCTTGCTTCACCGATACCGCGGCTTCTTTTAACGCGACGTAAAAGGTTCTTGACACGAGCAAGTAGCTCCCTCTGCTCGAAGGGCTTTGTTACGTAATCATCGGCGCCCATTTCCAAGCCGACGATCCGGTCAATGCTGTCGGTTCGTCCTGTTACCAGAATAATACCGATCTCCGACTTCTCTCTTTGCTCGCGGGTGAGTTGCAGACCATCTTCGCCGGGAAGATTGATATCAAGCATGATCAAATCCGCAGGCCGCTCCGCAAGGATGCGGCGCATCTCGGCGCCATCTTCGGCCTCGCTAACCCGATAACCTTCCTGACTGAAATAGGCAGCTAACTTCGTCCGAGTGACGGGGTCGTCTTCCACGATCAGAATATGGGCTTTCAGGTTTCTCATCTTATTATTTTAACAAATCTTAACAATTCTGTCCATGCTTTTAACTAATCAGAACCAACCGCTTAACAACTGCTTGTTAGCATCGGAGTTGCTTGCTCAGCATTGTTAAAACTCTCGCTGTCACGACTTGAGTACGCAAACGTTGAAAATGCCAGCTTTAAGGGGAATGATATGAATTTCAGTAAGCTTACAATTAGTAGCGCCTTGGCAATCGGCCTTATGGCTTCTGCTCCAATGACGACGATGGCGGCTGACTCTGCTGATCCGATTAAAATTGTCGTAAATAATTGGTCTAGTCAGGTTGTGCTCTCCAACATCATAGGCCAACTTCTTCAATCTAAAGGGTTGAATGTCGAGTACAAGTCATCCGATACGCAACTTCAGTATACCGCTATGACGGCGGGCGATATGGATTTCCAGGTCGAAGTCTGGGAAGGCTCGCAAGCTGAGTCTTTTGATAAGGCGGTAAAAGCGGGTGTTATTGATCTCGGCTCGCATACTGCGGTCACGCGCGAAGATTGGTGGTATCCGACGTATATGAAAGAAATGTGCCCAGGCCTCCCAGACTGGAAGGCGCTTGATGCATGTGCGGCAAAACTTGCGACCGCAGAAACTGGTAAAAAGGGCCGTTTCGTTGGGCCACCAGCCGACTGGGGCAAGCATTATTCTGATCGGATTCAGGCTCTCAAGATGAACTTCCAGGAAGTGCCTGTAGGTCAGGCTGCAACGCTTTGGGCTGAATTGCAGGCGGCATATGACCGAAAGGAGCCAGTTGTAATCTTCAACTGGACACCAAATTTCATCGAAGCAAAGTTTGAGGGTGAATTTGTCGAATTCCCGACCTATGAGCCTGCTTGCCTTACAGACAAAAAATGGGGTTCAAATCCGGATGCCGTTTATGACTGCGGCGCGCCAGCCAAAGGCTATTTGAAAAAAGCGGGTTCCAAGCAGCTTGGAGAAAAATGGCCCGCAGCAACAGCGATGTTGAAGAAGGTGAACTTCACAAATGCGATGATTGCTTCCGCTGCAGCATTGGTAGACGTCGATGGAATGACGCCTGAAGATGCGGCAAAAAAATGGATTGCAACCAATGAAACAACGTGGAAAACTTGGGTAAACTAAGCTCGTAAAAATACGTTGGAGCCGGGTGTAAAGAGTTTTTTCACCCGGCTCTTTTTTGAATTAGGCAAGCTTCGATTGTTGCATATTGCACGAAAGCGTCGGGGCTCAGATTGGCGGGATTTTAAATGACGGATCGGGCTCAGATTTCCTGCCGTAATCTCTGGAAAATCTTTGGTGATAGCCCGAGAGATTTTCTCGAAAGGCACAGCTATTCACCAACGGACGCCGATTTCAAAGCAGAAGGCTATATTGGTGCGGTACGGGATGTATCCTTTGATGTCTTTCCAGGTGAAATCCTTGTGATCATGGGACTTTCCGGATCCGGAAAATCAACGCTGATAAGAGCTATTACTCGACTTAATGATCCGACAGCGGGGGAAATTCTTCTTGACGGTGCTGATCTCCTGAAGACGACCTCAGCTGAGTTGATTGATCTGCGCAGACACAAAATGGGAATGGTTTTTCAACATTTCGGGCTTCTGCCTCATCGCAATGTTCTTGAAAATGTAGCATTTCCTCTTGAAGTCAGGGGAAGCTCGCTCATCGAGCGGGAGGCAAGAGCCCGCGAGATGCTGAAACTTGTGGGGCTTGAGGGGCGGGAGACCTATTTCCCGCGGGAATTGTCAGGAGGACAGCAACAAAGGGTCGGCATCGCTCGTTCTTTGGCTGTTGGGCCTGATATATGGTTTCTCGACGAGCCATTTTCCGCTTTAGATCCCCTGATCAGACGCGAAATGCAGGACGAGTTCTTACGGTTGCAGCGTATGCTGAAGAAGACCATCGTCTTTATCACGCACGATTTCGACGAAGCGGTTAGGTTGGCTGACCGCATCGGCATTATGAAAGATGGGCGTCTCGTCCAATTGGCGAACCCAGAAGTGATGATTTCGCATCCCGCAGATGACTATGTTCGGGAGTTTGCCAAAAATGCGCCTCGTGACAAAATTATTTCTGTTGGAAGTATTATGTCAGTTGGTGATGGTAAAAGTATCGATATAACTGTCTCTGAACATGACAAAATTGGTCATGTGGCAGCAATGGTTCTGGCCTCGGATCAGAATATTGGGGTTACAAATGCAGAGGGGGCGGTCATAGGCGTTGTGACGCGTCAAGCGATGATCGCAGCTCTCTTTCCGGAAAGTCGATCATGACCGTTTTTAGCGCGATGGCCGAACCAGGGCGGGGAACTGATCATAAATCTCGATATATCGAGGCCGTAGCGCTAGGTTTAACGCTCTTACTAACAGTATTTTTATTCAAATTTTATCCTGAGACCGACAAATGGCCAACCGAGTGGGTTGTGCCATTTCGTGAATGGGTGACCAGTGCATTCGCCTGGTTTGCAACATTTGCAAAGCCTGCGACCCGTGCAATTGCATGGTTCATCACCCAACCGCTCGCCCTCGTCGAGGCGATGCTCTATCGGGGGCTTCCGGCATGGGGATGGCATCCGCTTCCATGGACGGCTGTTGTTGCGGGAACAACAATTCTCGGGCATTGGATTGGCGGGCGACGGCTCGCGCTTTTCTCCGGGTTGTCATGCTTTTATCTTGCGATATTCGGGCTATGGCCGGATGCAATGCAAACTCTGGCAATCGTGATTGTCACCGTTCCACTTGCAGCCGCACTCGGCCTTGCGCTCGGAATTTGGGCAACACGGAACCCGAGTGTAGAGCGCAAGTTGAACACGATGTTCGATGTGATGCAGGCAACGCCGCATATGGCCTATCTTGTCCCGGTTATTATATTGTTCGGCTTCGGACAGGTGCCGGCACTTCTGGCTACGTTGATCTTTGCGATGCCCCCTATGGCACGCTGCACCATCCTGGGGATCAGGACGGTACCCTCTGAAATTCTTGAAGCGGGGCGGATGTCGGGATGCACGCCAAGCCAATTGTTGTGGAAGGTCGAGCTACCTGCCTCACAGCAGACGCTTTTGCTCGGGCTCAATCAAGTAGTCATGCAGACGCTGGCCATGGCAGTCATCGCATCTCTTGTCGGAGCGTCGGGCCTCGGGCAAAAATTACTCTTCTCGCTTCAGCAGTTACAGGTGGGCAAGGCTGTCGAGCAGGGTATTGCCATTACGCTGATCGCAATTGTGCTTGACCTCATGACCCAGGCTTTCATGCACCGAACGCCGCCACGTTTTCCTGAAGGTGCCTCTTCGCTCCGTCGCCATCGCCATCTTGCAACGTTTATTGTCGCAACAATGATTGCCATTATTGTTGCGCTAATGGTTCCTGCCCTGGCAGTTTTTCCAAAAGAATTCATGTGGAGTTTTGCCGGACCAATCAATGATGGGGTGCGTTGGGTCTCAAAGAACCTATTTTCCACGATCAAGCCTGTGCGTGACTGGATAACGATCTGGTTGCTCCTTCCGATGCGGGATTTTTACCTCTGGCTGCCATGGCCCGTCGTTCTCGGTGTGCCCGCGCTGATCGGTCTGAAACTTGGCGGACCGAGGCTGGCGCTGGTGCCTGTTGTGCTTTTTGGCTTCCTGATGTTGGCGGGATTTTGGACACCGCTTATATTCACGATTTATCTTGTCACCGCTTGCACGGTGCTTTGCATCCTGATTGGTGTGCCAGTGGGCATATGGGCTTCCCGAAGTGCGCGCGTTGCTCGTGTGGTCATGGCGATTTGCGACACGTTGCAAACCTTCCCGAGCTTCATCTACCTGATCCCGGTCATCATGCTGTTTCAGACGAGCGATCTCTCAAATGTGATTGCCATGCTGTTTTACGCGACAGTGCCAGCAATCCGTTATACGTACCTTGGAATGAAGCGTGTACCGCAAACAGTGCTGGAAGCCTCCACAGCTTCGGGGGCAACGCGATCTCAGAATTTATGGAAAGTGGAACTCCCGATCGCGTTCCCGGAAATCATGCTTGGCATCAACCAGACGATCATGTTCGCATTGGCGATGGTGGCGATCACGGCACTGATCGGGTCGCGCGATCTTGGGCAGGAAATCTACAAGGCGCTGCCGGGGGCTGATACGGGGCGGGGATTACTCGCCGGGCTTGGGATTGCGTTTATCGGCATTACCGCCGATCGCCTCATCGGCGCTTGGGCGAAGCGGCGTAAAGCTGAGTTAGGGCTGATGTGATATTTGGTGTTGCACATCGGAACTTCCGAGTTCTTTTCGGTGTGCTCGTCCTCAGCTTTGCTTTCGGTTCGCTCCACGCTTTCGGAGTGCTGATCGAGCCTTTGCAAAACATGCTCGAAACAGAAAGGGGGAGCATAAGTCTCGCCTATTCCCTTTCGATCATCGGCGTGACGACTGGTGTTTTTGTGAGTACGCATCTCAACCGGATTCTAACACCTCAACAAATTGCTATTCTATGCGGAGTGATGGGGGCTTCTGGATTGGCGCTCGTTTCCAATTGGCCCTCTCTCGGCATGCTCCTGCTCGGATATGGTGTTCTTTTCGGACTCAGTAACGGGCTTGCCTATAGTCTTTTTCTTGAACAGGCAGCACGGGCTTTGCCGCAATCAAAGGGATTGGCCCTTGGCATTGCGACAGCAATGTATGGCGCCGGTGCGGCGGCGTTCACTCAAATTCTGTCTCCTCTTGCACATACTGACACACTTGACACTGCAATTGCGGTGCTTTCGTTTAGCGTGTTGCTTGCGGGCGGCCTTGCCGCCCTGATGTTTTCACGAGCGCGGATTGTCGTTGAGCAAGGAAACCTGCCCGCCCCAAACCTTCACCCTCAGGCGAGAGATATTTTCCGTTTGTGGGCGATCTATTGTCTTGCCGCTTCCGGCGGATTAATGGTCATTGTTCACGCGGTCGGTTTGATGCGGGGTTTCGGGGCTTCCGAGATATCGATTATGGCAGCGCCCACTTTGAATGCTGTCGGCAACATTGCCGGGAGCCTTTTAGGCGGCGTGATTGCGGACCGGTTGACAGCGCGGCGGGCCCTGGCCGTGCCGCTTTTGATTTCCCTTATTTCACTGGTAGTCATGCGTGTCGTCAGTTCGGAAGTTGCTCTGCTAGGACTGATGACGGCGTGCGGTTTCGGCTATGGCGCACTGATTGCGATTGTTCCGGTTGTAATCCGCAAGATATTTGACCCCGTTCACGTTGGCTGGGTTTTTGGACGAGTTTTTACTGCTTGGGGCATAGCTGGCTTGGTGGGGCCCTATGTAGCTGGCAATATTTTCGACCACACGCATGGCTATGAATTAGCCATCATCGCGTCAATATGCTGTTTGGCATGCGCTGCCGGGCTCAACATGTTTGATAACTCCAGAACACACCAGGAAACAAAAGACAGGGAGTTAGATAAATAGCGGAAAAAGGTTATTTATGTAAGATGGTTAGGTAAACACCGAAAATCTGCCTTCTTCCAACTATTCAAAAAAGTTACTTGAAAAGTTTGTGGCTGGCGTTTCCCTATCGAGTGCGGCTGAGTTGACGGGCATGAATGGACATACCGCGATCATGTCTTTCACTAGCTTTGAGAGATCAGCGCCATGAAGATGGTAGCTGAAGTTAACTTCTACGCCAGCCAGATTGAAGTTGGCGAGATTTGTTTTGCTGGTGCTTGAAAGGGCAGGCGAGGGAGAGATGCCGCCGGCAAAGTAGCAGCATTCTGTGTCTTGGAGCGGGGCAGGAAGGTGGACACCTCAATCAACCCTCTAATTTCCAGCAAAAACCATCGTTCTATTTCCCAACCCCGATTTCTGGGAAGCAAAGCTCAACAAAACATCACCTAAGTCATTGATTTTATTGGCGCACCAGTGGAGATGAAGTTGATAACGCTTATGTTGTTGAAATTATTATATAAATTACATATATTTATAGAGCTAACATTGATAGCAGAAAAAAGGCTATTTGTGTCAGCCTCTCATCTTTTAGTAAATTTCAAATAATTGAGCCAAAAATTTTATCCATCATTAAGCAATAGGTGAATTGACCCAAATCACTCGAGCAATCACTTGCCCCGAGTTCCGATACCGATGGGGTATATGCGACTCAAAGAAAAATGAATCTCCCACATTCAAAACGCGGGTTTCGCCGCGGACAGTCAATTCGATTTGCCCTTCAAGAACGAAGCCTATTTCCTCGCCATTATGTTTAAGCTCTCCACCATTTCCGGCGCCGGGTGCGATAACATGCACATTTGCGTTCAGAATTCGGCCACGCGAAAAGGGTATCAAGCGTTCTAGTGTTAGTCCGCCATTCTCGCCATCTTGCAGATGCATCAACGGGCGGGACCCATTCGTGAAAATCATCAACCCGGCCTCTTCGGGTGTATCAATTAGCTCCGCCACCGATATATCGAGCACCGAGGCAATTCGATGCAACATATGTAAGGAAGGAATGATGCTGCTCGTTTCAACTTTCGACAACATGCTTTCGCTGCACGGCACAAGGCGTGCAACATCCGAAAGTCGTAATTTCTTTATCCGCCGGATATGTCGGAGGCGAACGCCAATTTTCTCAAAATCCAACCAACCCGTTCCTTTTTGTTGAATTGCTTCTACTGTCAAGCTCAGAACATGGCCTTTTCAAGGACACTTGATTGCCGTTCACGAAAAGATAAAAATTGATTTTCTGCGTAAAACGATATCAAGTTTTTGAAATATAAACATTTTTCTCCTAAAAATGAAACAGGGGCATTGATTGACAGCTTTTCGTTCCTCGAATATTCTTTCCTGTAAATCAAGTGACTTGATTGGTCAAAATTAGAAAATAAACGCTGAAGTCATGGAAACTCACACCGACGATCTGTTCTAAAGAAATATGAAAACAAACATGGGGGTACGGATGTCAACAACAGAAAAAAATAGCACGGGTGCGATGGCAGTGAGCCGTCGACATTTTCTCTCAGGAACGGCCGCTGCTGCAATGATTGCCGCGACGGCGGGTGTGATGGTTGACGGATTTTCGTCGGCTGCCTTCGCTGCACCGAAGCGTGGTGGTATTTTGAAGGCTGCATTTTCGGCCGATCCGGCAGGATTTGATCCCGTTCGTGGTCCAAGCGGCATGTCGCATGTGGTCATTGAACAGGTCTACTCCACACTCATGGCGCTTGATGCGGATGCAAAACCTTATCCTGAGCTTGCTGAAAGCTTCCAGGTCAGTGATGACGGATTGCAGTATACGTTCAAGCTTCGCGCTGGTGTTACCTTCCACAACGGCGATGAGTTGACTGCGGAAGACGTAAAATTTTCATTTGATCGTCTCCGCGCGAAAGACTCCGGCTATTCCTACACGGCGCAAGTTGAAACCATTGACACGGTCGATGTTGTTGACAAGCTTACCGTCCGTTTCAAGCTAACGAAGCGGACCGGCCCGTTCCTTGTATACATGGCGTTCCCGGGCAGCTCGATTGTTCCAAAAAAGCTGGTTGAGTCAGGCTATGATCTAAACGCAAAGCCAGTTGGTTCGGGCCCCTTTAAATTTGTGAGCTATGAGCCGCGCTCGGTGATCAAGTTTGATCGGAACGAGAAATATTTCCAAGAAGGCAAGCCATATTTTGACGCGATGGAATATCGGATCATCCCTGATATTACAGCGCTGACCAATGCGGTGGCTTCGGGAGAAGTGAACTTCTCGAATGAAATTCCGCCGAAAGACTGGGCGTCGATGAAGACAAACGCCGAGCTCAAGTCCCAGACCCTTGAGGGCTCGCGCTACTACTGGCTAATCCCGAACAATACGACGAAGCCACTCGATAATCCGAAGGTCCGTCAAGCCATTGGTTTGGCGATTGATCGCTCGGCACTTGTCGCTGGCGCGTTCTTCGGTCAGGCGACGGCCATCCGTGGTGGCGTTATTCCTGAATGGAACTGGGGCTATGCAGATATCAAGTTCTTCGGCGAAAAGGGCGAAGTTGCCAAGGCGAAGGCCTTGCTCGCAGAAGCCGGGTTTCCGAATGGCTTTGAAACCAGCATGACGATGGCGTCATCCTTCCCTCCGATGATGGGCATGGCGCCAATCATTCAGGCGAACCTTGCCGCAATCGGTATCAAGGCAAAGATCAACAGCATGGAAATCCCGCGCTATTGGGATGAGATCTGGGGTCCAAGCAAGTTTGACATGACGGCCATGTATTGGTTGAGCCCGCTTGCTGATCCAGACGATTTCGTCACAAATAACTACAAGCGCGGCATGGCCGTCAACGTTCAGAAAAGCGGGTCGGCGGAACTCGACGCCATTCTTGATGAGGCTAAGCAGGCTCCTTCGCAGGATGCCCGTAAGGCGATCTATAAGAAGATGCAGGAAATGTCGCTTGAGGAAATGGGCATTGTCCCACTGGTCAACGGTCATCTGTTGATTGCGCATTCCAATAAGCTTCAGGGCTATGTGCCAATGCGCACGGGCTTCCTGAAGACACTTAAGGATGCCTGGTTCGAGGGATAATATCTGTCTCGATTGACGAATATGGACACTGCGCCCGTGCCGTATCATGGTTCGGGCGCAGCCATTTTGGCCAGACTTTGGATTGAGTTCTCATGTTGAGGCTGATTTTTACAAGGCTAGCTTTGTTTGTTCCAACGCTGTTTGCCGCGTCGGTCATTCTTTTTATTGTGATCAATGTGGTCCCGGGATCTGCTGCTCGCTCGGCGCTTGGTGTCGATGCGACGCCACAAGCGATCATGCGCTTTGAGGCCTTGAACGGGCTCGATCGCCCCCTTGCTGTTCAGTATACGGAGTGGTTAGGAAAAGCACTCCGTGGTGACTTGGGTACCTCGTTCCAAAACCGTGTCGCCGTTGCACCCGACATCTTGAAGCGCCTTCCCGTCACCCTTGAGCTTGCCGTCCTCGCCTTCTTGATTGCAAATCTGATTGCACTCCCACTCGGAGCAATTGCTGCATTCAGGCATCGAAAGGCGGCGGATGTTATCATCAGCGCATTGGCGACGATCCTCGGCGCTATTCCAAATTTCTGGCTCGCGACATTGTTCGTATTGTTGTTCTCTCTGACATGGCCGATCCTGCCAGCAGGAGGATACACACCCTTCTTCGAAAACCCTACGCGCAACATTGTACAGATGATCTTGCCGTCATTGTCATTGGGGCTCGTCTCATCATCACTACTCCTGCGGATCATGCGCACGACCATGTTGGAAGTTCTGAATTCTGCCTATATCCGCACAGCCCATGCCAAAGGCGCCCCCGAAAGCGTCGTCTTGAGGCGGCATGCACTCCGCAACGCACTGATCCCGTTTTTTACTGTCGGCGCCGTGGAATTTGGCTTTCTTTTTGGCGGCGTTGTTGTCATCGAGGATATTTTTCGGCTTCCCGGGATTGGCTCGCTGGTTCTTGTTGGTATAATCAATCGGGACTACCCCGTTCTGCTTGGTGCATCGCTGGTGATTACGGTTGTCGTGCTCTCTGCCAACATGATTGTCGACACGATCGCGATGATGCTTGATCCCCGTCACACCCGCGGGGGAGCATAATAAAATGACGCTATTTTCGGGCTTCAGCTGGATACGGCACGGATTATTGCTTCTCGGTGTGATCCTCGTGGGACTAGTTGTCTTTTGTGCGGTGGCCGCATCGATCATCGCGCCTTATTCACCCTTCGATCTTGATGTCACTTTGATGTTGCAAGCGCCGTCTGCCGAACACTGGCTTGGAACCGATGAGTTAGGCCGCGATGTTCTTTCACGAACGATTTATGCAGCGCAGATTTCGGTTGAAGTTGCGCTCGTCGCGGTTGGCGTGGGTGTTATCGGAGGCACTGTCATTGGCGTTCTGGCCGCCTATTTCGGTGGCTTTGTCGATATAATCCTGATGCGCTTGATGGAACTCCTCTTCTCATTTCCGGCCATTCTTCTGGCAATCGTGTTAATGGCGAGCCTCGGAACCAGCATTCTGAATGCAATGATTGCGATAGGCATTATTTTTATTCCCGGATTCGCAAGACTTGCCCGTGCCACGACAATCGAGGCCATGCAGCAGCAATATATTGAAGCAGCGCGTGCCATAGGCATGAGCCATCTCCGGATTCTCGTGCGTGAAATTCTGCCGAATGTCGTGACACCACTTCTTGTCGAGGCGGCAGTTGCGTTCGCCTATGCGGTTCTGCTCGAGTCAGCTTTGAGCTTTTTGGGGCTCGGTGCCCAGCCTCCCGATCCCTCTTGGGGCAATATGCTGAACACGGGGCGAGGGTTTATGGCCCAAGCGCCTTGGCTCAGTATTGTTCCGGGAATGGCACTCTTTCTATGCGTACTTGGCTTTAATCTGCTTGGTGACGGTTTGCGCGATATGCTCGATCCGCATTTGAGGGACTGACATGTCACAGCCCAAACAACCGTTCGACGGTCTCACCCTTGACATCAAGCATCTCTCAATCGCCTTTCAAACGCGACAAGGTAGTGTCACGGTTGTCGATGATATTTCATTAAACATTGGCAAAGGTGAAATCGTCGGCGTGATTGGTGAGTCCGGCAGCGGGAAAACGATCGCATCATTGGCAGTGCTCGGTATGCTGCCGCGGGGCGCGCGCGTTCTGGAGGGCACCGTGCATTTGTCGGGCGACTCTTTGCTCGACCAGCCTGAAAGCTATCAGCGGGCTATTCGCGGTGACCGAGTAGCGCTTATTCCACAAGACGCTTTGCGCGCCCTCAATCCAACATTGCAAGTGGGACTGCAGGTTGGAGAACCACTTACCCTGCACCGGGGCATCTCCTGGACAACGGCGCGGAAAAAGGCGGTTGAATTGCTGCGATCTGTCGAGCTGCGTGACCCCGAGCAACGCGCGGATGAATATCCCCACCAATTCTCCGGTGGCATGCAACAGCGCGCTATGATTGCGATGGGGCTCTCAACAGAGCCGGAATTGCTGATCGCGGATGAACCGACTACTGCGCTTGATGTAACGGTGCAAGCCCAAGTGCTCGATCTCTTGCGCAATATCCGGGATACGCACGGCACATCTATTCTGTTTATCACCCACGATCTCGGTGTCGTCGCCACGCTGTGTGATCGCGTTTATGTGATGTATTCTGGCGCTATCGTCGAGGAGGGGCCGGTTGAGCAGATCTTTTCAAACCCGTCTCATCCCTATACGCGCGGACTTCTGGATGCGACGCCACGGGTGCATGGCACCTTGACAGGACTTAAGCCCATTCCCGGACAAATTCCTCTACCCGATGCCCGACCCGTGGGCTGTCGTTTCTCGGACCGTTGCGCATTCGCTGGGGCTGAATGTCGACAAACGCCGCCGGCGGTCACCGTACAAGAGGGCCATGTCGCCTATTGCGTGAAGGCCTTAGAGTTGGAGCTGGAGGCATGAGTACCCCGCTTCTCGAAGTCCGCAGCGCATCCAAGCAGTTCTCGATCGGCTCCCACTGGTTTGGCGGTACACATTTTACGGCCGTTGATACAGTCTCATTAAGCCTGATGCCGGGTGAAACCCTTGGTATTGTGGGTGAATCGGGCTCCGGAAAATCGACACTGCTCCGCATGATCCTTCGGTTGGTGCGTCCTACCAACGGCAATATCATGTTTGAGGGAAAAGACATTTGGCAATCTTCAGGCAGTGAGCTTCTCGCTGTACGCCGCCGCATGCAGGCGGTTTTTCAAGACCCCGCATCTTCTTTTAATCCAAGACAGAGTATCGGCACCGTGCTTGCAGCACCTCTCGAAGTGCACAACATCGGAGACACCAAAAGCCGTATGGCAAAGGTTGCAGAAACACTGGAATTGGTTGGCTTGCCGCCGAGCTACATGACGCGACATCCACATCAATTATCGGGCGGTCAACGCCAGCGGGTTGCTATTGCACGTGCCATCATCCTGCGTCCGTCTTTGCTTCTCGCCGACGAACCCACATCAGCGCTTGATGTTTCCGTGCAGGCCCAAATTCTTGCCCTGTTGCAGACGATTAATCGTGAGCTCGGCCTTGCATGCGTTTTTGTGAGCCATAATCTTGGCGTTGTCCGCACCATCGCTGATCGGGTCGCCGTTATGCGCCGAGGCGAGATTGTGGAGACAGGTAAAACGCAGACGGTTTTCGAGTCGCCGCAACATCCCTATACACAAGCGCTGCTTGCAGCCATCCCTGATCCGTCACGTATCCGTTCCGGAAAATCTTTGTCTTCGTCAGACCAGCCCTGAGGAGTTCAGCAATGCTTGAGGTCAATACGTTCTCGATATCTGCTCGTTGCAGTCGCACTGGAATGCTCGGCGTCGCTGTTTCAACGGCAGTCCCCGGCGTTGGCGGCATTTGCCCGTTCGTCAAACCCGGTGTCGGCGCAATCTCAACGCAGTCTTGGGTCAATCCCTATCTTGGTATTGACGGGCTGAAACTGCTTGAACAGGGTAAAACAGCCCAGCAGACACTCGATATACTGATTAAGGATGATCCGGGACGCGACGTTCGACAACTCGGCATTGTAGATGCCAACGGCACCAGTGCAGCCTGGACAGGTTCCCACTGCACGGAATGGAATGGCCACATCACGGGCACGGATTTCTCGGTACAAGGCAATATGCTTGTTGGTGCACGGACGATTGAGGCTATGGCGGAAACCTTCCAAGGCACTTCGTCGCTTACTCTACCCGAGCGCCTCATAGCCGTTCTTGAAGCGGGGCAATCCGCCGGTGGAGACAAACGTGGTCGCCAATCCGCGGCCCTATTGGTCTATAAGGTAGAGGAGTTTCCTTATCTCAGTCTTCGCGTCGATGAGCACGCACATCCGGTCGCCGAATTACGACGTGTCTTTGAAATTGCGCGGCATCAATTGCTACCCTTCGTTGATGGTATGCCCTCGCGGCGCGATCCACTTGGTGGATTGCCGAAAGAAGTCACTGATATGCTGATGACACCTCCGCCCGATCGTCCAGGCGGCGGCGGGTCGGG
This sequence comes from Alsobacter soli, assembly GCA_945883115.1. GTDB lineage: Bacteria > Pseudomonadota > Alphaproteobacteria > Rhizobiales > Beijerinckiaceae > CAIUPE01. The sequence continues at coordinate 42,032 of CAMCXA010000003.1, forward strand.
GCTTTGATTATGGTTGGTCAAAAAACGCCATCCACCGAGAGTGTCTCTATATTGCGAGATCTTGTTGCATTTGACACAACAAGCCGCAATTCCAATATGCCGTTGATTGAGTATGTGCGCGACTATCTCCAACGCTATGGTGTCACTTCACACTTGGTCAATACAGCAGACGGAACGAAAGCTAATCTCTGGGCCAGCATAGGGCCTCATGATGTTCCTGGGGTCATTCTCTCGGGTCACACGGACGTTGTTCCTGTTGATGGACAGAACTGGACAACAGATCCGTTTACGCTGACCGAGAAGGATGGAAAACTCTTCGGTCGTGGAACATGCGATATGAAGGGTTTTCTTGCGGTCGTGCTCGCAGCCGTTCCAAAGCTTGTTTCGTCAAACCTACGGATACCCGTTCGCATCGCGTTTTCGCATGATGAGGAAATCGGCTGCATCGGTGTCAAAAGCTTGGTCGAATGGCTGAAAAGCCAGCCAGTTCGGGATGAATTGTGCATTGTTGGCGAGCCAACCGACATGCGGCCGGTTCTTGGACATAAAGGAGGTCGCGCCTATCGCGTGTATATTGAAGGGCGCGAAGCTCATTCGAGTCTCGCACCGCATGCGGTGAACGCCATCGATGCGGCAGCAGAGCTCATCATTTTTCTAAAGCAAATTTCGCAGGAAATGCGGAATGGCCCCAGCGATCCGGATTATGACGTCCCACACGGCACGTTAAGCGTTGGCCTGATCAAGGGCGGCTCGGCAATCAATATTGTCCCGAAATCCTGTGAGTTTGTTTTTGAATATCGCCACCTTGTTGGATTTGATGCACAAGGATTGGCAGAGCGCGTGTTCCGTTTTGCGAATGAAACCATTTTGCCGCCCATGCAAGCCTTAGCACCCGAATCCTCGATCCGCTTTGAGGAAATTTATTCGTATCCCTCGCTTGCCATTGATCCCGGGCATGAAGCTGTCAGTAGGGTAAAAGCCATTGCTGCGCGTAATGATGATGGCAAAGTCGCTTACGGGACTGAGGGCGGCTATTTCATGAATAATCTCGGCATTCCGACTGTCGTTTGTGGTCCAGGTTCAATCACGCAGGCACATACGCCCGATGAATTCGTTTTTTTAAATCAACTTGCCCTGTCGGAGGCATTTATCGATCGACTCATTAAAAGCATCACACCTTGAACGGACGAAACCGCTAGAAAGTTAAGTCCAAACTTTCAAATCTCAATGTTTCTTTCAAGTGGCAAGCGCGAAGGGTGTTAGACCATAAAGCCGAGGTGGTGCTTATGATCATAAGCACCCAAAAGCATAATTTTTAGTGATACGCGCTCTGAACCTATACTACCCCCGCCTAGCGGCAAATCCGTAACCATCACATGCCTACACTAAGATGTTAGTGGCTTTGTAAGCAAATGGCGCGCCCGGAACGATTCGAACGTCCGACCCTCAGATTCGTAGTCTGATGCTCTATCCAGCTGAGCTACGGGCGCATCCGCGACGACCTCAAGTCGATCATGCTTGAAGGTTCAAATAGCCCTTCGGTCGCCGTCCTGCAACCCATTCTTTTCGTGTTTTGTCATATGGTGCAATTTTTTTATTCAATCATGGGTCGACTTATTTCTTGGAAAGCTTTTTCATTGTGTGAATTGACTTTCGCGTCCCCATCCGTCATTAACCGAGCCAACGTAGGACAATCAGGAATGGGTGATGGTCAACAGGGCATCGGCTAGGGCCGGGTGTCCGGATTGAAACCTGTTTTCGTCAAGGCACTTCGGGTGCGTGACGTGTTTAGACTGGAGAAGCGATCGTGAAGCGGACTTATCAACCGAGCAAGCTGGTGCGCAAACGGCGCCATGGTTTTCGTGCCCGTATGGCTACCAAAGGTGGCCAGAAGGTAATTGCCGCTCGGCGCGCGCGTGGTCGCAAGCGCCTGTCGGCCTGATATCGGGCGCTCGGTGGGCGCACAGATGAAACACGTTCGTTCCATTCTCTTGTCGGACCTTTTCGCCCGCCGTGCGGACGGAGAGAAACCCCGCGCCATGCAACGTGCCGATTTTAAGGCAGTGTCAAAAGGTCGGCGCTATTCGTCCGAGATGCTCACGCTGCAGGCGGATGCCCGCTCTGACCAGTCGGGCGAGCCTCGCTTCGGCTTTGTGTTGACCAAGAAGACAGGCAATGCCGTCGAACGAAATAGAATGCGCCGCCGTCTGCGGGCAGCTATCCGCGAGACAAAAGCGCTAGCAGGTTCTGAACCGAATGATTTTGTGATTGTCGGTCGGCGTGCTTTGTTAACGGCGCCTTTTAATAGCATCCTCTCCGAATTGACGCAGGGATTGTCCCGCGTCAGACCACGATCATCGTCTCCCGTTTCCTCTCAGAAAGATCGGCACTGAAGCCATGCAGGACAGCAAAAATCTCATCCTCGCCATAGCGCTTTCGCTGGCTGTGCTTTTGGGCTGGCAATATTATTTTGGCACGCCGATGGTCGATCAACAGATGAAGCTTGCCCAACAGGCTGCCCAGTCTCCCGATGGAACCCCGAATGTTACCGGGCAGGCCGGTGTGGTCGTTCCGGGGCAAGCAACAGCAACTTCTTTTACCTCGCGGGACGAGGCGATTGCCGCAGGCCCACGCATCAAGATTGATACGCCTAAATTGTCGGGCTCGATTGCGCTTACGGGTGGCGATATTGATGATATCTCCCTGAAAACCTACCGCGAGACAGTTAACCCTTCGTCAGCCAATATTGTTCTTCTGTCGCCAAACGGATCTCCGAACGCTTATTTCACGCGATTCTTTTGGCTCGCTGCTGCGGGCTCAAAAGCGACTTTGCCTTCTGTCAATACCGTATGGAATGCCGATCGCACGACCTTGACGCCGGCGGAGCCTGTCACGCTGACTTGGGATAATGGCGAGGGCCTGCTCTTCAAGCGTACCATCTCGGCTGATGACGGCTATATGCTGACGATTTCCGATGTGGTGGAAGCGACGGGAACAGGGGAAACCACATTGGTGCCCTACAGTGTTATCCGCCGTTTCAATAAGCCATATGTGGAGGGAACCTACGTTCTCCATGAAGGCTTTGTCGGCGTATTGGGTGAGCAGGGCTTGCAGGAAGTCACCTATGACAATGTGGACAAAGCAAACCCTGTTGCGGCAGGAACCGGCAAGGGAACAGATTTCAAGGCTGCTATAGGTGGGTTCGCAGGCATTACCGACAAATACTGGGCGGTCGCGCTGATCCCTGATCAGACTACCCCGTTTGATGCAACATTCCAGAGCCTCGACGGTCCTGCCAAGATCTATCAGGCGGATGTGTTGCTCCAACCTTTGACGGTGAAGGCAGGCGCGCCGATCCAGACCTCGAAGAAGCTTTTTGTTGGTGCGAAGGAAGTCAAAGCGGTAGACGGCTATGCGGCATTGTTCGGAATCAAGAATTTTGATCTGTTGATTGATTGGGGCTGGTTCTATTTCTTCACCAAGCCATTGTTCCACATGATGGAATTCTTCTTCCACTGGACTGGCAATTTCGGTTTTGCGATCCTTATCGTCACGGTTCTTGTTAAAGCGGCCTTTTACCCGCTCGCAAACAAGAGCTATGCTTCTATGGCGAAGATGAAGGCAGTTCAACCGCAAATGACCCTGATCCGTGAACGTTTTGCCGAAGATAAGGTTCAGCAGCAAAAAGAACTGATGGACTTGTACAAGAAAGAGAAAATCAACCCGATCGCGGGTTGTTGGCCGATGCTCGTCCAGATTCCGGTGTTTTTTGCACTATACAAGGTGCTCTATGTCACCATCGAAATGCGCCATGCGCCCTTCATCGGCTGGGTTCACGATCTAGCGGCGCCTGATCCGACGTCATTGTTCAATCTCTTCGGTTTGATCCCTTGGACACCGCCCGCCATGCTGATGATCGGCATCTGGCCGCTGATCATGGGCGTCACCATGTGGGTGCAGATGCAAATGAACCCCGCGCCTGCCGATCCGATCCAGAAAACCATGTTCGCCTGGATGCCAGTGATCTTCACCTTCATGCTTGGTACCTTCCCGGCAGGTCTCGTGATTTACTGGACGTGGAACAATGCTTTGTCGGTTTCCCAGCAATACCTGATCATGAAGCGGCATGGCGTGAAGGTCGAACTTTGGGATAATCTGGGCGCAACTTTTGGCAAGCTTTTCAGCAAAAAGGCCTGAACCATGGCAGCGGGAGATGATGCCCGCTTCCTTGAAGCGGGCCGGTTGATTTTTGCAGGCGAGGCCGATTTCAAATGGGCCGCGGACAAATTCGAGTCGTTACCGCCGATCGGCGATATCGAGATCGCCTTTGCCGGCCGCTCCAATGTCGGAAAATCCAGCCTTGTCAACGCGCTCACGGGCCGGAACGCGCTTGCACGCACGTCGCATACACCGGGCCGTACGCAATTGCTGAATTTCTTCGATATCGGCGGGCATTTCACGCTCGTCGACATGCCCGGCTATGGCTATGCGGCAGTTTCCAAGGCGAAGGTTGAAGCTTGGACCAAGACAATCCGTGCTTATTTGCGGGGGCGCCCGACACTCGCGCGTGTTTTTGTGTTGATTGACGCACGCCACGGTATCAAGCCTATCGATGCAACCTTGTTCGCGCTGCTTGATGAAACGGCCGTCAGTTATGCTCTCGTGCTCACCAAAGCCGACGAGGTTAAACAGGCTGATCTTCCCGCCCGGATCGAAGCCACGCAGGCCGCGATTGCACGGCGCCCCGCGGCCTATCCGCAGGTATTTCTTACCTCGAGCCATACGGGCCTTGGCATTCCCGAACTGCGTGCCTCAGTCGCCCGCTTGCTGGCGGAACGCGACGGAGGGCGATAAACCATGCGCAGCCTCGAAAAACTTCTCGCCATTCTTGCGGCACTGCTCGGCTTCTTTGGCGTCATGCTCGCCGCAGCCTCTGCCCATCTCGCGCCCGGGACATCGCTTGGCTCGGCAGCACTTATCCTTCTTACACAAGCACCTGCCGTGCTTGCGGTGCTGGCAGCAGTCCGGACAGGTCTGTTCGGTCGATCGTTCGGTTTTCTTGGGGCGCTCGCGCTTGTTGTTGGCTCGGTGCTATTTGCGGGGGGCATAACTATGCGGCTCCTGACATCACTAAGCCTGCCCGCAATGCTAGCGCCCATTGGCGGCACCTTGCTGATCGCTGGTTGGCTTCTCTTGTTTTTATCCGGAATTTTTGCGCTTCGCCGCCGTTGACCCCGCGACAGACCGGGGCGATTCAGCTAAACGCTGTTTGAAATCAAATTACCGAAACGAGGGAGTCGATCATGGCTGCACCCGATCCGCATGAACAGGCCGAGATTCTGGTTCACGCTTTGCCGCATATGCTGCGCTATGATGATGCCACCGTCGTCGTGAAATATGGCGGGCATGCCATGGGGGACGAGCAGGTTGCCCGCGACTTCGCCAAGGACATGATCCTGCTCGAGCAATCCGGTGTGAACCCGGTTGTCGTCCATGGCGGCGGTCCGCAAATCGGCGCGATGCTCGCGCGGCTGAACATCAAGAGCGAGTTTGCTGCCGGCCTGCGCGTGACCGACAAGGCAACCATGGATGTCGTTGAAATGGTTCTCGCGGGCCTCATCAACAAGCAAATTGTCGGCTTCATCAATAATGAGGGTGGACGAGCGATTGGCTTGTGCGGGAAAGACGGCAATATGGTCACAGCCCGCAAAGTCACACGGACGGTTTTTGATGATACAACCAAGCTCGAAACCGAAATTGATCTCGGCTTTGTCGGCGAACCGGCCTCCGTTGACAGCCGCGTTCTCGAGGCTCTGCTGGGTCGCGAACTCATTCCCGTTCTCGCACCCGTGTGCAATGGTGTCGATGGCCAGACCTATAATGTGAATGCGGATACTTTTGCCGGTGCGATTGCGGGCGCGCTGAAAGCCAAGCGCCTCTTGTTCCTGACGGACGTGCCGGGCGTGCTCGACAAGCAAAAAAATCTTATTCCCGAACTCACTGTCGATCAGGTTCGTTTGCTGATCGCCGATGGTACGATCACGGGTGGTATGATCCCGAAGGTCGAGACATGCATTTACGCGCTGGAACAAGGCGTCGAGGGCGTTGTCATTCTTGATGGAAAAGTGCCGCATTCGGTCTTGCTGGAGCTTCTGACCGATCACGGCGCAGGGACGTTGATCACACGTTGAAAGACGAATGGAAAGCGTTAAGCCTTCTGCGCGACAATGAAGCATCCTGTCCTATTCGGGAGTTTCGATAATCGCCCATGAATGATGCATCATCAACCTTGAGTCCAAATTCACCGGCCGATGTGCAAAAAGCCTTCGCCGATGTCACGGTCTGGATTTTTGATCTCGATAACACGCTGTATCCTCCGGAATCCGCCCTTTGGCCGCAGGTCGATGAGCGGATCACGCTATACCTTGGCGATCTCTTCGGAATTGACGGAATTTCTGCCCGTGCACTCCAGAAATACTATTACCGCCGCTATGGAACCACGCTGAAGGGCCTGATGGACGAATATGATGTCCCGCCCAAGGAATTCCTCGATTTCGCCCATCAAATTGATCTGTCGCTCCTTGCGCCTGATCCTGATCTCGGTGACGCAATTGCAGCGCTACCGGGTCGCAAACTCATTCTCACGAACGGATCAACCGCGCACGCCAGAAACGTCGCGGGTAAGCTCGGTATTGTCCATCATTTTGAGGCCATTTTCGATATTGTTGACGCCGATTTCACACCAAAGCCCGAAGAGGCAACCTATGTGAAGTTTCTCGACAAATACCAGATTGATCCCTCTCGTGCGGCCATGTTCGAGGATTTGGCGAAAAACCTGGTCGTTCCATACCAGCTTGGCATGCGGACCGTGTTGATCCTGCCAAAGGTTTTTGACACGTTTCGCGAAGCGGACGAGCAGGCCCCTGTGGAGGAACCGCACATTCATTTCATGACATCCGACCTGACCGCGTTTTTAAGAGACGTTCTCGGCAATCAGTAATGGTGAGTGTTTCAGTCAAATTATAACTTGATCGCCCATAATTCAATTTGTAAACCGAAAGCGGCATTGACAAAACAACCTTTAAGGTTTACGTCATGAATGATAAGAAGAAAGCAACTCACGATCTCGCCGCTTTCAAATCGGCATTTTTTAACCATCGCGCAATAACGAAAACGGCTGCTCGATCTGCGCTGACTTTAGGCTATTCTGTTTCTGATGTTGTTGAAATCGTTGAATATCTTCAAAGAAAGCATTTTTTCAAGTCGATGACGAGTTCTTTTGACCATCGGCAATGGCAGGATGTATATCACCTGCCCTTTGACGACAGGTTACTCTATATCAAATTTACCGACGCGATTGTTACCGAGTTCATCCTGTTATCGCTGAAGGAGAAGTAGAATGTCTTCAATCAAGACGATGGTTCATCCGGAAACCGGCGCAACACTACGACGTTCTCGGAGTATTGAAACCGTTACATACATGGGAATTTCGAAGCAGGTTGAAATTGAAGGATGGTTTCCGGATGACGGGGGTGATGGTGTGCTTATTGGCGAGGATTCGGCACCTCTAGACGCGGTATTGGCGGAAATGAAGTTTGAATATCTCAAACGAACTCAGGCGTTAGCAAAAAACATACGCGCTTCAACTGGGCTCACGCAGCGCGACGCAAGCCTTCTGCTTACGGGTTCGCCAAACAGCTTCTCGAAATATGAGCGTGGCGTAGCACAGCCGAGCTGGCCAACCTATCTTCTGATGAAGCTGATTGATCGCGATCCTGCGCTCATCAATACCATACGGACCGCCTGATCCCGCCATTCAGCGTGACACGCCCAGCAGCGCTTGGTAGAACACGTGCATCTGCACTTTCAAGCGAGCATAACTTCCAGTGCACTCTGTCACGCGCATCCCCTCCGACACCGAGCTCCCGAAACGCGCCTCTGTTGTTGTGATCGGTGGCGGCATTGCGGGCATTACGACAGCGCTTGAGCTTACGGAGCGCGGACTTGATGTTGTCGTCGTCGAGAAGGGCGAAATCGCAGCAGAGCAATCAGGGAGAAATTGGGGATGGTGCCGGCAGATGGGCCGTGATCCCCGCGAAATTCCGTTGATCCGGATCTCGCTTGGTCTTTGGGATGGCATGAATAAACGCATTGGTGGTGAAACCGGCTTCAACCGCTGCGGCATTCTCTATCTCTGCGATACGGATACCCGTCTGGCCGCGAAGCAGAAATGGTTCGAGGACAATGCTCGTCCTGCGGGGCTGAGCACCCGGATAATCGGGAGCCGTGAAATTGACGAGCTTGTACCTGGCGGCGTAAAGCCCTGGAAGGGCGCTCTATACACCCCGGATGACGGCCGGGCCGAGCCCCTCATCGCCGTGCCTGCCATGGCACGAGGTGCGCGGCGCAAGGGGGCCAAAATTTTTACGAACTGTGCCGCACGCGGGCTCGAAACCTCCGCTGGTCGCGTATCTGCTGTTGTCACGGAAAAAGGCGTCATTGCGTGCGATGCCATTGTTTTGGCAGGCGGCGCTTGGTCGCGTCGCTTTTGCCATAATCTTGGAATCTCTCTGCCACAATTGACCGTTGTAAACTCCGCGATGCGGACGGAACCGCTTGAAACGGGGATCAATGCAAGCTGCTCGGGCGCAGGATTTGCATTCAGAAAGCGGATGGATGGCGGGTACACGATAACTCACAATCACCTGTCCGTTGCGGACATAACTCCCGACTCATTTCGGCTCTTCACTCAGTTCCTGCCTGCTTTGTTGATGGACTGGAAGGGGTTGAGACTTCGCCTTGGTAAGGAATTTCTTGACGAGGCTCGTCTCGGACGACGCTGGGCACTTGATCAGGTATCTCCTTTCGAGCAGGTCAGGATACTCAGTCCGGAGCCGGTCAATACCATTCTCGATGAAGCCGCTGCTTCCCTCAAAGCCCACTATCCGGCCTTCACGTCGATGAAGATTGCCGAGCGCTGGGCAGGAGCGATTGACGCCACGCCCGATGCCGTGCCGATCATCTCCAGGGTTGGACAGCTGGAAGGATTCCACCTTGCGACCGGCTTTTCGGGTCATGGCTTCGGGCTTGGCCCAGGAGCCGGTAAGCTGATGGCAGAACTTGTGACCGGCGAAACACCATCGGTTGATCCATCGCCCTTTCGATATTCCCGCTTCTTCGACGGATCCAATCCACGACCGATTACCGGTCTTTGAAGTATTCTGCGTCACTCATGGCGCTACCCGATCATTCAGGGCGTCGCGAGATGCGTATCAAAACGTCTGCAGGATGACACAAGCGAAATGCGTGACAGCCTGCATTTCACTTGCTAAGGAAACATTGAATTTCAACCCGTATCAACCGGACCTCTCACAATGTCGCACGCCCAACTGGAAACCATCATCAATGCCGCCTGGGAGAGGCGCACCGAGCTTTCTCCTGCCACGAAAGGCGAGGTCGCCGAGGCCGTCTCCGAGTCCATCCGCTTGCTCGACTCCGGTACACTTCGGGTAGCAACCAAGGAAGCTGACGGCTGGGTAACTCATCAATGGCTGAAAAAGGCCGTGTTGCTCTCTTTCCGCCTCAACGACAATGTCCTCATGTCGGGTGGACCTGCGGGCTCCGCCTGGTGGGACAAGGTTCCGTCGAAGTTTGAAGGCTGGGGCGCTGAAGAATTTTCGAAAGCCGGTTTTCGTGCTGTGCCGAATTGCACCGTGCGCCGCGGCGCCTATATCGCACCGAATGCGATCCTGATGCCGTCCTTCGTCAATATTGGCGCTTATGTTGATACGGGAACCATGGTGGATACATGGGTAACGGTCGGCTCCTGCGCCCAGATCGGCAAGAATGTGCATCTTTCCGGCGGCGTCGGCATTGGCGGCGTGTTGGAGCCGGTTCAGGCCGGCCCGACGATCATCGAAGATAATTGCTTCATCGGCGCGCGCTCTGAAGTCGTTGAAGGCGTCGTGGTCGGTGAGGGGTCGGTCATCTCGATGGGCGTGTTTATTGGCCAGTCGACCAAGGTGATTGATCGCGAAACGGGTGAAGTCTTCATGGGCCGTGTGCCGCCATATTCCGTCGTCGTCTCAGGTTCGATGCCCGGCAAACCGCTACCTGATGGCACAATGGGCCCGTCGCTCTATTGCGCGGTCATCGTCAAGCGCGTCGATGCCAAGACACGAGCGAAGACGGGAATTAATGAGTTGTTGCGGGATTAAGACATTTGACCTTAGACCCTAAAGACTCTGTCGCCTTAACCCAAGCCTTGATCCGCTGCCCCTCGGTCACGCCGGAGGAGGGTGGGGCGCTGCATCTTCTCCAGGATGTCCTGAAGCAGGCAGGGTTTGAAACCCATCTTGTTCGCTTCAGCGAGAGCAACACACCAGACGTTGACAATCTCTATGCCCGGATCGGGACCTCAAAGCCGTATCTGCTGTTCGCCGGTCACACTGATGTTGTGCCGACTGGTGATGAAACCCGCTGGAGTCATGGACCATTTTCCGGCGAGATCGTTGACGGCATCCTCTTTGGCCGTGGTGCCGCCGACATGAAGGGCGGCGTTGCAGCTTCCGTCTCTGCGGTTCTCCAATTTCTCGACGAAGTCGGCCCGGATTTTGGCGGATCGCTCGGCTTTCTTATCACGGGGGATGAGGAAGGCCCCGCCATTAATGGCACCGTCAAATTGCTCGAATGGGCGAAAGCCCGTGGCGAGCAGTTTGATCATTGCATTTTGGGCGAGCCAACCAATCCCGAGCGGTTGGGTGACATGATCAAAATCGGTCGGAGAGGTTCACTGTCTGGCCGGTTGGTCGTTGAGGGCAAACAGGGCCATATTGCCTACCCGCATCTCGCGGAAAATCCGATTCGCGGCATTGTGACACTTGTTGGCGGGCTTTTGGCTGAGCCGCTCGATCAAGGCACCGCGCATTTTGGCGCGTCCAATCTTGAATTTTCAACACTCGATGTCGGCAACAAAGCCGGCAACGTCATTCCACAGTCGGCGGAGGCTAAATTCAATATCCGCTTCAATGATCTTTGGACGCATGAAACCTTGGCCACCGAAATCGAGGCGCGGTTGCACCGGTTGGCGGGTAACGAGATACGTTATGCCGTCACGTTCGAGCCTTCGAATGCCGATGCGTTTTTAACTGAGCCCGGCGCGTTTGTGGAGATGGCGGTCGCTTCCATTGAAGAGTCGACGGGCATCAAACCGGTACTTTCCACGACGGGTGGCACCTCGGATGCACGGTTTATCAAAGATTACTGCCCCGTGATCGAGTTCGGCCTCGTCGGCCAGACGATGCACCAGATAGACGAGCGGGTGCCTGTTTCCGATATCTCCCGCCTTACAGGCATCTATCATGACGTCATTCGACGCTATTTTCATCATAAAACGGGATAAAATCCCTGCGCCTCTATACATTTCAGGCTATTTTGGCTAAGGACAACCAGTTATTTTCCGGGAGTCACAGTATGAGCACGGCCTCCAGCCAATTGGTTACCGTCTTCGGCGGATCAGGTTTCATCGGTCGCCATGTCGTTCGTGCGCTGGCCAAGCGCGGGTACAGGGTGAGGGTTGCAGTACGCCGCCCCGATCTCGCATTTTTCTTGCAGCCACTAGGAAATGTTGGACAAATTCACGCAGTTCAAGCCAATCTCCGCTATCCCGCCTCGATTGATCGCGCCATTGAGGGCGCTGATGTCGTGATCAATCTCGTCGGTATCCTGTCGGAATCTGGCCGCCAGCGTTTCCAGACGGTACAAGCCAATGGTGCCAAGGCGATTGCTGATGCCGCCGCCCGCAAGGGAATCAGCCGTTTTGTCCAGATGTCGGCCATCGGCGCTGATCCTGCTTCGCCCTCAGCCTATGCGCGGTCGAAAGCCGCCGGTGAAGCCGCTGTTCATGCTGCAATCAAGGAAGCGATTATCATTCGACCCTCGATTGTTTTTGGCCCGGAAGACGATTTTTTTAACCGGTTCGCAGCTTTAGCGCGGATTTTGCCGGGATTACCCCTGATCGGCGGCGGTGAAACGCGCTTCCAACCCGTGTTTGTCGGCGATGTGGCTGAAGTAGTAGCTCGCGCTGTTGATGGCAGTCTAAAGGCGGGTGCAACCTATGAATTGGGTGGTCCCGAGGTTAAAACTTTCCGCGAATTGCTCGAAACCCTGTTGCGCATCATCCACCGCAGGCGTTTGTTGCTTCCCTTGCCGTTTCCACTCGCACGGATTCAGGCGGGAGTGATGGAGTTCGTCAACAAATTCACGTTCGGCCTGATGCCGAAGGCGCTGATGCTGACGCGTGATCAAGTGACCTTGCTTGAACGGGACAATGTTGTATCGGAGGAGGCCAATTCTGCCGGATTGACCCTCGAAGGCCTTGGCATCAAGGGTGAAACGATCGATTCAGTCGTGCCGGGATATTTGTATCGTTTCCGTAAAGCGGGCCAATTCGACCGCGCCGTCGAAGTCTGAACATTTTTTAGAAACTGTCGATCTTGAAATCTGGGTCACTCAGGCGGTGCAATCTACTCGCCGTCGCCCGTGCGAGCCGAACAAGCATCGCCTTACGTCGGGCAGCAGCCAATTTGTGTTCGGGAGCATCGCGAAGGATCGCCGCACCGTAAGAATCGGCCAGAATCAGGCCAGTATCCTCGGGAATGAGGGATTGCGGGACTGAATCCGAGATTGCAAAGAAGAAATGATCGCAATAATCGCGATATTCAGGCCATTTCCGGTCAACGCGAAAGTCCTCGACGCTGGATTTGATTTCAACAATCCAAAGTGTTCCGTCATCACCCAGTGCCACGAGATCAGCTCGACGATTTGATGCGAGTGACAGCTCAGTGACGCTCACGAGGCCCATTTGGCTCAAAAGCCGCCGTGTTCCGCGCGCGATCATCAAAGCGGTCTGCGATTGTCGCCCGTCAGGCGGGAGAACAAGACCGGTCTCCAGATCGATGTCTTCAGTCATTGCAATCCTAATTCACTCTTCAAGAGATGGACATTAGCGATTCAAACTTCGTCGTTCAACATGATGAGAAAGCGCATTAATATAGCTCTGACCCGTTGCATTACCTCGCCATTCCCTCTATAAACCGCATCTTCGAACCGCCCGGCTGATAGGGCTGCCGTGGCGGTTCATTTCGCTCATGATGAGACGAACAGCGTGGTAACGCGCTGCACATAACGAACAAGGACTGTTTCGGCGGTCCGATGGAGAGCAAAATGCCCAAGATGAAGACGAAGTCGAGCGCTAAAAAGCGCTTCAAGATCACCGGCACAGGCAAGGTGGTTTATGCTCAGGCCGGAAAGCGGCACGGCATGATCAAGCGGACGAACTCGCAGATCCGCAATCTGCGCGGCACCGCCGTGATGTTCGACACCGACGGTTACAACGTCAAGAAATACTTCCTGCCCAACGGCTAAGTGTCAGGACCACAGGATTTCGAGAACACCGTTATTATTTGAACACTCAGGAGATCATCCATGTCACGCGTCAAACGGGGCGTTACGTCCCACGCCAAGCATAAAAAAGTTTTTAAGGCAGCGAAGGGCTTTTATGGCCGTCGCAAAAATACGATCCGCACGGCCAAGGCTGCTGTTGATCGCGCAATGCAATACGCAACCCGCGACCGCAAGGTCAAAAAGCGGACGATCCGGGCCCTCTGGATCCAGCGTTTGAACGCAGCAGTGCGGGAACATGGCATTGTTTATTCGCGCTTCATCGACGGCCTGAATAAGGCCGGGATCGCGGTCGATCGGAAGGTCTTGTCGGATCTTGCAATTCACGAGCCTGTGGCGTTCACGGCGTTGGTCGAAAAGGCCAAGGCCGCATTGCCTGCAGCAGCATGATCTGATTGGCCTGAACGGGCCTGCTCAGTCTCAGGCCCGCGACTGATCTCGCGGGCCTTTTTCTTGAGAGGGCCATTTTCGCTCTCCGGCATACGAGCTTTTCCAATGACCGAATTTGCATCCCTTGAGACCGATCTCGTTAACGCCATTTCCGCCGCTGCCGACGAAGCTGCGCTTGAGGCGATCCGAATTGCCGTGCTCGGAAAATCCGGATCAATCTCAGCGCTTCTAAAATCGCTCGGCACAATGACGCCGGATGACCGGAAAGAAAAAGGCCCATTGATTAACGGGTTGCGGGACAGCGTAACTGAAGCCCTCGCGTCGCGACGTGCTGTTTTGCGTGATGCTGCGTTGGAAATCCGGCTTGCCTCCGAGAGCATCGATGTCACCTTGCCGGTTCGTCCGTCCGCCGCAGCACGCGGGCGTATTCACCCGATCAGTCAGGTGATTGATGAACTCACGGTCATTTTTGGTGATATGGGTTTTGCGGTCGCAGAAGGTCCGGATATCGAGACCGATTTTTTCAATTTCACCGCACTCAACTTCCCGGTTGGGCATCCTGCGCGCGAGATGCACGATACATTCTTCTTCAATCCCGACGAAAAGGGCGAGCGGAAACTCCTTCGCACCCATACAAGCCCTGTGCAAATTCGAACGATGATGAGCCAGAAGCCCCCGATCAGGGTGATCATTCCCGGGCGCACCTATCGGTGCGACTCTGATCAGACGCACACGCCTATGTTCCATCAGGTCGAGGGACTCGTGATCGACAAAGGGTCGCATATGGGCCATTTGAAATGGATTTTGGCCGAATTCTGCAAGGCATTTTTCGAGGTTGATGACGTCAAGATGCGTTTCAGACCCTCGTTCTTCCCGTTCACCGAGCCATCTGTCGAGGTCGATATCCAGTGCTCACGCAAAGGCGGCGAAATCCGTTTTGGCGAGGGTGAGGATTGGCTCGAGATTTTGGGTTGCGGCATGGTGCACCCCAATGTCATTCGCCATTGTGGCCTTGATCCCGATGAGTATCAAGGCTTCGCATGGGGAATGGGGATCGACAGGATTGCCATGCTGAAATATGGCATGCCGGATTTGCGGCCTTTCTTCGAGGCCGATGTGAGGTGGCTATCGCATTACGGTTTCAGACCATTGGATTTGCCGACGCTGACCGGCGGCTTGAGCGTGTGAGGGGACTAACATGAAATTCACACTCTCCTGGCTCAAGGATCACCTTGAGACCACTGCATCCCTAGATGAAATTGTCGATGCCCTGACCCGCGTCGGTCTGGAAGTTGAGGGCGTCGAAGATCCGGCGAAGATGCTGGCGCCTTACGTCACAGCCTATGTGATTTCTGCCGAACAACACCCGAATGCGGATCGGCTGAGAGTATGCATGGTCGATACGGGATCTGGAACACCCGTTCAGGTCGTTTGCGGCGCACCCAACGCGCGTACCGGGATGATGAGCGTGTTTTCGCCGCCTGGAACGTTTATTCCGGGAAAGAACATCACGATCACGACAGGCATGGTGCGTGGGGTCGAGAGTGCAGGGATGTTGTGCTCAGGA
Source organism: Alsobacter soli (assembly GCA_945883115.1). Lineage (GTDB taxonomy): Bacteria > Pseudomonadota > Alphaproteobacteria > Rhizobiales > Beijerinckiaceae > CAIUPE01. Next base: position 57,450 of record CAMCXA010000003.1, read on the forward strand.
TTTGAGCTTGGCCTTTCCGAAGATCATGACGGCATCATCGACCTGCCCGCTGATGCTCCGATTGGCGCGCGCTACGTTGATTACGCGCATCTGAATGATCCCGTGATTGACATCGCAGTCACACCGAACCGGTCGGATGCTCTCGGTGTTTATGGCATAGCACGCGACCTCGCAGCCGCAGGTTTGGGAACACTCAAGTCGGCTGCCGTTGCCACGATAAAAGGTGAGGCGCCTTGTCCGGTCAGCATAAAACTTGATTTCCCCGATAATGAGAAACACTTGGTTCCAGTATTCGGATTGCGCCTCGTTCGTGGGGTAAAAAACGGACCGAGCCCTGATTGGCTTGTTCGTCGCCTGAAGGCAATCGGGCTACGTCCGATCAACGCCCTTGTCGATATCACGAATTATCTGACCTTTGACCGTGGCCGCCCGCTTCACGTTTTCGATGCCAAGAAAATCAAGGGCAACCTTGTTGTCCGCCGCGCGCGTGACGGCGATGAAGTTGTTGCGCTCGACGGCAAAACCTATCGGCCGGATACCGATGTTGTGGTGATCGCCGATGATCACGGCGTTGAATCCATCGCCGGTATCATGGGTGGCGAGGTATCGGGCTGTGACGAGCATACGACCGAGGTGCTGATTGAATCGGCGCTCTGGAACCCGCTGAATATTGCCCAATCCGGCCGTAAACTCGGGATCAATAGCGATGCGCGGTACCGTTTTGAACGCGGGGTTGATCCCGCATTCTGTCTGCCCGGTCTTGAACTCGCGACCAAGTTGGTACTCACGCTCTGCGGCGGGGAACCGAGCCAAGTGGTGGTTGCTGGTGACGTGCCCGTGGAGGACCGTGTCATCACTTTCCAATGGAGCGAAGTGAAGCGATTGACAGGGCTCGATCTTTCGGTACCGGAAATGAAAGTTATTTTGACGGATCTAGGGTTCCGGGTTTCCGGGACAGAAGCGAGTGTCAAAGTTGCGGTTCCGTCATGGCGGCCGGATGTTGAGGATAAAGCGGACCTTGTTGAGGAAATCATGCGCATCGCTGGACTTGAAAGAGTTCTGCCGGTTCCTTTCCCGCGTGAGCCCGCGACGGTCGCAAAGCCGGTTTTGACGTTGATCCAGAAGCGAACGAGGCTTGCCAAGCGCGCTTTGGCGTCGCGCGGGCTTATCGAGGCCGTTACTTGGTCCTTTATCAGCCATCCGGAGGCCTCGCATTTTGGCGGAGGAAGTCCGGCGCTCTCTCTCGCAAATCCGATTGCTTCAGACTTGTCCGACATGCGGCCGAGTTTGCTCCCGGGTCTTCTGAAAGTAATTGGACGGAATGTTGATCGCGGATTGACCGATATTGCGATTTTTGAGGTCGGCCAGATCTTTAGGGGAGATAGACCGCAGGATCAGTCCATTGCAGCGACTGCAGTCCGGCGCGGCCTCGGCGGTCCTCTTGGATCAGGGCGCTTCTGGCGCGATGGCGGGGCTATTGATGCATTCGATTCCAAAGCTGATGCAATGGCGCTTCTCGAAGCCCTTGGTGTTTCGGTGGCTGGGCTTCAGGTTCAGCGGGGGGCACCAAGCTGGTTCCATCCCGGCCGGTCAGGTGTTTTGCAATTTGGCCCGAAAGCGATTGTCGGGGCGTTTGGTGAAATCCATCCGCGGGTTCTTGAGGCACTGGATGTCAAAGGGCCTGTAGTCGCCTGTGAAATCAATCTTGATGCCTTACCGCCTCCGAAGCAACGCCCGACCCGGATGAAGCCGAAGCTGATCCTGTCTGAATTCCAGCCCGTCAGTCGTGACTTTGCATTCATTGTTGATGATGCTGTTCCCGCAGGAGAGATCGTCAAGATCACACAGGCGGTCGATCGGGCGTTGATCTCCGATATCACCGTTTTCGACGTCTATCGCGGTACAGGGGTGCCTCAGGGGAAAACCTCAATTGCAATTGCCGTTACCCTCCAGCCGATGGAAAAAACTCTCACGGATTCGGAGATTGACGCAGTATCGGCGCGAATTGTTGCAGACGTATCGGCAAAGATCGGGGCCGTTTTGCGGAGCTGATGTTTTGATCTCTTTGCTGGTACAGAAAGTTATTTTGTCTGATGGGTAAGTTATCTAGCTCGATTTTTCCGGGTGTTTTGGTCCTGCTTTCGCTGGCTTTGTCAGGGGGGATTACCAGGGTGTCAAACGGTTCCTGTTGATGAGTTGCCGAAGAGCACAATTGCACCTATGGAGGAAGTCGCTGTCCAGGATCAAGAATGGTATATCGGGGAACTCTCGGATACCCCGCATCCGATCCCACTTGTCGACCGCTCGAAAATGCGCCCGGAATTGATGCGTCAGGCGGTCCCATTTGTCGGGAACGAAGCTCCGGGTACGATTATCGTCGATATAGACCAACGCTTTCTCTATTTTGTTGAAGGAAGAGGTCTGGCAATCCGCTATGGCATAGGTGTGGGACGTCTTGGGTTCTCCTGGCGCGGTGTTGCGGAAGTGGGCCGAAAAGGCGTATGGCCCGATTGGAGCCCGACCAGCACGATGCGGCGGATTATTCCCAATCTACCAGCGCGAGTGGCCGGAGGGATTGATAGCCCCCTCGGAGCGCGGGCGTTGTATTTATATCAGAATGGTCAGGATATCCTGTTCCGCATCCATGGTACCAACGAACCGTGGTCAATCGGGGAGCAGGTATCAAGTGGATGTATTCGGCTCTTGAACGAGGATATCTATGATTTGTTCGGCCGGACGAAAACGGGTGCTACGGTGATCGTGCGCAATGTCAGGAAGTTCAGTGTGCCTGCAGCGAAGGAACCTGAAAGTGCGTCACCGTCCTGATCCGTTGAGGATGTTATTCGGGTCCCACTCGTAAGTGATTGTTTCAAAACGCATATCCAGCACGTCTACCATTAGAAGGCGCCCGACGAGGCCTTCGCCGAAGCCGACAATCTGACGAATAACTTCGATCGCCATCATGCTGCCCATCATGCCGGCAAGGGCGCCGAGAACGCCGGCCTCGGAGCACGCAGGAATTGTCCCTGGGGGCGGTGGAGTGGGGAAAAGGCACCGATAAGTAGGATTTTTCTTGCCATTCGGGCCTGTTTCGTGGGCGCGGATGGTCGTCAGGCTTGCGTCGAAGACGCCGAGTGCCGCTGTGACGAGAGGTTTTCCCAACTGGTAACAAGTGTCTGATACCAGGTAACGCGTCGAAAAATTGTCTGATCCATCAATGACGATGTTGGACGATGCGACGAGTTGTTCCACATTTAAATTGGTACATTGGACGTCATGTCCAATGACATTTACATGCGGATTGATGCGCTCAAGCGCTTTGGCCGCACTCGCCACTTTCGACATGCCGATGTCCGGTGTTCCGTGGATCACCTGTCGTTGGAGGTTGGAAAGCGACACGGTGTCATGATCGACAATGTCGATCGTACCAACGCCCGCCGCCGCGAGATATTGGAGCAGCGGAGAACCGAGGCCGCCCGCGCCGATGACAAGCACCCGCGCATTCTTCAGCCGGTGCTGGCCGGGTCCGCCAATCTCGCGCATGATGATGTGGCGCGCGTAGCGCTCCATCTCCAGTTCAGAAAGCGATGACTGATGCATGATCGCCTTCTAGCACGGTCGTTAGCGGCATCCAAGGCAGGACCATGCTCAGATACTTTGGTTATAGGCACCAACTTCGGGATTTTTGCGAAGGATTCCATCAATGGCGGCGAACATCTCCCGCATGCGCGCTTCCGAGACGGGACTTTCGATGACTACGACAAGCTCGGGCTTGTTTGAGGACGCTCTCACGAGACCCCAAGTCCCGTCCTCGGCGGTCACGCGAATGCCATTGACGGTGACGATATCCCGGATCGCTTGCCCGGCAATTTTCTCGCCCTTCGCTGACATGGCTTCAATATCGGCTTTGACCTTCTCAACGACGCCATACTTGCTCTCATCCGAGCAGTGAGGCGACATGGTTGGCGTGCCGTAGGTTTTCGGGAGCGCACGATAGAGGTCGGCCATCGATTTATCGGGATTTCGATCAAGCATGTCGAGCACGGCGATCGCAGTGACGAGGCCGTCATCATAGCCGCGGCCGATAGGCGCGTTGAAGAAGAAATGCCCGGACTTTTCGAAGCCGGCCAATGCACCGAGATCAGCAACCCGCCGCTTGATGTAGGAATGCCCCGTCTTCCAGTAATCGGCCTTCACGCCATTGGCGAGCAGGACTGGATCAGTCGCAAAGAGGCCTGTTGATTTGACGTCGACAACAAAGGTCGCGCCTTTGTGAAGCGCGGACAGATCGCGGGCGAGCATGACACCGATCTTGTCCGCGAAAATCTCGTTGCCCTCATTATCCACGACCCCGCACCGATCACCATCACCGTCAAAGCCCAGCGCCACGTCAGCTCCCTGACTACGGACGACTTCAGCCATGGCATGGAGCATATCCATGTCCTCGGGATTTGGATTATAGCGGGGAAATGTATGATCGAGTTCGGTATCCAGTGGCACGACCTCACATCCCAGTCGCTCCAGAATGGCGGGCGCAAATGCACCGGCTGTGCCGTTGCCGCAGGCGGCAATAACTTTCATTTTCCGCTTGAAGGGTGCACGATTGGTCAAATCGGTGGCGTAGCGCTCGGCGAAGTCGGACACGAAGTGGTAGGAGCCGCCGTTTGATGGAATACCAGCTCCGGAGAGTACGATATTCTTTAGCCGCGTCATCTCGTCGGGTCCGAATGTGACAGGCCTTTGCGCACCCATCTTTACACCCGTCCAGCCATTATCATTGTGTGAGGCGGTCACCATGGCGACGCAAGGAACGTCGAGTGCGAATTGAGCAAAATAGGCCATGGGTGACAAAGCAAGCCCGATATCGTGCACCTTGCATCCTGCTGCGATGAGTCCGGTCGCAAGCGCCATCTTGATGGATGTCGAATAGCCCCGATAATCGTGCCCGATCACGATCTCCGGCTGCACACCCATTTCTTTGATCAGTGTACCAAGTCCCAGGCCCAACGCCTGCACACCCATCAGGTTGATTTCTTGTTCGAACAGCCAGCGGGCGTCATATTCACGAAAACCGGTCGGTTTGATCAGGGGAATGGTCTCAAAAGCAAGAGTATTCGCTTTTAGCGCGGGTTGCGGCTTTGGAAACATGAAAAATTCCATTTTTGGATATGCAATAAAAGGACGTGAGTATTGCACCCAAGGTGCCGCTGTCGTCAAGCAGTGCAAACACCCTAGCTTTTCTCTAACTAGTCTTTGAGAACAAGGTTCCCCTTGTTGAAGGCAAATCCTGTCCCAAGTCTGCCCCAGAAAGTTCGGCCAAGGAGGCTGGATTTCATGGCGCCCTTCGGCATGACCATTGCGGGTATATTCCGAATAATTATGTCACCAACGCGGATTTCGGGGAGCAAGACCTCGGCACCCATCACAGTGCCATTTGCAGTTTCAATTCTTGTTACGAAATCATCGGGATCCGTGCGAATTCCCACACGGGCAGCATCCTCGAATGTCAGTGCGACAACACTGGCACCCGTATCAAAAACGAAAGAAACTGCAATTTCTTTGATTTTGGCATCGACAATAAATTTTCCACTCATCGCAGGAGGGACGATTGTCATTTTCGGCTTTATGCTCGGAACAGGAAGCGGCTCTCTTCGTAATTCCTGAGTGCCGGGCGAGGCGATCATCGGTTCCGGCAAATTTGCCTGCGTAGCGGCCGGAATTTCTTTGTCAAAAAACAGTTCCGGTGCAACATAAATGGCAGCAAGCGGGGCTGCCGCAAATGCGGCTCCGCTCAAGGCCAGAATTTTGATCATCGGTAACGACATGTTGCAAAAGGGTACGGTTTCTTCGTCTCTTCGGATCAATAGTCCGAACTTTCATATTCTTTCCTAAAGGAACTACATATTTTTATCTATGAATCAATAAAAAAGTCATCATTTAATCACTTATTATCGTTAATAATGAAATTTTTAACGTGTTGAATGAAGCTTTTTCAGGAGGGTGCTAAAGCCTTGGTCGTATGACTTGGGAGGTTTTGCCACGCTTTGACAAGGCTTTTCGCCTTTGTCTCGATTTCGGTCGCCGAATTACCAGGTTTGAAAAGGGACGAGCCAAAGCCAAACCCGGCAAGGGGGGTATCGGAATAGGCAGAAAAACTGGTTTCCGTTACACCGCCGACGAGTACCATGCGCGTCTCTCTAGGAAGGACAGCGGAGATTGCCTTGACGCCTGCGGGAGGCATCAATTCCCCGGGAAACAATTTCAAAATATTGGCGCCGGAGTCCAGCGCCAAAAAGGCTTCCGTTGGCGTGAGGACGCCAGGAGCAGAAACGAGGCCGAGGAATTTTGTATGTGCGATAACATCGCTATTTGCATTTGGCGAGACGATCAGCGTGCCGCCGCAATCGGCAACGCGATCCACCTCTGATCGACGCAAGACCGTTCCTGCACCGACAATAGCGCGTCCTGCGAGCAATTTTGCAAGCCGTGCGATGCTTTCAAACGGATCGGGCGAATTCAATGGTACTTCGATAATGTTGATACCTGCGCGAACAAGCGCCTCGCCGATCGCCTCGGCTTCATCTGGTTTGATGCCGCGCAGAATTGCAATCAACGGGCAGGCGGCAAACGCGGCGTCAAATTGCTCATGGTGTGTTGGCATTTCACTTCTTTCCAAGTCGGCTTGCACCTAAACGCCTCAACCCTTCGATAAAGCAGGAGTCTGGCGTCATAAAGCTGACATTTCTCTCTTTGGTGCGAAATGCCAATTCGTAGGCCTCCGCTATTGCGCCTTCGGCTACAACAATGATTTTTTCTGCATCAGGCTCCATGGCAAAGCCTTCCATGATTTCGCTACCGATAAGGAGGCCCGAAATATAGGAGGCCACGGAATGACCTGATAGATCGCCCATCAGCACGGTCGTACGTGCCGAAAAAGCCTGATGGCTCAGACCCCCGGGCCCGCTCGCGGCTTGCAAACCCTTTGCAAAGCCTACTTGATCGTCCGGCTCTTCACGCAATCGCCCGAGGATCGTGTCAGAAAGCAATGTGGCGTATAGCTCGCCCGTCATGAAAGTCGCAAAGCCGACAATACGGCCTTGATCCATTCGAACCCATTTCGAATGGGTTCCTGGCAAGACGACGAGGCCGGAGGTTAAGCCCGTGCCGATGGCCAGTGTTTCTTCGCCACGCAGAACATCAGGAGTCCCCGACGAGTCCCGTATCGAAAGCCCCGGAACAATCCACACACGATGCCGCTCATCATGTGAAACGCTGATCATTGACGCCGCGATATCGGAAACCGTCGCGGGGCACTGACGATAGGGCGCCTCGACCCATCCATTCCGGCTCCCAACCATTCCGGCCATCACCACCGGAATATCCGGACTTGTGGCAAGCCAAGCACCGCAATGTTTCTCAAGTGCCGCCGGAAACCCACCCGATGCAACGCTTAGAATACCATCATCCGCGACGGCTTTTGCCAAAACAACGCCGTTGGCAGAGACAAGAAACGCACGAAAGCGCGTTGTGCCCCAGTCGACAGCGATTAATTCAGCCTTTTCCAAGGGAACGTTTCCGACGATCAGCGATCAGACCCAACCGCCATCGACCACATATTGCTGATTGGTGCATGCACTGGCTTCCGAAGACGACATGAACACGGTCACCTTTGCAATATCGGCAGGCACAAGGCGGCGCTTGAGGCACTGGCGCGTCATGAGTTCCTTTTCACCTTCCGGCGTCATCCAGAGGTTCAACTGGCGTTCTGTCATGATCCAGCCCGGTGCAATTGCTGTGCAGCGAATGTTCCACGGGCCGAAATCGCGGGCCAAAGAGCGTGTCAGCCCGAGAACAGCTGATTTAGCCGCGGTGTAAGCAGCCATGCCACCTTGCCCCGCCATCCACGAGGTCGAGCCGAAATTAACAATCACTCCGTCATTGGCAGCTTTCATATCTTCGAGAACGGCCTGAGCACAGAAAAACTGATGTTTCAGATTGGTTGCGAAGCGGTCATCCCAATAGTCCGAGGTCACTTCCTCCGCCTTGTGCCGCTGATCATGCGCGGCATTGTTGATCAACACCGTGATCGGGCCGATTGCTTTGCGGATGCGCCCGATAGCAGCCTGCGTGGCGGCAATGTCCTTGAGGTCGCAATGCTCGAAATGGACAGTCACGCCTTTGGCGGCGCAATCAGCAACAACCTTTTTCGAGGCTTCGACATTGATATCCAGAAAGCCGATTTTGACATTCTGGCGCGCGAAATGATGGACAATCGATTCACCGATACCGCTACCGCCGCCGGTGATCAGAACTCCCTTGCCTTCGAGGTCGGGATAGATCGGACCTTTAATCTCTGTCATGGCTAATTCCTTTGTTCTCCCGGACTGCTTCTGCCAGTCTCAAGCGGGATGCTACTGAAATATTCAACGGTATTGATCGCACATGCTGGCTTTTGATGTCCAGTGTGAAAGGTATCGCAAGCGACTTATGGGCGCTAAACCGGTGTTCCAGCTCACTAAGGGGCTTGGCGAGGCTTCAAAATTTATTGAGTGCTCAATCTTTAATCAACCTAGCTGTATTTCGTGTTTGGTGATTGATTGACGTGCCGGAAACGACCGTTATGATAGCTGGGCGGCGCCGTTCACCATGTGACGTGATCTAGTTTCAAACGCGCCGCGACCAATCTCAAGACCGCTGGTTTCGGGCGGTGATCCATAGGGAGAAGATTTATGAAGGCATTCACTTTTGTTGTTGCTCTTGCTGCAAGCGTCTCGGTCGGCGCCGTCGCAGCCCATGCCCAATCCTCCGGTGTGCTGAATAAAGCAGTCGGCGGGTATTCGTTCGAAGACGCCGCCAAGGAAGCTCCTGGTTCGAAAGACTTCAATTCCAAGGACGGCAAGCTGACCTTCGCCATCGTCACGCACACCGCCGGTAACGGCTTCTTCGATCCGACCTATGTCGGCGCGAAGGTTGCGGCAAACGCTTTCGGCATCAATTTGATCATGCTCGGTTCGGAAGCACCCGTTGATGATATTCCACGCGAAATCGCGATCCTGAACCAGATCGTGCAGGACCCGACGATTGACGGCGTGATCATGACAACGCCACAATCCGGCGCGTATGACGATCTCGTCAAGAAGCTGATGGAAAAGAACATTCCGATCGCGACGACAAACTCGTTCGATCCGGCAATCTTCAACCGGTCGGGCATTTCACACACCGGTCAGGAATCATCTGCTGCAGCGATTGGCGGCGAAGCATTGGCCAAGTGCCTGATTGCCAAGGGTGCCAAGGGTTCGGTTGTATTCCCGAACACGACGACTTTGGGCAATGAGGAAGTGAACCGTCGTATCACGGCGGCGTTCAACGCGACCGTGAAGACATTGAAGGCTGCGAACAAGCTTGCCGATTTCAAGGTTGACGCGGGCCCGAACAATATCGGCATCGACGTTGACAAGGACAATATCGTCAACTCCGTTGTGACCCTCATCGAGAGCCGCAAGGATGTTGTCGGTGCGTTCGCTGCAAACGGCTTTGTGACACCAGCGCTGGGTGATGCTGTCGGCCAGCTGAAGAAGAACGGCCAGATCTGCGCTTTCGGCTTCGACCTTGGTCCGAAGCAGCAGGAACAGATCAAGACAGGCGCGCTCACCGGTGCGCTCGGTCAGCAGCCATTCTTGCAGGGCTTCTGGCCAGTGGCCCAGCTCTATCTCCAGATCGACCGCGGCATTTCCGCAGCCAATCTTGATACACGCGCCCAGCTCGTGACCAAGGACAGCCTGGGCAATGTCGGCAAGCGCTTCGAGAACTGATCCTTTTTGATCATGAGTGCCGGGGCTCGCTGCCCCGGCACTTTTATTCGTATTTTTAATCCACTATTTGCCGGAATTTCCCCATGACTGCTGTTTCTTCCGCAACCAGCTATGCGCCGACTCGCTATCCGGCCCAGTTGTTTGGCGGGTGGGAATTCGGCATTCTGTTTTTTATGGCGATCCTCTACATCGCCGGTTTTATCATCAATCCCGATTTTTTCGGATCTTCTGACGCCGTCTCAGCCATTTTGCGCGATACTGCCCGTTTTGGCGTGATGGCTGTCGGCATGACATTCGTGATCGTCAACAAGGAGCTGGACCTGTCGGTCGGCTCCATTCTCGGATTGGTCGCGACGATATTTTCGATTGCTTATTCGCCGAACCATTTCGATCTCGGGATTGGCTGGTCGGTTTTTGCAGGTGTGATTACGGGCCTTGCCGTCGGGCTGATCAATGGCTTCCTCGTGACGCGGCTGAAAGTGCCGGCCTTTATTGCAACACTCACGATGCTGTTCATCGGGCGCGGCCTAGTGCTGGGGCTCACCGGCGGCAAGACGATTGCGTTTGATACCAAGGCAGTGGGGGATCGCGCCTTTTTCATTCTCGGCGAGACGAACGCGTTCGGGTTCAATACGCAGATTTTGATTTTCCTTGCCGTTGCCGTGATCGGCATGTTCGCGCTGGCGAAAACGCGAACGGGATACGAAACCTATGCGGTTGGCGGCAATGAGCAGGCCTCGGGCTATGCGGGGATTCCGACACGCTGGATCAGGATGCGGTCCTATCTGATCTCGTCGCTGACGGCGAGTATTGCGGGGTTGATGATTGTCGCGCAGGATAAGGGCATAACGTCGCAATACGGGCAGGGTGCGGAACTGATTGTGATCGCCGCGGTGATCGTGGGCGGGGCCTCGATTGCGGGCGGGCGCGGGCGTGTGCTGGGCGCGGTTCTCGGCTCGGCCTTGGTCGTGCTGATCGACAAGGTGTTGCGCGAGGGCTTCCCGATCACGCGGATCATCGATGTCGGAGACGAACAGATTGTTGTGCAGGCCTATGCGCAATTGCCGGGTGGCGCGGTGCAGGCCTTTTTGGGCGTTATTCTGCTGATCGCCGTATTGTTGGAGCCTTGGGCGATCAAGGGCGGTGGCGTTGCCCGCCTTTGGGCGAAAGTTAAGGGTGAGAGCGTTCCGCCTCCGCCGGACCGTGGCGAAGCGGCAATTGTCGGCGCGCAGACAAAGGGCGCGCGGACGGATGCGAGCGGCATGGGTGCCAAGGGCCTGAAGGCGTTTCTCGCCCGGCGCGATGCGGCGGCGATCATGCTCGCTGTTGCTTTGTGGTTGATCGGTTTCTGGTTGCGACCGGATTTCTGGGGTTCGCTCGATAATTCGTTCAGCCTTCTGCTGGCCTTCACCGAGATTGCACTTGTGTCGATTGGTCTGACCTTTGTGCTTGCCAATGGCGATGTCGATTTGTCGGTTGGCTCGATCATCGCGTTTTCCGGAGCAACGGTCGGGTTCCTGATGAAGGAAATGAGCGTTGACCCGTTGACCGCGATTGCGGTGGCGATGGTTGCGGGCACGCTGTGCGGCGTCGTGAACGGCTATCTGACTGTCGGGTTCGGGCTGCCCGCCTTCGTCTCGACGCTGGGCATGTTCTACATTGCGCGCGGCTTCGGGGCATGGCTCGTCGCGGGGCGGCAATTGTCCGGCTTCTCGGAGAATTTCAATCTGATCGGCCGCAATCTCTACGAAGTTCTGACCTATTACGGCACCGCACCCGAACCGGGCTTGTTGATGGCGATTGCCAAGGCTGTGAGCGTTCAGACGATCTTTCTCGGTGTGATTGCGATTATCGCAGGCATTGCGCTGGCGAAAACATCCATCGGCCAGATGGTCTACGCTGTTGGCGGCAATGAGCGTGCAGCACGTTATTCCGGCATCAATACAAAGGCGGTGCGGTTCTGGTCGCTGGTTTTCTCGGCAATCTGCGCCTCGGCAGCGGGTGTGATCTATGTCGCCTATCTGCGCTCGTTCAACCCGTCTGCCGGTTCCTTGCGGGAACTCGACGGGATTGCCTCGGTTATCATTGGCGGCGGGTCGATCTTCGGCGGGTATGGCACGATTATCGGCTCACTTGCGGGTGCAGCGGCGATCACGCTGATCCGCTCGGTGCTGTCGCTTCAAATCCTGATGCCGGACGGCACGTCGTTCGTGATGCCGCAGCATTGGATGAACGTCTTTATCGGATTGATCCTGATCGGTGCCGTGATCGGCGATATCTGGATCAGGCAGGAAAACATCATACGCCGCGTCTTTGACCGGCTTCGCGGCTCGGGGGACCACTCATGACGACTCCAATCATTGAAATGCGCGGGATTCAGAAGCATTTCGGCGCAGTTCACGCATTGCGAAACGTGAATTTCAGCCTGATGCCGGGCGAGATTCTTGGCCTTGTCGGTGACAATTCCGCCGGCAAATCCACCTTGATGAAGGTGATGACCGGGGCCTATCAGCGGGATGACGGCGATGTGCTGTTCAAGGGCGCCTCGACGCAGTTTCGTAGCCCCCAGGAAAGCCGCGATGTCGGTATCGAAATGATCTATCAGGACTTCGCGCTGTGCGGGAACATGGATGTCGGCCAGAATATCTTTCTCGGGCGGTGGCCGCGCAAATATGGGCTGTTTGTCGATCGCGAGAAAATGTATGCAGAAGCGAGCACGGTGTTGAAGCGTCTCAAGGTTGACGTAAACTCGGTGTTCCAGAAGGTCGAAAGTCTCTCGGGCGGTCGCCAGCAATCGGTCGCGATTGCGCGCGCGATCTCGTTCAATCCGCGCGTCGTGATCTTTGACGAACCGACGGCCAATCTCTCGGTGATGGCGACCGAGCGCTTGCTCGAAACCATGGCCGAGCTCAAAAAGCAGGGCGTAGCCCAAGTGATCATCTCGCATCGCCTCACCGATATTTTCGAAGTCGGTGACCGCGTGATGGTCCTGAAGCGCGGCGAAAACGTTGGTGAGCGTTACGTGAAGCACACCAATGAGCGCGAAGTGCTCGAACTCATTGTTTCCGGCACGCCTGAAACAGCCTTGTCCGCCGATGAGGCATTGAAGCGCGCGGCGTGAGGCGGTATCGTCTCGCGCTATGAACCCGATTTTTGCCGATATCCCGACGACGATTTTTGAAACCATGTCCCGCCTTGCGCGCGAGACGGGGGCGATCAATCTCGGCCAGGGCTTTCCCGACGATCCGGGCGCGGAGGATGTGCGGCGCAAGGCCGCCGATGCCTTGATGGAGGGCTGGAACCAATACCCGCCCATGATGGGGTGGCCCGAACTCCGGCAAGCGGTTGCCCGTCATTACGCGCATCATCAGGGCGTAAGCCTTGACTGGGAGAGCGAGGTAATGATCACCTCAGGCGCGACAGAGGCCATTGCCGGCGCGTTGATGGCTTTGATCAAACCGGGCGACGAAGTGGTGCTGTTCCAACCGCTTTATGACGCCTATCTGCCGCTCGTGCTGCGTGCGGGCGGAGTACCGCGCTTTGTCACGCTTGAGCCGCCGCATTGGCGTTTCACTGAAGCGATGCTCGCCAAGGCCTTTTCCGACAAGACCAAACTCGTTTTGTTCAACAATCCCCTAAATCCTGCCGGAATCGTGTATGGTAAGGAGGATCTCGACCTGCTGGCGCGGTTCTGCGTGAAACACGATGCGTATGCTATTTGCGACGAGGTGTGGGAGCATGTTGTGTTTGACGGCGTGCAACATCTCTCCATGCTGAATATTGAGGGAATGCGCGAACGCACGGTCAAAATTGGCTCAGCGGGCAAGATTTTCTCGCTGACCGGATGGAAAGTCGGGTTTTCCTGCGCGGCCCCTGCGCTGATGCGGGTGCTCTCCAAAGCGCACCAGTTTTTGACGTTCACAACCCCGCCCAACCTCCAGACGGCTGTTGCCTATGGTCTTGCCAAGGATGAAGGATTTTTTACCGCGTTGCGTGCCGGGCTTGAGCGCAGCCGAGACCGTTTTTCCACAGGTCTTGAAGCGCTCGGCTTTTCGGTGTTGCCGAGCGCCGGAACCTATTTCGTGAATATTGATATCGCCCCGCTCGGCGAAATCGATGATGCCGCCTTCTGCCAGCGGCTCGTGCGAGAGCAGGGCGTGGCGGCAATTCCAGTGTCAGCGTTTTATGCCGAAAATCCCGTCAAAACCGTCGTGCGTTTCTGCTTTGCAAAGCGCGACGACGTGCTAGACGGCGCGCTGGAGCGGCTCGCGGGGCTGAAGCGCTAGAGCGTCACGCATCCATTCGTTGCAGGATCATCGTCCTCAGGCTGCCAAGATCCTTGGCAAAGCCGCGTATGCCTTCGGCGAGTTTTTCCGTCGACATCGCGTCCTGATTCATCGCCCAGCGGAAGCTTGCTTCGTCAACCGCGATGGCATCCGTGCCTGATTTTGCAGCATTTGCCGGATCAAGCTTGCGTGGCATTGTGCCCGTATCCTTGGCCAATTGCTCGAGCAAAGCGGGCGCGATAGTGAGCCTGTCGCATCCGGCAAGGGCTTCGATCTCGCCAATATTGCGGAAACTTGCGCCCATTACGACGGTATTGTGGCCGTGGCGCTTGTAATAGGCATAAATCTGCCGGACGGAGAGCACGCCCGGATCTTCCTCCGCGGTGAAGGTCTTGCCTTCCGCTTTGGCATACCAATCGAGAATTCGGCCGACAAAGGGTGAAATCAGAAATACACCCGCCTTGGCGCAAGCAACCGCCTGTGCGAGCGAGAACAGCAAGGTGAGGTTGCAATCAACACCTTCCCGCTGGAGAATTTCCGCGGCGCGGATGCCCTCCCATGTCGAGGCGATCTTGATCAGGATGCGCTCTTTCGGCACGCCATTCGCGGCATAGGCAGCGAGAATAGCGCGGGCCTTCTCGACCGATTTCTGGGTATCAAACGACAAATCTGCGTCAACCTCCGTTGAAACACGGCCCGGGACGAGCTTTGACAATTCCGTGCCGAAGGCGACGGCCAGACGGTCCGCAACCGCAGCAGCAACGGCCTCGCGCCCGCCCGCCTGCTTTTTGCCCCATGTGATCGCGTCCGAAACCACGGACTCATAGGCTTCCATCTGGGCGGCCTTGAGAACGAGGGTCGGGTTCGTCGTGCAATCGGTTGGACGGAAGGTACGGATGGCCTCCATGTCGCCTGTGTCGGCTACAACAACGGTCATGGATTTCAACTGGTCGAGTTTGCTGGTCATGCCGCGTCTGCCCTGTTGTTTGTAAAAGGCGAAAGAGGATCGCCTATCCCTATCATTCTAAAAAAGGGTTTGTCACGCGCTTGTCTTGGCTCAGGTTGCAAATCGGGCTTTGACGCGCGGGTGACAACAGGATTTAATAGGAGAAAGTGGAATCGAAGGAATCCAGATGCCGATATTAAATCGAATTGCCGAACTCGCTCCCGAAATCTCTGTCTGGCGACAGGATTTTCATACCCATCCGGAGTTGCAATATGATGTCCACCGGACCGCGGGCGTTGTGGCGGAAAAGCTCAAGGAATTTGGGTGCGACGAGGTTGTGACGGGTATCGGGCGGACAGGCGTTGTCGGCGTGATCAAGGGTCGTCTACCCGGAAACCGCGTGATCGGACTGAGATCGGACATGGATGCCCTGCCAATTCTCGAGAAAACCGGCAAGGCCTATGCGTCGCAAACCACCGGAAAGATGCATGCCTGCGGGCATGATGGCCATATGGCGATGCTGCTCGGGGCGGCACGCTATCTCGCAGAGACACGGAATTTCGCTGGTTCGGCTGTCGTGATTTTCCAGCCGGCTGAAGAGGGCGGCGCGGGCGGCAAGGCCATGGTCGATGACGGCATGATGGAACGCTTCGGTATCAACGAGGTCTACGGCATGCACAATATGCCGGGGATGCCCGTCGGCCATTTCGGTGTGCGTCCGGGTCCGATCATGGCCGCGGCGGATTTTTTCGAGATTCATGTCGCAGGCCAAGGTGCGCATGCAGCAATCCCGCAATTGTCGATTGATCCCGTCTATATCTCCTGCCAGCTGGTGATTGCCTTGCAGGGGATTGTCTCGCGCAATGTGGATCCGCTCGAAAGCGCGGTGATCTCGACGACGGTGATCCATGCGGGCGAAGCGGAAAACGTTATTCCTCAGGACGCCATTCTGAAAGGCACGGTCCGGACATTCAGCGAAAAGATCCGCGATCTCGTTGAGGCGCGGATGAATGCGATTGCGGATGCCACAGCCGCAATGCACGGCGCGAAGATCAAATTTACCTATCATCGGGGCTATCCCGTGACGGTCAATCACGCGGATCAAACAGCGTTTGCCGCAAGAATTGCCGCCGATGTAGCAGGCGATGCGCGGGTCAATACGGCGGTTGCGCCGATCATGGGTGCCGAGGATTTCTCCTATATGCTCGAGGCCCGCCCGGGCTGTTTCATCTTTATCGGCAATGGCGATTCAGCCGGTCTGCATCACGAGCGCTATGATTTCGACGACAACGCCATTTCCACCGGCGTGAGCTACTGGGTGAGACTGGTGGAGCAGGCGCTTCCTGCCTGATCAGGCAGGGCCTTCCAGCTCCTCGCGCAGCAGTTCCAGCGCGAGCCATTGCTCTTCGGATGCAGCGAGTTCCTGCTCCGCGCGGGCCAGCGTCTCGTGAACCTTGTCAAACCGCGGGCGGTCGCGCGTGAAAAGCGTCGCGTCGGCCAGAACATCGCGTAGCTTTTTGATGTCCCGCTCGAGTGCTTCCATGCGCGCCGGAATTGTTTCGAGCGCGTGCTTTTCTTTGAACGAGAGTTTGCGTTTGGTCTCGGGGACAGGCTGGCTGGCAGCAGTCGGGGTTTTGCCTTTGCCCGTGTTTAAAGGTCTCGATGTCGATGTGCGTGCTTCGATGCCGGTACCGCGCTGGCGGACCATGTCGGAATAGCCGCCGGCATATTCAAGCCAACGCCCCTTGCCTTCGGAAACAAGAACTGCGGTTGCAACGCGATCAAGGAAGTCGCGGTCATGGCTGACGACAAGCAATGTGCCGGCATAATCGCCCAGCATATCCTCGAGAAGATCAAGGGTTTCAAGGTCGAGATCGTTGGTCGGTTCGTCCAGAACAAGCAGGTTCGAGGGGGATGCGAGGGCGACAGCCAGCAGAAGGCGCGCGCGTTCGCCCCCTGACAAAACCGATACGGGCGTGCGGGCCTGTTCCGGCGGAAACAGAAAATCCTTCATATAGGAGACGACATGGCGTGGCTCGCCATTGACGACGACCTTGTCGCCGCTGCCGCCGGTGAGCGTTTCGGCCAATGTCGCGTTCGGATCGAGACTGTCGCGCTTTTGTTCGAGCGTGACCATAGCGAGGTTGACGCCGAGGCGGACATGACCGGCATCGGGGGGCAGTTTGCCGGTCAGCAGATTGATCAGGGTTGTTTTTCCGGTGCCATTGGCGCCGACAATACCGAGGCGGTCGCCGCGCAAAATGCGGAGCGATAATTCCGATACGATGGCGCGCTCGCCATAGGATTTGCTGATCTTCTTAGCCTCGATCACCATCGCGCCTAACGTGTCGGCTTCGGCCGCGACGAGTTTGACATCGCCGGTTACCGCGCGATTGTCACGACGCTTCTGACGGAGATTTGCCAATTCCCTCATGCGGCGGACATTGCGTTTACGGCGTGCGGTGACGCCATAGCGCACCCAATGTTCCTCGCGCACGATCTGCCGGTCGAGTTTGTGGCGCTCGCGCTCCTCTTCCTCGAAAATCGTGTCGCGCCAATCTTCAAACGCCGCAAAACCCTGATCAAGCCGCCGTGTGACACCGCGATCAAGCCAAAGCGTCGCCCGCGACAGATTGGACAGGAAGCGGCGATCATGGCTGATCAGGACGAGCGCGGATTTGAGCGATGCGAGTTCGGCTTCAAGCCACTCGATCGCGGGCAGATCGAGATGGTTCGTCGGCTCATCCAGCATCAGCACGTCGGGTTCGGGCGCGAGAACACGCGCCAGAGCGGCGCGGCGCGCCTCTCCGCCGGACAGTTTTGCAGGGTCTTCCGTCCCGTTCAGGCCGAGGGCTTCGAGAAGATAGAGCGCACGGTAGTTCTCGTCGCCGGAAGTAAGTCCCGCTTCGACGTAAGCCAGTGTCGTCGGATAGCCGGAAAGATCGGGCTCCTGTGGCAGATAGCGGATCGTTGTGCCGGGTTGGACAAAACGCTCGCCATGATCGGGCTCGACGAGACCGGCAGCGATTTTAAGCAAGGTCGACTTGCCGGACCCGTTACGGCCAACGAGGCACAGACGTTCGCCGGCGCTAATCGAGAGATCAGCACTTTCGAGCAATGGCGTGCCCCCAAAGGTCAGCGCAATTTCCTTGAGGAAGAGAAGGGGAGGTGCCATGTGATCCTGAAAAGAGACGGGCAGAACGCCCATTCGCGTATCGCTATGCCGGATTGGCGGACGATAGGCAAGATTGTTAACCTGTGTTGTCCGTTTTGCTACGAACCGAGACCGCAATTGACCGGATTGTCTTGCATTTTTCTATCGTTGCCCTATGTAAAAGCGAGCAAACGGTTTTTGGCCCATTTGGCAGATGCACGTCGTATGGCGTCGGTGTCTTCTAGGCAAGCACTAAACTCGCGTTGTGGGACGGGGCACAATATCGTGTTTCGTTCGAAATCTTGTTCTAACGATAGGAGACGACGATGCAAAAGGGCACCGTCAAATGGTTTAACGCTGAAAAAGGTTACGGCTTCATCCAGCCCGCCAATGGCGGAAAGGACGTTTTCGTCCACATTAGTGCCGTTGAGCGCGCGGGTCTTTCCCGTCTCGCCGAAGGCCAGCAGGTCACGTTCGACCTCGTGGAAAACCGTGGCAAGACCTCGGCTGAAAACCTGAAGCTCGCCTAAGACCGGCTTGCTGCGAGTTAAAAAAAGGGCGGAACCTCGGTTCTGCCCTTTTTGTTTGGGAAGTAAAAACGTCGGCGGCCGGTGCCGCAACAGCCACCACTATATTTTTGCGACCTCGCACTCTTCTTCGCTGACCGCGTCATTCGTGCCGTTCATGAGACGAACAGCCGGTTCTTGGGCGCGCGCACGATTGCGCGCCTCGATAATGGCTTTCAACAACCGGTTCGTGGCCTGGTATTCCTGATCGGGGCTGGTGGCCTCAGGACTCTCGACCAGTACATCGACCGCCTTCGCCATCAGCAATGTGGCGATCATTGTCGGGTTAAGATGAAAACGCTCCATCGCGTCGTGAAGGCTATCAGCGAAGCTGATTGCATTATCCCGGATGTGGGCGTGGTCATCGGCGAGCGTGTCTGCAATCCGGCCGGCACGCTTTGAGTCAAGTTCAATTATTGTCGCGCTCATCGGGGCTGCCTGTGGTTGATCCGTTCCATGGGTCATATGACGGCTCATGCAGCACAAGTTTTAGGCACGGTGGTGGAACTAATTGCTGAAATCGCAATATTTCTTGATGGCCAACGCGCGCATTTGGCCTTACGCAGTATTTGAGAAGAATGTTGGGCAAGAGGTAAGTGATGCGTATGACCCTGACAAGTCTGTTTCTGTGTCTTGGATTGACCGCCTGCCAGTCACCGGGTGCGTCAGTTTCCGAGCTGGCAATTGAAAAGATCGACCAAAAATCCCAGCAGTCGCGGGCTGATGCGCCGGAGCTTCTTGCTGCGCAGGTAAAAAAACTCGAGCCACCGGCGAAAGCCCCTGAAAATGCAGAGCAAATATCGCAGTCGACGACGATGATAGGCGGAGCTGCAAATGCCGCGCAGGATCTCGTTGATGCTGAACGGCAGACGACCGAAGCGCTCGTATCAGCCGGTCAACTCACCCGCGAAAGCGCGGTCAAACGGCAATACAAGGTTGCGAAAGCCAACGGGCTCGTGAAAACGAAATTCCACGAGAATTACTGGCAATCAATGATCCTCATCGCGCAAAATCTGGATAACCGCTACATTAGCGCCGAGGACGCCGAGGCGGACATGGCGAAAGCAAAAGCATTGCTCGAAAGCCAGATACCTCAGCGGTGATCCTCTCAGGGCGAAATTTCCCAGTCTTTCGGCTTCGACGCCGCCTCGCGCAAGGCTGAAAGCGTTGTTGCCGGTGTGATGGCTTCCGGATCAATGAAGCAATGGATGATCGCCGGTTTGCCCGCTGCAACTGCGCGCTCGAAGGCCGGTTCGAACTCTTCCGTCCGCCTCACCGTTTCGCCATGGCCGCCGAAAGCGCGGGCATAGGCGGCAAAGTCAGGGTTTTTCAAGTTTGTTGCCGAGACACGTCCTGGATATTCGCGCTCCTGATGCATCCGGATCGTGCCATACATCCCGTTATCGACGACGATCACGATGATCGCGAGATCATATTGCACTGCGGTCGCAAATTCCTGCCCGTTCATCAGAAAGCACCCGTCGCCCGCAAAGGCGATGACCATTCGCTCGGGATGAAGACGCTTTGCCCCGACAGCTGCTGGAACACCAAAGCCCATCGAACCCGAATTGGGCGCGATTTGTGTCCCGTAGGAGCGGAAACGAAGGAAGCGCCCGGGCCAGATCGCATAGTTTCCGGCACCATTCGTGATGACGCTGTCATGCGGAATACGGTCTCTCAGCCAGCGCATCGCATGCGCCATCTGGAAATCGCCGCGGATTGTCGGGATCGTGTCTGTCCATACCAAATACTCGGCTCGCGCCTGTTCACGCTCGGCCTGCCAGGGAAGTGTGTTCGGCGGCTGCAACGTCTCCAACGCGGCGGCAAAGGCGCGGGGGCTTGCATGAATCCCAAGAAACGGATGATAGACGCGGCCCAATTCCTCCGCATCCGCATGAACATGGACGAGTTTCTGCTTCGGCACGGGAATATCGAACAACGTATAGGCTTGCGACGGCATTTCGGCCATGCGTCCGCCAACCATCAGCACCAGATCCGCCTTCTCGATCCGCGCCTTGAGTTTCGGGTTGGGGCCAATGCCAATCTCGCCGGCATAATTCGGGTGATCCCCTGAAAACAGCATCGCCCTGCGAAACGAGGTTGCCACCGGCAGATCAAAACGCTCGGCAAATCGTGTAACGGCAGAGCGTGCCTTGTCCGACCATCCACTGCCGCCAAGGATCATGACCGGACGTTTGGCGGCCCAGAGGAGTTTTTGAAGTTCCGCCATTTGCGTTTGGCCGGGCCACGTCTCGATAGGCTCCACCCGTGGCGCTGGCGCAATAGCGGTGCGCGCTATCAGCATATCTTCGGGCAAGGCTATGACAACGGGGCCGGGTCTGCCCTGCATGGCAACGTGAAAGGCGCGGGAAATGATTTCGGGAATACGCGCAGGGTCAGTAATCTCGGTTACCCATTTGGCGGTCGAGCCGAAAAACGCCTTGTAATCCATTTCCTGAAACGCGCCGCGCTCTTTCATGCCGGATTCAATCTGTCCGACAAATAAAATCAGCGGTACCGAGTCATGTTCGGCAATGTGAATGCCGGGCGAGGCATTGGTGGCCCCCGGGCCGCGGGTCACCATCGCGATGCCGGGGCGTCCCGTCAGGCGCGCCGTCGCATCGGCCATCATGACAGCTCCACCCTCCTGCCGGCAGACGGTGACATTGATCGCAACATCGTGCAGCGCGTCGAGGACTGCGAGATAGCTTTCTCCCGGCACGCAGAACACGTGATCAACGCCTTGGGCGGCGAGCGAGTCGACAATCAATTGTCCACCGGTACGGACTGGAAAACTCGGGTGCGGCATTATGGTCATCCACTTTCAGGCGTCTGGAGCTATCTCTTTCGCTCAAACCATGATGTCTGCGCGAAAGAGTGATTGCAAGCCGAACGATGGTGAGGCATTTGGGTATGCATCGAACATGGCATGGTTTGAACCAGTCAAGTTCCAGAATCAATTACCGACCGCGATTTAATGTCGGCTTCGCAAGTTTAGAGGGTAAAATGACACAGTCTGTATCAGCGGAAGCACGTGCAATTCTCTCTCGTCTCGGTGTTCCGCAGTCCGTGTTCAAGAGTGGCGGCATGCCCGCGCGGTCGCCGATTACTGGCGAAGTGATGGTCGAACTGGCTTCCCATTCTGCAACTGACGCGGCTGCGGCAATCGGTCGTGCAGATGCGGCATTCAAGGAATGGCGCAAGGTTCCGGCGCCGCGCCGTGGCGAACTCGTGCGCCTGCTTGGCGAAGAGCTGCGCGCTGCCAAGGATGATCTCGGCCGCCTTGTGACACTTGAAGTCGGCAAGGTCACGTCCGAGGGCTTGGGCGAAGTGCAGGAGATGATCGACATTTGCGATTACGCCGTTGGCCTTTCCCGCCAGCTTTTCGGCTTGACGATTGCAACCGAGCGCCCGGCGCATCGCATGATGGAAACATGGCATCCGCTCGGCGTTTGCGGTGTGATCTCGGCGTTCAATTTTCCGGTGGCTGTCTGGTCATGGAACGCGGCTTTGGCCTTTGTCTGCGGCGATAGCGTGGTGTGGAAGCCTTCTGAGAAAACGGTTCTCACCGCTCTGGCAACCCAGGCGATTTTGAAGCGCGCTGTCGACCGTTTTGGCGATGTGCCCGATGGTCTGCTTGAAGTTCTCGTTGGCGGACGCGAGGTCGGCGATGCGCTGGTGTCCGATCACCGCGTACCGGTTGTCTCTGCAACAGGCTCGACGGCAATGGGGCGGCAAGTTGCGCCGAAGCTGGCCGCGCGTTTTGCCCGTGCTATTCTGGAGCTCGGTGGCAACAACGCCGCCATCGTTGCGCCTTCCGCTGATCTGGATATCACGCTGCGCGGCGTCGCCTTTGCAGCAATGGGAACGGCGGGTCAGCGCTGCACGACATTGCGCCGCTTGATTGTTCATGAGAGCATTTATGATGCCTTCGTTCCGAAACTCCGCGCTGTCTATGGCAGCGTGAAAGTGGGTGATCCGCGCGAGGCTGGCGTGCTGGTCGGGCCGCTGGTCGACAAGGCCGCCTTTGACGGCATGGAAAAGGCGCTTGCTGAAGCCAAGGCAGTGGGTGGCACCATTACCGGTGGGGCTCGCGTTTCGGTTGGTGGTCATTCTGATGCCTATTATGCCGCCCCTGCGCTCGTCGAAATGCCCGCCCATGTCGACCCCGTGACCCGCGAGACCTTCGCACCCATTCTCTATGTGATGAAATACAAGACATTCGAGGAAGCGGTGGCCATGCAAAATGCAGTCGGCGCAGGGCTTTCCTCGTCGCTCTTTACCCTTGATATGCGCGAGGCCGAGCGGTTTGTGTCGGATGAAGGTTCTGATTGTGGTATCGCCAATGTGAATATAGGTCCGTCCGGTGCAGAAATCGGCGGGGCGTTCGGCGGCGAAAAGGAAACGGGTGGCGGCCGCGAGGCGGGCTCTGACGCTTGGAAAGCCTATATGCGTCGTGCCACGAATACGATCAATTACGGCACAACGCTCCCGCTCGCGCAGGGCGTGAGCTTCGATATCGGATAGGACAGCCAACATGACCATTCGGATTATTGTCGCCGGGGCGACGGGCTGGACCGGAAGCGCAGTTGCAAAAGGTGTTCTGGACGCAGACGACATGGTGCTTGTCGGCGCGGTATCACGCGCGGCGGCCGGTAAGGATGTTGGTGAGGTTCTGGGCCGTGATCCGACGGGTGTTCTTGTTTCCGCCTCCCTTGAGGATGCGCTGAAAACACCCTGCGATGTCATCATCGATTACACCAAGCCGCATGTCGTCAAAGGCCATGCCATGACGGCGATTGCGCACAAAACCGCACTTGTGATCGGGACATCGGGACTGACCGCTGATGATTTTGCCGAAATAGACGCGGCTGCACAGGCGAAGGGCGTCAGTGTCTTTGCGTCCGGTAATTACTCCGTGACAGCCGTCCTGATGACAAAATTCGCGCTAATGGCAGCCAAATATGTCGCTGATGTCGAGGTGATTGATTACGCGTCGGCCAAGAAGCCCGACACGCCATCGGGCACAGGGCGCGAATTGGCGGAACGCCTTTCAGCCGTTCGACTACCCTCGAACGCCAAGCCGGTCAATGAGTTGACAGGTGCGCCCGGCACGCGGGGCGCGACCATTGGCTCGGTTCAGGTGCATTCGATCCGGATGCCAGGCTATCTTCTGTCATGCGAGGCGGTTTTCGGGGCGCCCGATGAGCGCCTTGTCATTCGCCATGATGCAGGAACATCCGCCGCCCCCTATGTTGGTGGAACTTTGCTTGCCGTTCGCCGCGTCCGCGAGGTCAAAGGCCTGCGCCGCGGTCTCGACCAGTTGCTTGATTAAGGGAGTTTTTCATGTCTACGACATCGCACAAGCCTGCCCCGTTCCAGTGGGACGATCCGTTCCTGCTTGACGAGCAATTGACCGAAGACGAACGTATGATCCGCGATACGGCCCGCGATTTCGCGCAGGAAAAACTCCTGCCGCGCATTGTCAAAGCCTATGCGAATGAAACAACAGAGCGCGGCATTTTCAATGAAATGGGCGCGATAGGTCTTTTGGGTGTGACATTGCCCGAAGAGTATGGTTGCGCCAACGCAAGTTATGTCTCCTATGGCCTCGTTGCCCGCGAGGTTGAGCGCGTTGACTCAGGCTATCGCTCGATGATGAGCGTTCAGACGTCGCTCGTCATGTATCCGATCTACGCCTATGGCAGCGATGCCCAGCGCAAGAAATATTTGCCGAAACTCGCCACGGGCGAGTGGATCGGCTGCTTCGGCCTCACCGAGCCTGATGCAGGGTCCGATCCGGCGGGCATGAAAACCCGCGTCGAGAAGGTGGCTGACGGCTACAAGCTCAATGGCGCGAAAATGTGGATTTCGAATTCGCCTATCGCCGACGTGTTCATCGTCTGGGCAAAGTCCGCCGCGCACAATAATGACATTCGCGGTTTCATTCTTGAAAAGGGCATGAAAGGTCTTTCTGCCCCCAAGATTGAAGGCAAACTGTCGTTGCGCGCATCGATCACAGGTGAAATCGTGATGGAAGACGTGATTGTTGGCGAAGAGCATTTGTTGCCGAATGTTTCCGGATTGAAAGGCCCGTTTGGCTGTCTTAATCGCGCTCGCTACGGCATTTCGTGGGGCGTTCTCGGGGCAGCTGAAGATTGCATGCACCGTGCCCGTCAATATACGCTGGATCGCGTGCAATTCGGCAAGCCATTGGCCCAGACACAGCTGATCCAGAAGAAACTCGCCGATGCGATGACCGAAATTGCGCTCGGCCTGCAAGGCTCGCTGCGCGTGGGTCGTTTGATGGATGAGGGCAAGATGGCCCCCGAGATGATCTCGATTGTGAAACGCAATAATTGCGGCAAGGCGCTCGATATTGCGCGCGCCGCCCGCGATATGCATGGCGGGAACGGTATCAGCCAGGAATACCACGTCATGCGCCATGCCCAGAACCTCGAAACGGTGAACACCTATGAGGGGACGCATGATGTACACGCGCTCATCCTCGGGCGTGCGATCACGGGGCTTCAGGCGTTTTTCTAAATCTTTCAACCGTCATTACGAGGAGCGAAAGCAACGAAGCAATCCAGGTTCTTTTCGATCATCAACTGGATTGCGTCGCTTCGCTCGCAATGACGGACATCAAATTTCCCTTTGGAAGCGGCCATGTCCTCACCCAAACCCCTTTCCGGCATCCGCGTTCTCGAACTCGCCCGCATTCTGGCGGGGCCGTGGATCGGCCAGACT
This sequence comes from Alsobacter soli, assembly GCA_945883115.1. Classification (GTDB taxonomy): domain Bacteria; phylum Pseudomonadota; class Alphaproteobacteria; order Rhizobiales; family Beijerinckiaceae; genus CAIUPE01. The sequence continues at coordinate 82,964 of CAMCXA010000003.1, forward strand.
CTGGCGGATCTCGGTGCGGATGTCGTGAAAGTGGAACGCCCGGGATCGGGCGATGATACGCGAACATGGGGGCCGCCCTTTGTTGCAGCCGCTGATGGCGGAGATCTCTCAGCCGCCTATTTCCATGCGTGCAATCGCGGAAAGCGCTCGATTGCGGTTGATTTCGAAACGCCGGAAGGTCAGGCGACGATCCGGTGGCTTGCGGCCCACGCCGATGTGCTGATCGAGAATTTCAAGGTCGGCGGTCTCAAAAAGTATGGCCTCGATTATGAAAGCCTCAAAGCGGTCAATCCGCGTCTGGTCTATTGTTCGGTCACCGGTTTTGGCCAGAGCGGACCTTATGCCGAGCGTGCAGGCTATGATTTCATGATCCAGGCGATGGGCGGCATCATGGATTTGACCGGCGCGCCGGATGGCGAACCGCAAAAGATCGGCGTTGCCTTTGCCGATATTTTCACCGGCGTTTATGGCGTGATCGGCATTCAGGCGGCGCTGCGGCAGCGGGACATGACAGGGCAGGGCGCCCATATCGATATGGCCCTGCTCGACACGCAGGTGAGCGTATTGTCCAATCAGGCGCTGAATTATCTCGTTTCAGGCAAAGTGCCGACGAGACTTGGCAATGCGCATCCCAATATTGTGCCGTATCAGGTCTTTCCGGTGTCCGACGGCCACATTGTGATCGCGGTGGGAAATGACGGGCAGTTCAGAAAACTCTGTCAGGTTTTGGGAGAACCTGCGCTCGCGGATAATCCCGATTATGCGACGAACCCGCTGCGCGTTAAGCATCGTGCGCCGCTTTGTGCGCGGGTGGCCGGGTTAACAGCAGCGTTGACGCGGGATGAATTGCTCACGGCCCTTGAGGGAGCCGGTGTTCCTGCCGGGCCGATCAATACGGTGGCCGATGTTTTTGCGGACAAGCAGGTGATTGCGCGCGGGATGCGGATTGATCTGGTTAATCCGGACGCGGCGCTTGGCAGCGTGCCGAGTGTGCGCTCTCCGATCATGATTGACGGCGCGCCCATGGTGGCGGATCGCCCGTCGCCGCGTTTGGGTGCCGATACCGAAGCGGTATTGTCCGATCCGGACTGGGTCGGCTGATGGAATTTGGTCTCGAAACGCTTGCACTGCTCTCGCTTGTAGCTTTTGCTGCCGGATTTGTCGACGCGATTGCGGGCGGTGGCGGTCTGTTGACTGTTCCCGTGCTCATGCTGGCCGGATTTGATCCGGTGACCGCCGTTGCCACGAACAAGGTGCAGGGGACGACGTCAATCATCTCGTCGCTCTATACCTACCATCGCGCCGGTCTCGTTGAATGGCGGGCGGGCTTGCCCCTAGCGATTGCCGCGTTCGCGTGCGGAATTTTGGGTGCTCTCTCGATCCATTATCTGTCCCGCGAGGTGCTATCCGCGCTGATGCCGGTTTTGTTGATTGCGGTCGCCGCGTATTTCGGGCTTTCCCGCAGCATGGGCGATGCCGACTCACGACGGCGTATGCCGTATTGGCTGTTTGTGCTCGTGCCCATCCCGTTGATTGCGTTTTATGACGGGTTTCTTGGACCCGGAGCAGGTTCATTCTACACGCTCGCCCTCGTCACGCTTCAGGGCTATGGCCTCCGCAGAGCGACGGCAGGAGCAAAAATCGGGAACGGGGCGAGTAATTTGGGCTCCTTGCTGCTCTATTCGCTCACCGGTGCTGTTGTTTGGTCCGTGGGTATTGCCATGGGGATGAGTTCGATCCTCGGAGCGCAAGTCGGATCGAGACTAGCCGTCGGTCTCGGTGCACGCCTGATCCGCCCGTTGATCGTGCTGGTGTGTTGCGCAGTCGCCGTCAAACTCTTGCTCGACCCGAGCAATCAGCTACGTTTATTTCTGGTTGGCGGGTGATCTTGGCTCAACCGAGATTGACGGGGTTAACGAGAGCGGCTATGAACCCCTCAACAAGTCGGGCCGGAGTGTTTTCGGAACGTCTTACCTTTTTTCAAACAGCTAATCGGTGATCGTTCCGGTTGACCCGGATTTTGACGCCCGAAGGATAAGAGATGGCAAATACCGCATCGGCCAAAAAGGCAGCCCGTAGAAATGAGCGCCGCACGGCCGTCAACCGCAGCCGCCGTTCACGGATGCGGACATTCGTTCGTAAAATCGAAGAGGCGTTGGCTGCTGGTGACAAGTCGGCTGCGACAGAGGCCTTCAAGACCGCTGAGCCGGAATTGATGAAAGCTGCCCAGAAGGGCATCATTCACAAGAACACGGCAGCGCGGAAGGTTTCCCGCCTCGCCAAGGCCGTTAAAGCGCTCGGCGCCTGAATAGGCAAGCTTTTTGACTAGAATTTAAAGCCCCGCTTTGTCGGGGCTTTTTTATTTGACCCTTTTTCACGTTGATGAAAAAGGGTGTCATATTTTTTTCACTTTCTGGCAAATTCAGCTTGACATAAATTTCCGGAAACGGCGCGTTTTCAACGCCAGGAACAAAAAAATGTGATCAAAAATTCGTTATACTTATCAATAGCTTATAGTGTAAGAATAGAAAATGAGGGCAAGATTTTCGGTTTCTGCAGTCGAATGAAAAGGTCCGAAAAAAAAGTTTATTTTTTTTCAAAAAAAATATGGTTAAGAAAAAGTGAATAGGGCCAATGCGTTGGCTGACTCAAGCTTGGCCGAGATCTCTGAAAGTGTGCTAATTGTGCGTAAAATGCTATCGTAGGTTGTAGTTGTGGCGTTGCGCGTGTTTCGGGCCGTGTGTAAGGTTCTGTCGCTGAGGCGCTGCGCCGACAAGGTTTTCTGAAATCTTGAAAGAGTGAAATTCTCATTTTTTGAGACATAGGATAATATTGTTTAAGTATTTAGCGTCTTCAGTGTAAAATATAGAGAATTGAATATTGCTGTTATCAATTTCAAGTTTCTATAAATTCGAATATCTTTTGATAGGCTTTGTTCTAAAATTTGCCTGTTGAAATTAATAGCGCATATATCGCGGAATGGGGTTTGTGATGTTGTTGGAATATCAAATGTTTTTGAGAATGTTTCAGGCCACGGATTTTTTGTTTGTCGCTTGTGAACTTCCGTGCTCCCATCACTTTGTCTGCGCAATCAATTCGGGCCGGGTGTCCTGATTTTTTCTTCGTATCGAATTATTCTGTTTTTGGTTGAGCACCCCACATGTTTTTGAATCCTACCCCAGATGCACAACAATCTTCCGGTGCCTTGTCCGGCGAGAAAACCGGCCTTCACCGCGAGGCTTGGGAGCGTGTGATGCGTCGGCTTCGTGCCGAACTCGGGGATGATGTGTTTTCGAGCTGGTTCGGGCGGCTTGAGCTTGTCGATCTGGCTGGCGATGTTGCCCATTTGACAGTTCCGACCCGGTTTTTGAAGAGCTGGATCCAGTCGCATTACATTGAACGTGTTCTGGCGTTGCTTACTGAGGAATTTTCGACCGTTGGTCGGATAGATCTGGCTGTGCGGGGAACAACAAGCCGGATGTCGGCCCGTGCAGGTTCGAAGCCGCAGGTGGATAGTACAGCACCGCAACGTGCAACTTCTGACCGCCCTCCGCAGACGGCGGCTCAGGAGCTTGAGGCGCGCGCCGTTCATGACGCCGATCCTTTGTCGGGCGCACCCCTCGATCGACGCCTGAATTTCGGCAATTTTCTCGTCGGGAAGACAAACGCGCTTGCCCATGCAGCGGCCGAACGTATTGCGCACGCCGAGCCTGGTGCCTCGCCGCTCTATAATCCGCTCTATGTCCACTCGGCAGTCGGTTTGGGAAAAACCCATCTACTCCACGCCATTGCCCATTCGGTCGCAGCGTCGGGCCGTCGTGTTTTGTATTTGACTGCTGACCGTTTTATGTACGGGTTTGTGTCGGCGCTAAAAGCCCAAACCGCCCTGAATTTCAAGGAACGACTGCGTGCGATTGATCTTCTGGTCATCGATGATGTCCAGTTTCTGCAAGGCAAGTCGATCCAGCAGGAATTCTGCCACACGCTCAACGCGTTAGTGGATGCGGGACGGCAGGTCGTGATTGCTGCCGATCGCCCGCCGTCCGATCTCGAAACGCTGGACGAGCGCGTTCGGTCGCGTCTTGCCGGCGGTCTTGCGGTTGAAATGGGCCCGCTGGACGAGGCTTTACGGGTTAAAATTCTCGAGGCCCGGATTGCTGTCGCCAAAATTCACCAACCCGGTTTCGACGTTAGCCCGACAGTGATCAGCTATGTTGCAAAAACGGTCGTTTCAAATGGTCGTGATCTGGATGGCGCCGTCAACCGCCTGCTGGCCCATACGACATTGACCGGTGCACCCCTGAATATCGAAGCCGCCGAAGTCGCAATCCGCGATCTCGTCCGCAATCGCGATCCGAAAAAGGTCAAGATTGAAGACATCCAGAAGCTTGTTGCGACACATTTCAATGTCAGCCGCGCCGATATTCTCTCCTCGCGCCGGTCCGCTGGTGTCGTCAAGCCGCGCCAGATTGCGATGTATCTCGCAAAGGTCCTGACGCTCCGGTCACTGCCGGAAATCGGTCGGCGTTTTGGCGGGCGCGATCACACGACAGTCTTGCATGCGGTGCGTAAAATCGAAGGTGCCGTGATCGCGGATGTGACGTTGCGCGAGGATGTCGAGCTTTTGAAGCGGATGCTGCAAGACTAAAACTCCCGCATACTAACAAATCCTGTGAATCGGGTTCGTTGAGCGCCATTGTCTCGCGCTTCGGCCTTGCCTTTCGGGCCTATGCTTGCGATTGTCGCGTCCCCGCTGGCCAAGCATCAGGATTGGCCGGTCATCCATTTTCTTAACCGTTGCAAGGTTCGTCATGAAGGTCACAGTTGAAAGAGCAGCTTTGCTGCGCTCTCTCGGGCATGTTCATCGGGTTGTGGAACGGCGTAACACAATCCCGATCCTGTCAAACATTCTCATCCGCGCGTCAGGCTCCCTGCTTGGGTTGAAGGCGACCGATCTTGACCTCGAAGTCACCGAGTCACTCGCTGCCGATGTCGGCCAGGAGGGTGCGACGACTGTTCCAGCGCACATGCTCTATGACATTGTCCGCAAACTGCCGGACGGCGCACAAGTCTCGCTCGAAACAACCGGTGAAGCCGGCCAGATGGTCATTCGCTCGGGCCGTTCGCGCTTTACACTGCAAACGCTCCCTGATTCCGACTTTCCGGATCTCGCAACGGGCGAGATGACCCACCGGTTCACCGTTTCCGCAGCAGAATTGCACCGCCTGATCGAGAAGACGCAGTTTGCAATCTCGACCGAGGAAACACGCTATTATTTGAACGGCATTTTCCTGCACACGATCGACGTGATGGGGCATGCCATGTTGCGCGCTGTGGCGACCGACGGACATCGTCTCGCCCGCGTTGAGACCGACGCGCCCGATGGGTCTTCCGGCATGCCCGGCATTATCGTTCCGAGGAAAGCCGTCAGCGAGATCGTCAAGCTCGTCGAAACCGGCGTGACAGAAGTGTCAATCGAGCTTTCCACCAGCAAAATCCGCCTCACCTTCGGCGAAGTTGTGCTAACGACGAAATTGATCGATGGCACATTCCCCGATTACCAACGCGTGATCCCGACCGCGAATGACAAGTCCCTCTTCATCGACAAATCATCCTTTGCCGCCGCCGTTGATCGCGTCTCGACCATTTCGTCCGAACGCGGTCGGGCCGTGAAGCTCGCACTGGCCGATCATCGCCTGACACTTTCGGTGACGAACCCTGACTCCGGTTCTGCGACGGAAGAGATCGAGGTTGATTATGACCAGTCCGCCATCGAAATCGGGTTCAATGCGCGCTATCTCCTTGATATAACAGCGCAACTGGATGGTGATACAGCGTTGCTGAAACTCGCCGATTCCGGTTCCCCAACACTGATTCAAGATCGCGAGGGCGCCAGTGCCCTCTATGTTCTGATGCCGATGCGGGTGTGAGCGAGGGATTGACGGACGCCGCGTCGCCGTTTCCGCCATCCCGTGTCGCGCCAATGGTCCGACGCGTGATGGTGTCGGATTTCCGCTCTTATGCCAGCCTCGACCTCACCGTGAACAGCCGGCTTGTTGTGCTGACCGGCGATAATGGCGCGGGCAAAACAAATCTTCTCGAAGCCTTGTCGCTCTTTGGCCCGGGGCGAGGTTTGCGGCGTGCCGATCTTTCCGACATGATCCGCGAGGGAGCGCCAAACGGATTTTCGGTGTCTGTTCTTCTGGATGTCGGAACAGATCAGGTGCGCCTCGGCACGGGTGCCGATCCCGCAACGCCTGATATGACAGTCACCCGAAAAGCCCGCATTGATGGCGAAACAGTTTCATCAACCACCCAATTTGCCGATTATCTCCGATTTGTCTGGCTGACTCCCGCCTTTGACGGGCTCTTTTCCGGTTCCGCGGGCGACCGTCGACGCTTCCTCGACCGTCTGGTGTTGGCCGTTGATCCCAAGCATGGCGCACGAGTCAACGCGCTCGAGCGCGCGCTTCGATCCCGCAACCGCCTTCTTGAGGACGAGCGTTCCGATCCCGCATGGCTTGATGCTATTGAGCGCGAAGTGGCGGAAACCGGCGTTGCAGTTGCGGCTGCGCGGCAGGATACGGTAGCCCGGCTCGCCGCGCTGATCACTGCTGGGCGGGATGATGCCTCGCCGTTCCCTTGGGCGATGCTGGCCATTGAAGGGCCGGTCGAACGCGAACTCCTGAGCCATGCTGCCATCGATGTCGAGGATTTTTATCGCGGGCAATTGCGGGAGCATCGCTCGCGTGATCGCTCGGCAGGGCGCACCCTCATCGGGCCGCATGTCTCCGATCTCGCGGTCAGGCATGGCCCGAAAGATGTTCCGGCAGCGCGGTCGTCTACTGGCGAACAAAAGGCGTTGCTCGTCGGCTTGGTTCTCGCACACGCGCAATTGGTCACCGATATGAGCGGTATCGCGCCGCTCGTATTGCTCGATGAAATCGCCGCCCATCTTGATCCGAGGCGGCGAAGCGCCTTGTTCGACACCTTGGCGGCCCTCGGCTCTCAGGTCTGGATGACAGGCGCGGATCGTGAAGCGTTTCGTGATTTGCCGTCCGGAGCCGAACAGTTTCATGTGCACGCAGGAACTGTTTTGCCGCTCGCCTGTGCGCGTGCTATCGAACCTCTCCCGCTTCCATTTGGATAAATTAATGACTTTTTCCGGCCTGCTTGTTTTTGCCATCGCCTATGCTGTCGCCGTCGCGACGCCCGGGCCGGGTGTTGCCGCTGTCCGAGCGCGGGCTTTGGCACGCGGATTTTCCGGCATGCCCGCCTTTATTCTCGGCTTTGCGATGGGCG
>CAMCXA010000004.1 GCA_945883115.1 Alsobacter soli
GAAACAGGTGATGCCAACTTGATCGCCTGACAAAACCCTACACGCGCCTCGGGACTATCCTGAATCTCAAATGATTTTGAATAATAATCAATGGATTCATCGATCTTGCCCGCTCGAAATGCAATCAATCCACGGTAGGCAATAGCTAGTGCTTCACATCGCACTGACCCATGTCATTTCCCGGGTCCGGCAAACACTCGTGGGTGTGATGGGTATTGCGACAGGTGTTGGTTGTTCCATCATGATGGCCGGGCTTATGGAGGGCTCCCAGATCGATTTCATCCGGCAGCTTGTGGACTCAATACCGCTTGTTTCAGTGAGCGACGAGAAACGCGACCCGTCGGTCCAGCCCTCCGAACGACACTTTGCCAGCGTCCAATTTCATAATCTCTCGAGCGAAACGGAGCGCCGGGGATTTAAAAACCATTACGCTGTTCTCGCTGATCTGGAAGAGTGGCTACCCGGCGCAGTGACCCCCTCGGTGCAGACCAAAGCACTACTCCGTTCAGGGACACGGGATACGGCGGCATCCCTCATCGGAATTGATCCCCACCGCGAAGCCCACGTCTCGAAACTTGCGACCCAAATGAAAGCAGGGACGCTCGATTCACTCTTCAAGGCTTCAAACGCGGTGATCCTCGGTGATACCCTCGCGGAACGACTTGGAGTTGGTGTGGGAAGCAGCATCACACTGATGGCATCCAGTGGCGCGCCGATCCTTGCCCGGATTGTTGGTCTGTCCCACTCCGGCATTCGTCAGATCGATGACAATCAAGCCGTCACACTCATCAAAACAGCACAGGTACTGGCTGGCAAAACTGCGCTTCTCAACGAATTTCGGATTCGTGTCGATGACGTGATGTCATCGCGGGACATTGCTGTCCGGGTGGAAAAGCAAACCGGGTACAAAGCGGTTTCATGGCAGGAAGCTCACGAGGACATTCTGTCCGCGTTCCAGATCCGTAATGTGATCATGTTTATGGTGGTCGGCGCCATATTGCTGGTCGCCTCGTTCGGAACCTACAATATCATCTCGACCATCACCCATGAAAAAGCCCGCGATATCGCGATTATGAAATCGCTCGGTCTCCGCGAGCAGACAGTGCGTCGCATTTTTGTTCTCGAATCCGCGATTATCGGGGTGATTGGTATCTTTTTCGGGTGGCTGCTGGGCTATGCCCTTTGCATCATCATGGGCTTGATTGAATTCAAAAGCTTCATGACCGATATGACGCATCTCCCGATCCTCTATTCGCCTCGTCATTATGCCATCGCCGGCGGTGTCGCACTGGCCTCCTCGCTTCTTGCAGGCTTCCTGCCCGCCCGGAAGGCAGCAAGCGTGCAGCCCGTCGAAATCATCCGTGGTGCTTCATGACCACGCCCCTGATTGAAACAAAAAATGTCACACGCACTTTGGCAGGTGCGGTTCCGGTGACGCTTGTCAAAAACATCGACTTTGCCGTTCAATCGGGAGAATTTATTGCCATTACAGGCCCCTCGGGTTCCGGCAAATCATCCCTCATGTATCTTTTAGGTCTCCTCGATGTTCCATCCGAGGGGGACGTGATCTTGCTCGGCGAATCCACCCGCTCGCTTGATGAAAATCGCCGTGCTGCGCTCCGTCTGGCAAATATCGGCTTCGTCTTTCAGTTTCATTTCTTGCTACCCGAATTCACTGTCCTTGATAATGTAATGCTGCCAATGCAGGCACTTGGGCGTCTCACCACCGCCGAGCAAAGAGCGCGTGCCAGTGCTCTGCTGGCATCCCTCGGACTAGCCAACCACATCAACAAGCGGCCGGAACAACTTTCCGGGGGAGAACGTCAGCGGGTGGCCAGCGCCCGCGCCCTAGCCAATGAACCGGCCCTGATCCTCGCCGATGAGCCCACCGGAAATCTGGACACTGCAGCCAGCGAGCAGGTGATTACAATCCTCAAAGATATTGCCGGATCGGATCAACGCTCGGTGATCATCGTAACACACGATTTATCATTGGCAGCCCGCGCGAACCGCCGCGTCAACATTATTGATGGCCAGATCGACAGCAAGATCGTCAGTAAAAACTGAAATCCGATTACAAGGCGGCTGCCTCATACCCCGCCTGGGTAATGCTCTCAGCTAAAACGCGACTGTCCGCAATTGTCTGGACATCAACGCGGCCTTTATCAAGATCGACCGTCACCCGCGCTTCCGGATCAGACTTCTGGATCACCTTTGTGACGGCCTTGGCGCAGCCGCCGCACGTCATCCCTTGAACGGAGAAAGAGAGGTTTTGTGTCTCGGCTGTCATGGGTCACTCCTCGGATTTGATCAGAAAAATCGGGAAAAATCGAAAGATCGTCAATATGGTTAATGCAGACTTAACAAATCTGCGATAGTCTAACCCGAATCAAGTGGTACGGTCGAGTATGTCTGCGTTATTGGACACCGTGATTATCGTCAGCGGGCTCTACGGTACGTATGGTGCAATTCAAACCTTTTCAACGCCAAATTCCGGCTCCATTGTTCATCGGTGGGGCATTTATTGTTATTTTTGTCGTCGCCCTGATCATTTTTCAGTTGTCAGCTTCTCTGATCGTATCAGCCGCCTTTCTGCTCGTATCATCCATTGCGGCATATCTATTCATTCAGAAATTTGAAGAAAAGCCCTCGCAAGTAAAGGAATCGGCGGCGGCATCCCAATCTGATTTATCCCGTACCGAGCACAAGCTGAATATCGTATCCAAAAGGATGTCCGCGCTTGAGACGCGGATGTCATCGATTGAAACAGTGTCGGATACCATTGGCGATCCTGTATCCACCTCGATTTTGGAAGAACTTGAAACTGTTGGTCATGCTTTGCGTGACATCGCCGATATCATCGTTGAACACCACCGTATCCTTGTCGAAGTCGATCAGATCGGCAACACTGAAAAACGGGCTCCGGAACCCATAGCCACACAACCTGCCCGCAACGCGCAAACGCCGCCAAATCCCGCGATAGAAGCGGATACGGACACTGAAAGCGGAACAATTGTCTCGATGTCAAAGCGACAAATGGAGACCATGCTCCGCCAGGAAATGCTGAGCGGCCGTATTGGCGCCTATTCCCAGGGAATTGTGAGCCTTCCGTCAAAAAAGAATGCTTTCAATCATCTTTCCTTTTGCATCGAGAATGGTCAGGGCGATGTTATTCTCGAAAGCGATCTGGTCCAGATGGGGGTCAGTCGCAATCTGCTCCTGCTTTTCGACCGGGTGCGCTTTGGTTACACCCATGAAATCGCCCGCTACCGAACCGGCAATGCGTTGCCTCTCATCTGTCCCATATCGATTATCACGCTTCTGGAGCCGTCGGCGACGTCCGAGATGATCGCAACATTGCGTCGCAATCCCGGACTCGCGGAAAAAATCATCTTTCTATTCTCCGAGACTACGCTGGAAAACTGTGGTGATATCGGCCGCGAAAATATGGCGCGCCTTCACAAGGCCGGCATCACCTTTGCGCTCGAAATTGTCAACGATCTGATGATCGACGTGGTGACGCTCGCAAATATGGGCTTTCGCGTCATTATGGCCCCGTTCAGGCTGCTTCAGGGGGCAGAGTCGGGACAAGTTAAAACAGAAATCCATCCATCCGATTTGCCCGGGCTCATGGATCGCTACAACATGGAAATTGTTGCGACCGGTTTAACTGACACCGCCGAGGTATCGGATCTTCGAAAATTCAATGTGTATCTTGCATTGGGGCCTTTGTTCGACACACCAAAACTCGTGCGCTTCACCACCCTTCAGGAGCAAATGCCCGACGATAGCAGTGCGCCTCCGCCACCAACTGTCAATTCAGAACAAAATTCCGACGTTGTCCGCCGCGTCGTAAAACCGCGCGAACAACTGAGATCAACACCTCTGCGAGATCATCTGCCAAAGGTTGGCTCTTGACACTCGCAGACCACCTCTTTAGCCCGCGTTAAAGGAATTCCCTGAAACGCCGGACAAAAAATGAATAATAAAACCAGTGCTGACATCGAAATCATTGCTGGCCTCTCGGCCTTGGCTGGCACTATTGACGTGATCCTCTGCGATATCTGGGGCGTTCTCCACAATGGTGTCAAAGGATATGAAGCCGCGTCCGATGCGCTCACGCGCTTCCGTCAGGGTGGCGGCCGCGTGATACTCGTATCGAACGCTCCCCGTCCGAACATTGATATTGTCTCGATCCTCGATCGCTTCGGAATTCAGCGATCGGCATGGGACGGGATTGTCACATCGGGCGATATTACGCGCGATATACTGATCCGGTCAGCCTGGAGGAAATTTTTCTGGCTTGGCCCCGAACGCGATAAACCCTTGTTTGACAGGCTCCGGCTTGAGGCAACACCGCTCGAGCAGGCGGACGTTATCGTCTGTACGGGACTGTTAGACGACACAACGGAAACGCCTGAAACCTATCGTGAATTGCTCGAAACAGCTCTGGCGTTAAACAAAGTGATGCTGTGCGCCAATCCTGATCTCGTCGTCGAACGCGGCGGTGAAATCATATACTGCGCCGGTGCCATTGCCGCGCTCTATGAACAATTGGGCGGCAAAACACTCTATTCCGGCAAACCCTACACCGATATCTACGAGGCAGCCCTCGGTGTCGTCGCATCGTTGAACGGAAAAAGCCCCGACCGTGCACGCACTCTGTTGATCGGGGATGCGATCCGCACCGATATTGCGGGAGCGGTTGCATTCGGGTGCCCGTCACTCTTCGTCCTGCGCGGCATTCACATGCATGAACTCGGCTTGACGGAGGACTCTTTTGATAACGGCACATTCATGCAATTCATGGCAGATGCCGCGTTTCGTCCTGATTTTGCGATTGATTCCCTAAGCTGGTAGCGGCAATTCTGCTAATGCATCCCGGATTTGCGTGAGTTTGCTCGCCAGCGACCGCGCAGAAAAAGGCGCTATGGCATACCCGTCAGCCCCCGCCCGATAGGCTTCCAAAACCTTTGAAGGCTCGACATCGGCGGTCACCACCAGAAAACGCGTCTCGAAAAGCGACACGTCCGCCCTGACAGTCTGAATGAACTCGGCGCCATCCATCGGCTCCGTCTGCCAGTCCGTGATCACAAAGTCGATTTTCTTCTCGCGAAGGAGCGCAAGGCCGTCGACAGGGCTGATAACCGTTTCAATCTCCTTGATTCCAATCTGGCTCAACATCTGGGTCAGAACAGGCGAGACTTCCTCTGTCGAATCGACCACTAAAATACGTAATGAAGGATCAATATACATTTGAATAACTCCGGATGGCACCCAGACAGTCCCGACACCACGAGAACCGCTCAGGCTTGCAGTAGCTTTTCAATAATATGACTCCCGGCAATAATCTCTTTCGCCATTCGGTTGAATTGAATCAATCTGTCGATCTTCCCGTCATTCGGGGTTATTCCGCACGATAAATGACCGCCGCTCCGCCTTCTCATCCAACCGCCTCTTGATCGTTGAACCGGTCCTGCGGCATATGAACGTCAGAAGTGGAGTGTGAATCGGAAAATGTCGGCGAATCGGACTGAAAAGTTAGCGTCTGGAAAGGCCTTTGATCTCGTTCAAGGCCTTACACCGTTGCCCGCATCGCTCAGCGGTCCTGTCGTGGCGATCGGCAATTTTGACGGTCTTCACCGCGGCCATCGCGCCGTCATCGACCAGACCCAGAACCTCGCCGCCCGGTTGAGCGCACCTGCCGCAGTGCTGACCTTCGAGCCGCATCCCCGCGCCTATTTCAAGCCGGACGAAGCGCTTTTCGAATTGACCCCGATCGCCCTGAAAGCATCGATTCTGGCGCACTGGAACGTCAACGGAATGATCGTTCTCCCTTTCAACGCGGAAATGGCTGCGACTTCCGCGCCGGATTTTGTCGAAAACATTCTGATCAAAACCCTTGGCGTCACGGGAATCGTCGTCGGCCACGATTTCCATTTCGGACGCGGCCGCGAGGGCTCGCCTGACGCTTTGAAAGCGCTGGGCGCGCAAAACAATCTTCCCGTCGAGATTGTCACGCCCTTGGTCGTCGGCAAGGATCTGGCCTCATCGAGCGCCATTCGCGCCGCCTTGGCGGAGGGCGATGTCGGCAAAGCGGCCCGTTTGCTGGGCTATCGCTGGTTGGTGCGCGGTGAAATCATTCATGGCGAAAAAATCGGCCGCACCCTCGGCTACCCTACCGCCAATATCCGTCTATCGCCGAACTGCCAGCTCAAGCACGGGATTTATGCGGTCCGCCTCGCTGTTGACGGTGTTGTTCATACCGGCGTCGCAAGTTATGGCCGACGCCCCACTTTCGATAATGGCGCGCCTTTGCTCGAAGTTTTCGTGTTCGATTTCAAGGGAGATCTCTACGGCAAAACCATTGATGTCGAATTTTGCGCGTTCCTGCGCGGCGAGAGAAAATTTGACGGCATTGATCCGCTGATCGAACAAATGGACCTCGACAGTCGCAATGCGCGCGAAGCTCTGGCCCGCAACCCCGACATTCCGGCCCTGAGCCTTCTGCCACTTGCCCCCGCTTCACGCTCAATCCCGTAGCTTCCGCGCCCGGAATGGTTTATTCGGATTTTCATCCATTTTGACAGCATCTTTTCCGACCGAGTATCTGACCCCATGACCGACACTGCCGAAAAGCGCGATTATTCCGAGACCCTGTTTCTCCCGCAAACGGAATTTCCGATGCGGGCTGGCTTGCCGCAGCGCGAGCCGGAACTGATTGCGCGTTGGAACAGGATGGATTTGTACAAGCGCCTGCGCGAAACCGCCGCCGGTCGCCCGCGCTTTGTGCTGCATGACGGCCCTCCTTACGCGAACGGCAACATCCATATCGGCCACGCGCTCAACAAAGTGCTCAAAGATTTGGTCACGCGAAGCCAGCAAATGCTGGGCTTTGACTCAAACTATGTCCCCGGCTGGGATTGCCACGGTCTCCCCATCGAATGGAAGATCGAGGAGCAATACCGCGCCAAGGGCAAAAACAAAGATGAAGTCCCAGTCATTGAATTCCGCAAAGAATGCCGCACATTCGCCGAACATTGGCTCTCCGTGCAACGCGAAGAGTTCAAGCGCCTCGGCATCACAGGCGATTGGGATAATCCCTACTCCACCATGGCCTTCCACGCCGAAGCCCAAATTGCCCGCGAGATCATGAAGTTCAAGGATAACGGCTTGCTCTATCGCGGCTCGAAGCCGGTGATGTGGTCGGTTGTTGAGAAGACGGCGCTCGCTGAGGCCGAGATCGAGTATCACGACCATACGAGTGATATGGTTTGGGTGAAGTTTCCGATCACAACAGGCGATCATTCAGGCGTTGCGTCCGTTGTCATCTGGACAACCACACCTTGGACGTTGCCAGGCAACCGTGCCATCTCCTACTCTCATAAAATTTCCTACGGTCTTTATGAGGTCACAGCGAATGAGCGCGACTTCGGGCCAAAGATCGGCGAAAAATACATCCTCGCTAACAAACTTGCAGAAGCGGTTTCTGGTTCTGCTAAAATCACCCTCGCGCATGTTGCAGACATTCCTGCTGATGCGTTTGAAACGATGGTATGCGCCCACCCCCTCGCCCATCTTGGCTACTCTTTCGACGTCCCCCTGCTCGATGGCGATCACGTCACCGATGACGCTGGTACAGGCTTCGTCCACACCGCCCCTTCCCACGGTCGTGAAGACTTTGAAATCTGGATGGCAAATGGCCGCCAATTGACTGAGCGCAACATCGACACGCGCATCCCCTTCACCATCGACGATGACAGCGTCTACACCAACGAAGCCCCGGGCTTTGAGGGCAAGCGCGTCATCACCGAGAAGGGCGACAAGGGTGACGCCAACGAGGCCGTTATCAAAGCGTTGATCGATCAAGATAATCTCGTCGCACGTGGCCGCCTGAAGCATCAATATCCGCATTCCTGGCGCTCCAAAAAACCGGTCATTTTCCGCAATACACCGCAATGGTTTATCGCGATGGATAAGCCTTTCACCTTCGATGCATCCCTCTCCCCAAGGGAGAGGGTGGCTGCGGAGCAGACGGGTGAGGGTCTAGCGCCCGCCACGTCTGACTCCAGTCCCTCATCCGTCGCGTCCCGCGACACCTTCTCCCGGAGGGAGAAGGAAAACGCCTTCACACTACGCCAAACAGCCTTCGACGCCATCAAGAAAACCGAATGGGTGCCCGAAACCGGCGAAAACCGCATTCGCGGCATGATCGAGAACAAGCCGGATTGGGTCATGTCCCGCCAGCGCGCATGGGGCGTGCCGATCACGGTTTTCGTGCACAAGGAAACCAAAGAACTTCTGCATGATCCGAAGGTCGATGACGCCATTGCGTCCGCTTTTGACACGGAAGGCGGCGATGCATGGTTTGCGGCGGGCGCAAAAGAGCGCTTCCTCAAAGCCGCTTCGAAACCCGTTAACCCCGATCACTACGACATGGTCATGGACGTGCTCGATGTCTGGTTCGATTCCGGCTCCACCCATTCCTATGTGCTCAATACGCCCGCGCATTTCCCGACGCTTGCAGGCATTAAGCGCATTGTCGATGGCGGCAAAGACCGTGTGATGTATCTCGAAGGCTCGGACCAGCATCGCGGTTGGTTCCAGTCGAGCTTGTTAGAGAGTTGCGGAACACGCGGCCGCGCTCCCTTCGATGTCGTTCTCACCCACGGCTTCGTGCTGGATGAGAAGGGTCAGAAAATGTCCAAATCCTTGGGCAATGTCACTGCCCCTCAGGACATCATCAAAGATTCCGGCGCGGACATTCTCCGCCTCTGGGTCGCGGCAGCGGACTATTCGGACGATCTCCGCATCGGGCCGGAAATCCTCAAAACTTTTGTGGAAACCTATCGCAAACTCCGCAACACAATCCGCTGGATGCTCGGCACGCTCGCCCATTATGATGACGCCCACCGCGTAAAGCCAACTGACATGCCCGAGCTTGAACGGCTGATGCTGCATCGCTTGAGCGAAATCGCTCCCATCGTCAGCAAAGCCTACGAGACCTATGATTATCGGAAAGTCATCACCGAGCTATCAGCCTTCCTGAACACCGAGCTTTCGGCCTTTTATTTCGATATCCGGAAAGACACACTCTATTGCGATCCCCACACGAGCATGGCGCGACGCTCGGCACTCACCTGCATCGAGGAAATCTTCCGCGCAGTGACGCTGTGGCTCGCCCCGATCCTCGTTTTCACAGCCGAGGAATCATGGCTCTCGCGCTATCCCGATGCCGAGTCGGTTCATCTCGAAACTTTCCCCGAGATCCCGGTGGCTTGGCAGGATGAAGCGCTCGCCGCGCGTTGGTCGACAATCCGCAAAGTCCGCCGCGTAGTCACGGGAGCTTTGGAAATCGAACGCGCCCAAAAGCGCATCGGCTCCTCGCTTGAAGCAGCAGCTCACGTCTACATCGCCGACAAAGATCTGGCCGATCTCGTCCGGAGCGTTGATTTTGCAGATATCTGCATCACCTCCGCCATCACCATCATCGATGGCGAGGCCCCTGCCGATGCGTTCCGGCTCGACGATGTGCATGGCGTTGCCGTTCTCTCGGCGCGGGCGGAAGGCCAGAAATGCGCCCGTTCATGGCGCTACTCGACGGAAGTCGGCACCGACAAGGACTATCCCGATGTCACCCCACGCGATGCAGCCGCCCTCCGCGAACGTGACGCACGCGCCGGAGCCGCTCATTGAGAGGCGCCCGGCTTACCGCACTCACCCTTACCGCTCTGATTTTCATTTTGGATCAGGCGAGCAAGCTCTACGTCCTCTATATTCTAGAACTGGAGTTTCGCGGCCCGCTGACGATCAATCCCTATATTGATCTCATTCTCGTCTGGAACCGCGGTATTTCGTACGGGCTTTTTCAGCAACACGCCGATTGGGGCCGTTATGGCCTCGTTCTTCTCTCGGTCGGTGCTGCCATCGGCCTGACCATCTGGTTGTTCCGAACGCCCGTCAAAACAATCATGTTCGGCACAAGCCTGCTGATTGGTGGAGCATTGGGAAATGCGCTCGACAGAATTCTCTACGGCGCGGTCGTCGATTTCGTTCTCCTGCACTGGCAAGAATGGCAATGGTACGTTTTTAATGTTGCCGATGCCGCAATCGTTGCAGGCGTCCTCTTGCTTCTGTATGATTCGTTGTTAGGTGAGAGCAAGAGAATGCACGCCGCAGGAAACTTGCACACTACGGATCGTACCTGATATCCTTGCCGCACGGGTTCAGATTTTCCGTCCGGCCACACTATGAACGAAGGCAGCACGCAATGAACACTCGCTCTCGATTTGGCTTAACTCTTGTCCTTCTCGGTGGCGTCATCGCCGGCGTCTCCGCACCTATTGATCAGGCCCGCGCCGAAGACAATATGTTCGGCTCAATTCTGGGGGCCATTGGCCTGACGAATGACGCGCCTGAAATCGAGTATCGCGAACGCTCGCCTCTGGTTGTCCCGCCCAAGATCAAACTGCCAAAACCAAAAGAGACGGCGTCCGCAAATTCGGCTGCATGGCCGAAAGATCCGGATATCGAGCGCAAGAAAGCAGCCGAGGCGGAGGCGAATGCGCCCTTGATTGACTCGAGCAAACCTTTGACGATCCAGGAAATCAGGGCAGGTCGCAAGCCGGGTGCCGGTATCGAGGACAATTATAATGCAGTCGGAAACCGCAAAGATCCAAAACTCACGCCGCAGGAAATGGCAGAAATCAATGCCTCATTGAAGAAATACAATGACAGCAATCTGCAAGTCTCCGCATCAACCGAGCGGCAATGGCTGACAGAGCCGCCAAATGTCTATCGCAAACCGGCCACGATCACCCCCGAGATCGAAGCGCAAGCCATTGCTGCCGGCGCCAAGACGGATAAGCCTTGGTACGAATTCTGGTAATCTGATCGTTCTGTTAGGCATTTCAGGTCGGGCGGACACGCCATGAACCCGCCTTTCTTGCGTTGTATGATTTTTTGACTCCCCCACGCGTCCCGACGCCCAGTTCTGGATCATTTTCATGTCACCTTCCGCTTCCCCGTCAACAGGACCCGAGATTTCAACCGTCACCTTGCACAACGGTCTTCAGATCGTTGTAATCCCCGATCATCGCACACCTGTCGTGACCCACATGGTCTGGTACAGGAACGGCTCGGCGGATGATCCCGTCGGCAAATCGGGTATCGCACATTTCCTCGAACATTTGATGTTCAAAGGCACCGAGAAACACACCCAAGGCGAATTCTCCGATGTCGTCACCGCTTTGGGCGGTCAGGAAAATGCCTTCACCTCCGTCGATTACACGGCCTATTTCCAGCGCATTGCCCGCGAACATCTCAAAACCATGATGGAATTCGAGTCCGATCGCATGACCGGCCTCGTTCTGACCGACGAGATTGTGAACCCCGAGCGCGATGTCGTGATCGAAGAGCGGCGTATGCGCACCGATACCGACCCCGGCGCCCAACTTGGTGAAGCCGTCTCAAAAGCGCTCTTCACCCATCACCCCTATGGCACCCCCATTATCGGCTGGATGCACGAGATCGAGACCCTCAACCGTGAGGACGCACTCGCCTATTACCGGCGCTTTTACACGCCCGAAAATGCGATCCTCATTGTCGCTGGTGATGTGACGGAGGACGAAGTTGTCCATCTCGCCGAGGCGACCTATGGGCGGATTCCGAGCCGGGGCGAAGCACCAAAGCGCGTCCGCCCGCAAGAACCCGAGCCACGCGCGTCAAGGCAAGTCTCTCTAGCCGACCCGAAAGTCGAACAGCCCTCGCTCCAGCGCTACTATCTCGTGCCAAGCTACACCACCGGAAAACCCGGCGAGGCCGAAGCACTTGATGTCCTCGTCCAGATCCTCAGCGCACAAGGCACTGGGCGTCTCCATCGCGATCTTGTCATGGAACAACATTGCGCGGTCGCCGCTGGTGCGTGGTATCAGAGCACCGCAGTCGACCAATCGCGCCTGCTGCTCTACGCGATCCCGCATCCCGGCGTTTCGCTTGATACGCTCGAAAAAGCACTCGACGGCGTGATCCACGATGTGATCACAAACGGGATCGAAGCCAAGGAACTGGCCCGCGCCAAGACCCGCCTCATCGCCGATACGATTTACGCGCAAGACAGCCAAGCCTCGCTCGCCCGCATGTATGGCGCATCCCTCGCAACTGGTTCCACCGTTAATGACGTCAAGTCATGGCCCGAAGCCATCGACGCCGTCTCGGCAGAGTCTGTACAGGCAGCCGCCAAGGCATGGCTGGAACGTCGTCGCGCGGTCACCGGATACCTGCTCAAGGAAGAAGTGGCAGCATGAACGATCTCACCCCCAAAGCCTCGCTTGCCTCGCGCATTCAAACCGTCCGTTCTCCGGGCGGGATCGAAGCATGGCTCATCGAAGATTACACCGTGCCCCTGATTTCGCTGGAATGCGCGTTCCTCGGCGGTGCAGCCCAAGACCCTGCCGGCAAAGCAGGCGTCGCCAGCATGCTTGCAGGTCTGCTCGATGAGGGCGCGGGCCCTTATGACTCAACGGCGTTTCATGAACGTCTCGATGATTTTGCGATTGAGGTCAGTTTCGGCTCGGATCGCGATGGGTTCAGCGGTCATTTACGTACATTGATCCGCCACAAGGCCGAAGCCTTCGACATGCTCAAACTCGCGCTGAACGAGCCGCGTTTCGACGAGGAACCCCTCGAGCGCGTCCGCGCACAACTTGTCGCCTCTGTCCTTCAAGATACAAACGATCCTGACGCCATGGCCAATCGCGCCTGGTTTACAACCGCTTTTCCGGGCCATCCCTATGGAAACCCGAGCCGCGGATCGCTTGAAACGCTGGCTGCCATCACGCGCGATGATCTGATCGACTACAAAGCCCGCATTCTCGCCCATGACACGCTGAAAATTGCGGTTGTCGGCGCGATTGATGCCGCGAGCCTGTCAATCGAACTCGACAAGGTCTTCGGGCCATTGCCGAAGCAGTCCCGCCGGGTTGCTATTCCACGTGTGACGCCGCAAGGTGTCGGCACACGAAAGATCATCGATCTTGATATCCCGCAAAGCTCCGTCCGCTTTGGTGCCGCCGGTATCAGCAATGATGATCCCGATTGGCATGTTGCTATTGTCCTCAACCAAATTCTCGGTGGTGGCGTCTTTTCCTCGCGGCTTTTCCGTGAAGTCCGCGAAAAACGCGGCTTGGCCTATTCGGTTTCATCCTCCATCGCGCCCTTCGACTTCGCGCCTCTGCACATGGGCGGGACATCGACCAAGAACGAGCGCGTCGCTGAATCCCTCTCGATCATCGAGGCCGAGATCACGTCACTTGCCAAAGACGGCCCTTTTGACGAAGAACTTGATGTCGCAAAAAAATACCTGACCGGATCCTATCTTCTCCGCTTCGATACCTCGCAAAAGCTGGCAAGCCAGCTTGTCCAGATCCAGATCGATCATTTGGGGCAGGACTATATGGATCGCCGCAACGGCCTGATCGCCTCGGTAACCCGGGAAGAAGCCGCCCGCGTCGCCAAGCGCCTTTATGGCGAAGGCAAGTTGCTCGTCACCATTGTAGGTCGCCCGGTCGGGATTGATGCTGTCAAAGCATAACGCCGATCTACGAATTCGGCTTGCCTGACAGGATGGGTGCCCTATCCTGCGACGAGTGAGTCGGGAGGGGCGTAACCATGAATTTCAGCCATTCAGTCGAGCAAGCGCTTGCGGAGAATATCGGCTCGGGCGGCATCTCCGCCAGCGCCTACAAGACCGCTCTCGCCGACATTGAACCCGCCCTCGTGCGTCTCAGGGGAGAAGCGTGGGATGCGTCTCTCGCTTTACTCGGATTGCCGGGTCAAACCATCGATATCGCCGGCATTGAAGAGATTGCCCTCAAAATCAATTTGAGCGGCGCAACCGATGTGGTCATCCTCGGCACTGGCGGTTCAAGCCTTGGTGGACAGGCGCTTGCCCAACTTGCTTGGCATGCTGTCTCCGGTGTTTCCACTTTCAACGCCGCCCCGCGGCTCCATTTCATGGACAATCTGGATCCGGTAACCTTCGACGAATTGCTGAAACGGCTCCCGCTTCCCACCACACATTTCATCGCGATTTCAAAATCCGGCAGCACCGGTGAAACGCTGATGCAAACAATGGCGGCCCTTCAGGCGGTCCGCGAGGCAGGCTTGGAAAGCCAAATCAGCACGCATTTCTTCGGCATCTCCGAGACGCTCCTCCCCGGCAAGACAAACGCCCTGCGCAGCCTGCTGGAGCCTTTCAACGTCCAGTTTCTCCCGCATGATCCCGGTGTCGGCGGGCGCTTTTCCGTTCTCACCAATGTCGGACTTCTTCCGGCTGCCTTGATCGGCCTCAATATCAGGGCAATCCGCGCAGGCGCCGCTGATCTTCTTCAAACCGTTGTAAAGGCGAATGACAATCCCATAGCTCCCGTGATCGGTGCAGCCCTCAACCTCGCCGCAATGCGCGAAGGGAAAAACATCTCCGTTATGATGGCCTATGGCGACCGGTTCGAGCGCTTAACCCGCTGGTGGGTCCAGCTCTGGGCAGAATCAATCGGCAAGGATGGCAAAGGCTCGCAACCTGTCGGCGCGCTTGGCCCCGTTGACCAGCACTCCCAGCAACAGCTTTATCTCGCAGGGCCCTCCGACCGGCTTTTCACGATCATCACGCAGGACAGTCAGGGACTCGGCCCGAAAATGCCGCAAGATTTGGCCGAGCAATGCGGTGAAGCAGGTTTTTCAGGGCGCACCATGGGCGATCTTGTCGCCGCTCAGGGCCTCGCCATGATCGACACCTTCGTGCGCAATGGGCGTCCTGTGCGCCAGATCCATCTTGAACGGCTTGGCGAGCGCAGTCTCGGCTCGTTGCTGATGCATTTCATGCTTGAAACCATCCTCACAGGCTATGCGCTCGATGTTGACCCCTTCGATCAGCCCGCTGTCGAAGAAGCCAAAATACTAGCGAAGACCTATCTCGCCGAGGGCAAGGGCGCATGAGTGTTCGCCGGCTTGATCCCGTCCTGATTGACAGGATTGCTGCCGGCGAGGTCGTGGAACGCCCGGCCGCTGCCGTCAAGGAGCTTGTCGAGAACGCGATTGATGCCGGCGCATCCCGCATCGACATCACCATCGCCAATGGCGGCCGTCGGCTGATCCGCGTCACGGATGACGGCGCGGGCATGACCGATGCCGATCTCGAACTCGCGGTCGAGCGCCATGCCACCTCCAAACTTCCCGACGGCAATCTCTTCGCCATTGCGACCTTGGGCTTTCGCGGCGAGGCATTACCCTCGATCGGTGCCGTCTCCCGCCTCATGATCACCACTCGCGCAAAAGGGACGTCGCACGGCACGTCCATTCTTGTCGATGCCGGCCTGAAACATCCGACCCGCCCCGCAGCGATCGAGCGCGGCACGCGTGTGGAAGTCACCGATCTCTTCTTCGCAACCCCCGCCCGCCTCAAATTCCTCAAGGCCGACCGCACAGAAGCGCAATCCATCGCCGATATGCTGAAACGTATCGCCATGGCGCATCCCGCCATCGCCATCACACTTGAGAGCGATAGTGGCGCGGGCCTCACACTGCCCGCAAGCATCGCAGATGATCCACAAAGTGCACTCGGTGAACGTATCGGGCAGATTCTCGGGCCGGATTTCATCCCGAACGCAGTCCCGCTCGATCATACCCGCAACGACGCGCGCCTTACCGGATTTGCCGGACTTGGCACCTATCACCGCCCGACAGCCAACGGAATCCATCTGTTCGTCAATGGCCGTCCCGTGCGCGACAAGGTTCTGCTCGGCGCCGTCAAAGCCGCCTACACCGATCTCGTCCCCTCGGGACGCAATCCCGTTGTCGCCTTGTTCATCGAGAGCCTGCCAGAGGACGTCGACGTCAATGTCCACCCCGCGAAAAGCGAGGTCCGGTTTCGGGATGCGGGCAACATTAGAAGCCTGATCATTTCCGGCATCAACGCCGCACTGGAAAACGCCGGACATCGCGCATCGGCAACAGTCGGCACGCGCACATTGGCTTCGTTTAGAACTTCATATCGGAGCCACGCGCCCGGTAATTGGGATTGGCGTGCATCCCATGCCGCCCCGCAAAACACGGGCTTTGCCGAAGAACCTCAATCGATTTTCAATGCGCTCGCCCCTCAAGTTGCCCATGCTCCGGTTCCTGATGATCGCCAAGCTCAGGACACCGCCCCCCTCGCGGATTTTCCGCTCGGCGCCGCCCGCGCCCAATTGCATGACACCTATGTGCTCGCGCAAACACGTGACGGTCTGGTAATTGTCGATCAGCACGCCGCCCATGAGCGCCTCGTCTATGAGCGTCTCAAGCGTGAACGCGCCACGCGGAGTGTCTCGCGCCAATTGCAACTGATCCCGATCATCGTTGAAATGGACCAGACCGACGCCGAACGACTGGCAGATCGTGCCGCAATTCTCGAAGAACTCGGGCTTGTCCTCGAACCCTTCGGCACCGGTGCGGTGGCAGTCTCGGAAATCCCCGCAGCACTCAACGACGGCAACATCCCGGCGCTGGTGCGCGATCTCGCCGATAGTCTTGAGGAATGGGGCTCGGCCCTGGCGCTCGAAGATCGGCTCGACCATGTCCTCGCAACATTCGCCTGCCATCACTCCGTCCGCGCCGGCCGACGCCTGCGGCCCGAGGAAATGAATGCCCTCCTGCGCGAAATGGAAGCAACGCCCTTTTCCGGCCAATGCAACCACGGCCGCCCGACCTATGTCGAACTCAAACTCGGCGATATCGAACGGCTGTTCGGGCGGAAATAGAGAAAGGAAACCCTGTAATGCCCCTCACCATCCGCCCTATCGCCCCGCAAGACCGTGCCGCTTGGGACGATCTCTACGCTGGTTACGCCGCCTTCTACAACGTGACCCAAACGCCCGGGATGCGGGATACGGTTTGGGCATGGCTCCACAACCCCGCCTATGAGACAAAAGGCTTTGTTGCAGAAAGCGAGCACGGCCAACTCATCGGCCTCACACATTACCGTCCCTTCGCGCGCCCTTTATCGGCTTCGGTTGGTGGCTTTCTCGATGATCTTTTCGTCACAACCGAAGCACGTGGCTCGGGAACTGCAAAAGCGCTCATTGATGCAGTGGCAAGCGAAGGCAAACAGCGCGGCTGGACGGTGATTCGCTGGATCACCGCAGAGGATAATTACCGCGCCCGCAGTCTCTATGACAAAGTCGCCGACAAAACCAAATGGGCAACATATGATTTGAAACTTTAGGACCGCTCACCTGGCTGAAAGCCCATCAGCGCCTCGACATGCGCGGCCACCGACAGAGCCAGTCCCTGAAGGTCATAGCCACCTTCCAGAACAGATACGATCCGTCCGTGCGCGTGGACATCTGCAAGAGCCATTAATTGCCGTGTTGCCCACGCAAAATCCGCTTCATCCAACTGCAGATTACCAAGCGGATCATCGCGATGCGCGTCAAATCCGGCTGAAATGATCAGAAAATCAGGTCGAAATTCATGGAGGCGGGGAAGAACGATACCATCAAAAGCGGCGCAGAACGCCTCGCGCCCGTCTCCTGCCTGCATCGGCACATTAAGGATCGTGCCGAACGCGCCCGTCTCGTCTGCCGCGCCCGTGCCCGGGTAAAGCGGCATTTCATGCGTGGATACATAGAGAACCGACGGATCAGACCAGAAAATATCCTGCGTCCCGTTTCCGTGATGCACATCCCAATCGATAATTGCCACGCGCTCAATGCCATGAACGGCCTGTGCGTGCCGCGCCGCAATGGCGGCATTGTTGAAAAAACAGAAGCCCATCGCCGTTTGCTGTTCGGCATGATGTCCGGGCGGGCGGATTGCGGCGAAGGCATTTCGTACACGCCCGCTCATCACCTGATCAACGGCATGGGTTGCAGCGCCTGCCCCGCGCAGCATCGCTTCCCAGCTTCCGGGAGAGAGCCACGTATCCGCATCGAGCCGCGCGATCCCGGATGCGGGGCAACTTTCCTTGATCGCCTGAATGTAAGCCGACAGGTGACAGCGCTCGAGCATAACTTGGTCAGCTTCGGGAGCCTCATCGCGCAGAAGAACCTCGAAACGGTGGCCCTTGAGCTTATCGTTGATCACCCTGATCCGGTCGGCCCGCTCGGGATGCCCCGATGGCGTCTGATGATCCAAAAACGCAGGGTGGGAAACGAGAAGGGTGGTCAATGGCATGCTCCCGGAACGAACGCGGCTGTCCGTTTCTCATCAACACCACATTAGCACCCTTGCGTCTGGTTACTCAATCGTCGCCGCGAACTGATATCCGGTCGAAACCAGGCTTCTGTTCGGTTTTCCCTGCCTTCAGCATTTCTGCTGCAGCAATAATTGCCGAAATGCCGATCTTCCCGAATGCCTTTGGCGCATGTGGGGCGGAGTTCTGCTTGTGTGGTTGTCGGGGTGCGACAGAGCCATGTGGCGCGTTTGAATTTTCCATCTGCCTGTTCCTGTTATCAGCCGGCCAATAGTGTATCGCCGGTGCGTTTCCTCCAATGATCCAGTAATCAAGCGGAGACATGGCGGGTTTATGATAATTATGTGGCGTTTTGCCCGGCAAGTACTCGCCAATTAGCGTGTTTATATGTCATCAAGCTTAATGGACCATGAACAACATAGCATTGTCCAAACACAGGCTCGTTGATACACATCATCCACGTCTCAAACCGCACCAAAAGGCTCGCCCATGACCCTCAAGGCCATTCTCTTCGACAAGGACGGAACCCTTCTCGACTTTGACAAGACCTGGGGCGAAGCCGGTTATTCTGTCATGCGGCACATGACGTCGGGCGATGAAGAAGCCTTCAACCGCCTCGTCGCCCTCACCCATTACAATGTCGCGGAACGCCGCTACGAGCTGCCATCACACATGATTGCCAGCTCATCCGGCGAATATGGTCTCTTATGGGCCGATGCACTGGGTCGTGCCGACCGAGAAGCCGTTGTCGAGGAAATCGACACGCTATTCATGGCAGAGGCACAGCACCGCCTCGTTCCCATCGGCAATCCGCTTGAAGTCATCACAACCCTGATCGCCCGAGGCTACAAAATCGGGATCGCGACCAATGATGGCGAGGCCGCCGCCCTCCAACAGGCTGAAATCCTCGGCCTCGTGCCGCATCTCGATTACATTGTCGGTTACGATTCCGGCCACGGCCGCAAGCCGCACCCCGGCATGGTCACCGCCTTCATCACCCGCTTCGGGTATGAACCGCACGAAGTCGCCCTTGTCGGCGACTCGACCCATGATCTCCACGCCGCCCGCGCGGCTGGTGCCGTCGGAATTGCCGTCCTGAGCGGTCCCGCAGGCCATGACGACCTTGCCCCCCACGCCGATCACGTCATCCCGTCCATCAACGAACTCGTTGCGCTCATCGACTCGCTGTAACCTCAGGCACCGTCTCTTTCTTTACGGCTCACTTCCGCTATGCTGTCATCAAACGGCACTCGAGGGGATAAAACCATGCTTGGACTGATGCAGGATTGGCCACTGCTGATTCATCGTGTCATCGATTATGCCGCCACGCAGCACGCGAAGCGCGAAGTCGTCTCCCGCTCCGTCGAAGGCCCGATCCACCGCACCGATTACGCCTCGATTCGCCTCAGATCCCTGAAACTCGCGCAAAGGCTGGAGCGTGACGGCATCCGCTTCGGCGACCGCGTCGCAACCCTTGCCTGGAACACCTGGCGGCATCTTGAAAGCTGGTACGGCATCACCGGCATCGGCGCCATTTACCACACCGTCAATCCGCGCCTCTTCGAGGATCAGATCGTCTTCATCATCAACCATGCCGCGGACCGCATTCTTCTCCTCGATCTCACCTTTGTGCCCCTTGTCGAGAAACTGGCGTCCCGCCTGCCCACAATCGAACGCTTTGTAATCCTGACAGATGCGGCCCACATGCCGCAAACATCGCTGAAAAACGCCGTCGCCTACGAGGACTACATCAACGAAGCCGATGGCGATTTCCGCTGGGCCTCCTTCGACGAGAATACCGCCGCCGGCATGTGCTACACCTCCGGCACAACAGGCGATCCCAAGGGCGTGCTCTATTCGCACCGCTCCAACCTGCTCCACGCCATGATGGCCGTCGCGCCCGATTATTTCTGCCTCTCGGCGATGGATCGTGTCATGCCCGTCGTGCCGCTGTTTCATGCCAATTCATGGTCGCTCGCCTTCTCCGCGCCCATGGTCGGCGCGGCTCTGGTCATGCCCGGCCCGAAACTCGACGGTGCCTCGGTCCATTCGCTGCTTGAGGATGAGGGCGTCACCATGTCGGCCGCCGTCCCCACGGTCTGGCTCGGGCTGCTACAGTTCATGCAAACAAGCGGCAAAAAACTCTCGACCCTGAAACATGTCGGCATCGGCGGTTCGGCCTGTCCGCGCATCATCACCGAAAGTTTCGAAACCCAGTATGGCGTCCGCGTCACCCATGCCTGGGGCATGACAGAACTCAGCCCGCTCGGGTCATTCTGTGCAATCAAACCGGAAACCGCAGCGCTCGAGGGCAAGGCCCTCTACGATCTGAAGCAAAAGCAAGGCTACGCGCCCTTTAGCGTCGAGATGAAGATTGCCGATGATTCCGGTCGCTCCTTGCCTCGCGATGGCAAGACATTCGGACGGCTCATGGTCAAAGGCCCTTCAGTCTCGAAGGGATATTACGGCATCGATGCCGCCATCCTCGACGAAGAGGGCTTTTTCGACACGGGCGACGTCGCCACAATCGACGAAAACGGCTATATGCTGATCACCGACCGCTCGAAAGACGTCATCAAATCTGGCGGCGAGTGGATTTCTTCCATCGAACTCGAAAACCTTGCCGTCGGCCACCCCGACGTAGCCGAAGCCGCCGTCATCGGCATCGCCCATCCGAAATGGGATGAGCGCCCCCTTCTGGTTATCATCACAAAACCGGACCGCGCCCTGACAAAGGATGAAATCCTCGCCTTCATGTCCGGCAAAATCGCCAAATGGTGGATGCCGGATGATGTCGTTTTTGTTGATGAAATCCCGCACACGGCCACAGGCAAAATTCTCAAAACGGCCCTCCGCGAGCAATTCCGGGACTATCGCCTGCCGACCGCTTGAACGGGAAGCTCCGCGTCTCAGCCTTTCTTGAGCGCGGCAACGGACCACAGCTTCGGCCGCGCGCGATCATATTGCGGCGGCCGATGGAGATCGACGCCGAGCGCATCCGCCGCGTGCCATCCCCACCGCGGATTATCGAGAAATGCGCGCGCCAGAGCGATTTGATCCGCGTGCCCGTCCGCGAGGATTTTTTCCGCCTGCTCGGGCGAAACAATCATCCCGACCGCACGCGTCACAATGCCGGTTTGCTTCTTGATCGCATCGGCAAAGCCAACCTGATAACCCGGGCCAACTGAAATCCGCGCCGCCGGGTCAAGTCCACCGGAACTGACACAGGCATAGGCCGCTCCAAGTACTTTCAAACGGTTGGTCAGAGTCACGGCATCATCAATTGTCACGCCGCCTTCCATCCAGTCGGATCCGGCAATGCGAACGCCAACCGCAACCGAAACAGGCACCGCCGTTCGCACAGCTTGCATCAAATCAAGCGCCAGTTTCATCCGCTTTTCAGGCGTCCCGCCCCATGCATCCTGCCTTTTATTGCTTACCGGCGAGAAAAACTGGTGAACCAGATAGCCATGCGTCATATGCAGCTCGATCGCCTCGTAACCAAGGCGAACCGAACGTTTCGCCGCCTGCACAAACGCCTCGATTGAGCGCTCAATCCCCGCCGCATCAAGCGCTTCAGGCGCATGCCAACCCGGCCCGAAGGGCTGGTCCGTCGAACTTACCGTCTGCCAAGGGTCGGCATCTGCCGTCAAAGCGCCACCACCGTCCCAAGGCACCTGCGCCGACGCCTTCCGCCCGGCATGCGCCAGCTGGATCCCGAATTTGGTCTCGGGCAACGCAACCGCACGCGCTGCCGCCAGCACCCGCGCCATGGCCCGCTCATTGGCGTCCGAATAAAGCCCGACGCAGCCATGCGTGATCCGGCCGCGCCGCTCGACGCCGGTCGCCTCGACCATCACAAGACCGGCCCCCGACATCGCCAGATTCATCACATGCTGCAAATGCCAGTCCGTCATCGACCCGTCATCCGCCGTGTATTGGCACATCGGCGCCACGGCAATGCGGTTCGGAACCGTTACGGGGCCGATTTTCAACGGGGAAAACAAAAGTGGAAGCGACATGGTCAAACTTTCTGGAGAAAATAGTTGTTAAGCGCGTCGTTGTTCGATCGCGATATCAATGAGGCTCAGGATCGTAAACATCATCTGCGCCCCGGCCTGTGCCGTATTGCTCGTCGCGTCATATTGCGGTGCGACTTCGACAACATCACCGCCGACAATATTCAGCCCCTTCAGTCCGCGTAGAATCTCCAGCGCCTCGCGCGTCGTCAGCCCGCCGATTTCAGGCGTTCCGGTTCCGGGCGCAAAGGCCGGATCAAGACTGTCAACGTCAAACGACACATAAACCGGCCCGTCACCCACAACCGCACGCGCCTTCGCGATAATCGCCTCGATACCGAGCTTGGGAATTTCCTCGCCATGGATCACGGTCATGCCGCTCTCATAGGAAAACTCCCAGAGATATTCCGCACCGCCCCGGATCCCGATCTGGATCACGCGCTCCGGATCGAGCACACCATCGAGAACCGCCTTCCGGAACGGCCCGCCATGATGAAACTTCGAGCCCTCATAAGGCCCCGACGTGTCGCAATGCGCATCGATATGCACCATCCCTACCGGCTTTGAACGGCCCAAAGCCTTCAAAATACTGCCCGTAATCGAATGATCGCCGCCGCACGAGACCGGAATAACCCCCGCATCGACGATTTTGGAGTAATAATCGAACAAATCCTCATGGCACGCCTCAAGGCTGAACCGGCTGCGAAACGGGATATCGCCGACATCCGCGACCTTCAGGCTGGAAACTGGTGTCCGCCGCAACACATGCTCGAACGGCCCGATACGCTCGATCGCCCGCACCGCCCGCGGCCCGAGGCGTGCACCCGCCCGGTTTGTGACACCAAGATCCATCGGCACGCCGATCAGCGCCACATCAAGCCCTTTGAAATGCTCCGCATAGGCATTCGGCTGATAAGGCGCACCAAAAAACGTGCCCGGCTCCGCAAACGGCCATTTCCGCCGCTCACCGGAAAACACCGTATCCGCCACACGGCGAAATTCCGGATCAAACACATCCCCGCCCGAAGCATTCTCATATTTCTGCCGGAGGCTATCCAGCCGCTTGTCGTCAATCATACGCCATCACCATGTAAAATAATGCCAGATCACGCTTAAACCATTCCTGTGCTGCTTGCCATCCACATGGCGAGATCAATGATTAAATTCGGAGTTCCATCTCGCCGGATCATCCACGACACGCTATGCTTGTACCCGTCGAAGCTAAAGGAACGACGTGCATGCCGTCAATCAACCCGCAAATGAACCCGCTCGTCCGGGATACCGGATCGCCGCCGATACCGGAAGCCCAAGGCTGGACCCGCAGCTATAATGGCGCGCTCGGACCCCTGATCGATCTCTCGCAGGCCGTTCCCGGCTATCCGCCCCATCCCGATATGCTGCGCCACCTCTCGGAAGCTGCCGGTACCGCAGCCGCCGCCCGCTATGGCGATATTTTGGGTGATCAACCCCTGCGTGACGCTTACAGCGCCGAGATCGTCCGGCGCTATGGCGGCGACGTCTCTTCGAATGACGTTGCGATCACCGCCGGTTGCAATCAGGCCTTTGTTGTCACGATGATGACCATTGCCCGACAGGGTGACAGCGTAATCGTCCCGAGCCCATGGTATTTCAACCATGACATGACGCTCGGCATGTTGGGCATCAAAGCGGAACCCCTGCCCTGTCAGGCCGCGAACGGCTTTGTTCCTTCCTGTGCCGAAGCGGAAAAGCTGATCACCCCTTCCACCCGCGCAATTGTCCTCGTCACACCCAACAACCCGACCGGCGCGGTCTATCCCGCCGAAACCATCGCCGAATTCGCTGCACTCTGCCGAAACCGCGGGCTCTGGCTCGTCGTTGACGAAACCTATCGCGATTTTCTCGCCCCCGATCACGGCGCGCCGCATGGTCTGTTCAGCGCGCCCGACTGGCGCGATCATGTCCTGCAACTCTATTCCTTCTCGAAATCCTATTGCATCCCCGGCCACCGGACCGGCGCGATCACAGGCGGACCGGCCATTCTTGATGAAATCGCGAAAGTGCTCGATTGCGTTCAAATCTGCGCGCCCCGCGCAGCCCAGAAGGCGCTCACTTGGGCCATCCCCTCGCTGGATGACTGGCGCGCTGCGAACACGGCAGAAATTCTCCGGCGCGTTACCGCTTTCAAAAATGCCTTTGCACTCCTGCCGGAATGGCGGATTGACTCGATTGGGGCCTATTTTGCCTATGTGGCACATCCATTCACCGGCATTCCGGTTCAACGCGTCGCCGAGCGCCTTGCTTCCGAGCGCGGTGTCCTCGGCTTGCCGGGCCCCTATTTCGGCGCAGGGCAGGAACAGCATATGCGGCTGGCTTTCGCCAATGTCACCGTCGAGTCGCTTGGCAAACTCCCCGAACGACTGAAAAATTTCAAACCCTGACGCGCTTCTGAACCCGCTTTTGTCCTGCCCTGATACGGCGAAGGAGACACCACAATGAAAAATCTGGCCATTCTCATCGGTTTTGCCGCGGCTTTTCTTCTTGTCCTCGGCCTGTCGACCGGTGACGCCCAGACCATCGGGCTCGCGAGTGTCGGCGTCGCACTCGCTGTCACCACCTGGCTTTCGGCAAGAATGTCGCGCTTCCTGATGATTTTTGCTGCCATCTTCGGCGCTGAATTCATCATCTTTGGCTCGGTCTATATGCTCGATGCCAATGCGTTCTGGCCCGCTGCACTCGCCGATTTCGTCCCGCCGGAGAGCCTGCCGATCACGGTCGGCATTTTCGGTATCGTCGTCTATGCCATTTCCTTCATCCCCGGCATCGCCGAAATCATGCGCATAGCCGACCGCTTTTTCGATGGCCACGATATGACAACCATCAAAATCTGGCCCCTTTCGTCGATCACACTCACCGAGCAAACGCTGGCCCGCACCATCATTGTCGCGCTCATTCTCATCAATCAGGGGCAGGTCGGTATTTCCGTACGGCTCTCCTTCTTTAATCGCGACTGGTTCAACGCGATTCAGGAAAAGGACAGCGCGACATTCTGGTCCTTGCTGTACACGGTCTTCCTGTTCTGGGCCGTCATCTATATCGCCATTGCCATTTTTGAATATATTATCCAGTCCCATCTGATGATCCGCTGGCGTCGTTGGCTCACGAGCCATTACATCGGCGACTGGCTGAACGAGGGAAGTCACTACCGGATGGCGCTTTCCGGCACAGGTGCCGACAACCCCGACCAGCGTATCGCCGAAGATGTCGACCAGTTCATCGGGCGCACCTATAGTTTCTCGATCTCGCTACTCGCGCAAGTCAGTTCGCTTGTCTCCTTCTCGATCATTTTATGGGGCATTTCCGCCAATTTCACCATTCCGGGCACCGAAATCGCGATCCCGGGCTTCCTCTTCTGGGTTGCCGTGCTCTATTCAGGCTTTGGCACCTTCGTCACCCATGTGATTGGTCGTCGTCTCATCCGTCTCAATTTCGAGCAACAGCGCTACGAGGCCGATTTCCGCTTCTCGCTCGCGCGTCTCCGGGAATACGCCGAGCAGGTGGCCTTGCTCGGTGGCGAAAAGCAAGAACGCCGCTTCCTGATGGACCGCTTCGGCAATGTGATCCGGAATTTCTTCGCCATTGTCGCACGCCGCAAGCAATTGATGATGTTCACCGCCAGTTACGGCCAGATCAGCCCGATCATTCCCTATGTCGTAGCAGCGCCCTTCTACTTCATCGGCAAGATACAGCTTGGTGTTCTCACACAAACCGCCAGTTCCTTCGGTCGGGTCGAAGGCTCGTTGAGCTTCTTCATCGATGCCTATGTCTCCCTGGCCGATTATCTCTCGGTCATCCAGCGTCTTGTGACTTTTGACGACGCAATCGAAAAAGCCCGCCGCATCGGCAATAAGCCGCCACGCATCGTATTTTCGACAGAAGCAACAACGGGCATCGCCATCAGCGATCTGACCCTCAGCCTGCCCGATGGCCGCGAGATCGTGTCGGCAGAAGTGCAGTTCGAGCCGGGACAATCCGTCCTGATTTCAGGCCCGTCCGGCTCCGGTAAGTCGACCTTGCTCCGAGCCATTTCAGGCATCTGGCCCTATGGCCACGGAACAATCATCACTCCCGTCGATACAACCATGATGCTTCTCCCGCAAAAGCCCTATCTGCCGTCAGGGTCATTGCGCGACTGTGTCGCCTATCCATCGGACGAGGGTACCTATCTCGAAAAGGAAATCATCGACGCGCTGAAAATCGTTGGTCTCGATCGCCTGATCACATCGCTTGATGACGCAACCAATTGGTCGCAACGCCTCTCCGGCGGCGAACAACAACGCCTCGCAATCGCCCGCGCCTTGCTCGCACGCCCCGATTGGCTATTCCTCGACGAAGCCACCTCCGCGCTCGACGAGGACAGCGAAGCCTTTCTCTATCGCGCCCTGAAAGAGCATTTGAAGACAACAACGCTCATCTCCATCGGCCACCGCTCGACTCTCAAAGCATTCCATTCGGCAATCATCCGTATGGAATCCAAGGAAAAGGGCGGGTTTAGGGTTGTGCGGGCTTAGGAGACGCCAGAGTGCGACAAAATTAATGGTTCTGCCAAACGCACTCTGGATCCATTATAAGCACCATCGATGCGTTTACTGAAACAGCAACTCGTTTTCGCGGATGATAATGATTTCAGCCTTGCAATAATCGACATCGTAATCGAAATACGTATCGTCCGTAAACGTGATCTGCGTTCGGACAACACAATTCCCCTCGCTTG
Organism: Alsobacter soli; assembly: GCA_945883115.1. Taxonomy (GTDB): domain Bacteria; phylum Pseudomonadota; class Alphaproteobacteria; order Rhizobiales; family Beijerinckiaceae; genus CAIUPE01. The sequence continues at coordinate 27,002 of CAMCXA010000004.1, forward strand.
TTCTGAAATCCATGATGAAGGTCTCCCCAGGATTGATCCGATCGCCGGAAATCCAATTACTGGACCATTGCCCGTCCTCTTTGGTTCTAAAATGCCTAACTGGAACCGAAGAGCCATTGGTAACTTCAAACTTCCAACTATCCCGAGCATTAACACTTGGCATTGAGCTAAATACTATCAACCCTGCCAATACTAATCTAATGATCATAGCGATCTCCTTGACTAAATTTGATTTAGACATTCTTTCAATACTGTAAATATATAATGTAATTATATTCTATAATAATCACATTTACTTCGACGCATGGAAATTTTATACAAATACAGTAATGAGAAGATTACCGTAACGTAATATAAACAATTGTGCAAATGATTTTAAAAAGATAGTCTAAATCGACAAAAAAGCATTACAAGGAGCGCGCTGCGTCGCGGACATTCGTCAGGAATTGCTGCGTCGCGCGATCAAATGAAAACTTTAGGGCAAACTCCCGGCACCGCGACCCCGGAATCGCCAGTGCTCCCCGCGCCGCCTGCCCCAGATCCGCATCCACAATCCCGACATCACCCGCGGCAATCTCGCCGATCAACCCCTCACCCGGAAATGCCGCCACCGGAGTCCCCGACGCCAAGGCCTCCAACAAAACGAGGCCGAATGTTTCCGTCACACTCGGAAACACAAACACATCCGCCGCCGCATAAAGGGCCGCCAGCTCCTCGCCAAAGCGCGCGCCGAGAAACGTCACATCCGGATAAGCCGCTTCAAGCCGCGCACGATCCGGCCCGTCACCCACCATCACTTTCGACCCCGGCAGATCGAGCCCCAAAAACGCCTCGAGATTCTTCTCCACCGCCAACCGCGCCACACAGAGAAAAATCGGCCCGGGCAGCTCCAAAACCTTCTCCGCCCGCGGACGGAAAAGCGCCGCATCAACCCCGCGCGACCATAACATCAGCCGCTCGAACCCCTTTTCCCGCAATTCTGTTGCAAGCGACTCGGTCGCGACCATCGTTCCCGCGCCCGCATTGTGAAACCGCCGCAATAACGCATAGGTCACCCGCTCCGGTATCGGCGCCCGCGCCGCCATATATTGCGGATACCGCGTGTGATAACACGTCGTATGGCGAATGCCGCGCTTCCGGCAATATTGCGTTGCCAGCAACCCGAGCGGCCCTTCGGTCGCAATATGCACCGCATCGGCCTTCATCTCGTCCATGACAGCAGCCATTTTTTGCGGGCGCGCGACGGATAATCTGATCTCGTTATATCCCGGCATGGCAAAAGTCCGGAAGCGGTCAGGTGTAACAAAAACGATCTCGTCCCCGAACCGCGGCGCCGACTCCGCCAAATGCTCAAGACTACGAACAACGCCGTTCACCTGCGGGTGCCACGCATCGGTGACGATCAGGATCCGCATCAGGCTGCCGGTCGATATTGCCTGCCGGCCAGTTGGATGACATCACCGATCTCGGCAATCTTGGTCCAGTGAACAATATGAAGCGAGCCGTCATGCTCCTCCACCAGCGCCGAGCATGAATCAACCCAGTCGCCCGTATTGGCATAGATCACGCCCAGCATATTCCTGAGCACAGGCGCATGAATATGACCACACACAACGCCGTCAACATTGGCACGCGCGGCGTCATTCGCCACGGCCTTCTCGAAAGCACCAATGAAATTGACCGCCCGTTTCACCTTCTGCTTGCCCCACCCCGAAAAAGACCAATAGGACAGGCCAAGCCGCCGCCTGACCCACCCGATCGCAATATTGATCGCGACCGCCATATCATAAGCCCAATCGCCCAGATGCGCGAGCCATTTGACGTTGTTCACCACAACATCAAATTTGTCGCCATGCAGAATGAGCAGTCTCTTGCCATCGGCAGTTTCGTGGATCGTTTCCTCGAGAATTTCCACGCCACCAAAGTTCATGCCCACATAATCGCGGAGAAATTCGTCATGATTGCCGGGCACATAGATCATCCGCGTGCCCTTCCGGACTTTGCGCATAAGCTTCTGCACAACGTCATTATGCGACTGCGGCCAGTACCAACCTGATTTGAGACGCCACCCGTCGATAATATCACCGACGAGATAGATCGTTTCAGCTTCAACATGTTTTAAAAAATCAAGGAGCAAATGGGCCTGACAGGCCTTGGTACCCAAATGGACATCTGACAGAAAGAGCGTCCGGATTTTCCGACTTTTCGTATCGTCCAAAACCCTCTCCCGACCGCGCCCCTGAAACAGAAACACCTGATTTTCGTGACACTCTCATGACAGTCCACGATAATCACATAATTCATGTCATAAGTGACGATAGGAAGGTTGCTTAGGCTCGAGTGTTAGCTGGCCCAATTCTGTTTGAAATCGCCATAGAGCGTAATGCCGCCGCACGCGTAGATTGTTTGACCCGTAATATAGGCCGCCTCGTCTGACGCCAGAAATGCGTAAACGGCCGCAATCTCTTCGGGATCGGCGGCGCGGCCCATGGGAATGTGACTTTCCACATTCGCCTTCTGCTCGGGATTATGTCGCCACGCATCATTCATGCTCGTTAGAACCGCCCCCGGACCAACCGCATTCACGCGAATCCCGCGATCAGCGAATTCGAGCGCCAGCGTCCGAGTCAAATTTCCCAGCCCTCCCTTGCTGATCGAATAAGCCAGAAACCCCGGTTTCGGGATCACTTCATGCACGCTGGTCGTATTGATGATCACGCCGCCACCAGCGCGTGCGAGAAAATGCTGGATCGCCGCCTCGGCACAATAGGCCTGCCCGGTCAGATTCACCGCGATAACCCGCTCAAGCGCCTGATGATCAAAGCCGTCACCCGGCGTTGCCGCCTGGATACCCGCATTATTGATCAAAATGTCGAGACGCTTCCAGTCACCAATCACCACGTCCATCATCTCCTTGATCGCCCTAGGCGAAGCGATATCCGCCTCGACCACAATGTGCGGACGACTTGGTCGGCCATGCCGGGCATCAACCGCTCGAACCGCCTCGAGCGTCTCGGCCGCTTCAGCTGCATCGCGGTAATGATTGATGGCTACCACAGCGCCCTCGGCCGCGAAACGCTCCGCTATTGCTCGGCCGATGCCCCGCGAACCGCCGGTTATCAGCGCAAAACGGCCGTCAAGTCGGGAAGATAAAAGTGTCATTTGTTCGTGTCCTGTTCAATACCGGCACTACGGATCCGTTGATCCATGGAATACTCAAGGATTGGAGAGGTTTACCAGTTGTTTTTTAGCCGCGAAAGCGCTTTTTCGGAAGTAATCGATATCCCAGCAGCACTATTAAAATGCCGGCATAAATCGCCGGCCATAGTAAATCTCGCTTCACAAGCCACCAGTAATGAGCAACGCCAAGTATAGCTATAATATAGACAGAGCGATGCAGCAAAATCCAACGATGTCCGCCTAGGCGTTGGACCCAGCCTCTCGTCGACGTAACCGCAAGCGGAACGAGCAAAATGAACGCAGCGATCCCGACAAAAATAAAGGGCCTTTTAAAGATATCCCGGAGAACCTCGTCGAAATAAAAGAAGCGGTCAAACGCGATATAGGACATGAGATGCAGGAACGCATAGAAGAACGCAAAAAGCCCCGCCATACGCCGGAATTTGATCAGGTCATTCAGCCCTGTGATCCGTCTCAAGGGTGAAATCGCCAGCGTAATCAGCAAAAAATAGATAGCCCAGTCCCCCGTCCGATGGAGAATCTTTTCAGCAGGATTGGCACCGAAAAGCCGCGTATTACCCGTCAAAAATGCAATGACAATCTCGGTCACCGGCCACAGCGAGACGATGAAAACCGCTACTTTCAGACCAAAAACAAGTCTTTTTCTGCTAAAACCGCTTGATTCGGAAACAGTCCGAAGGCGAGAAACCTGATCGCCCATGATCAATAATTCACTTTCAGGTCCATCCCCGAATAAAGACTTGCGACCTGTTCACCATACCCGTTGAATTTCTCGGTATCCCGGCTCGCAAAGAAATCCGGCAGGAGCCTCTCCCGCTTCTGGGTCCAACGCGGGTGATCCACCTCCGGGTTCACATTCGAGTAGAACCCGTATTCTCTCGAATTAGCTGCTACCCATGCCGTTACCGGCTGTTTTTCGACGAATTCGATCCTGACAATCGATTTTCCGCTCTTGAACCCGTATTTCCAAGGCACGATCATCCGCACAGGCGCACCATTCTGGTTCGCCAATGTCTGCCCATACATGCCGACCGTCAGCAATGTCAGCGGATGCATCGCCTCGTCTATGCGCAGCCCCTCTGTGTAGGGCCAATCAAGCATGTCGCTTCTAAGCCCGGGCATTTCGGACGGGCGGTTTACGGTCACGAATTTCACATACTTGGCCCGGCTTGTCGGCTCCACAAGCGCCGCAATCTTGTTGAATTCCAGTCCGATCCACGGGATCACCATCGACCACGCTTCAACGCAACGGAAGCGATAAATCCGTTCCTCAAGGCCCATATCGATGAGCTGGTCGACATCAATTGTTCGCGGTTTTGTCACTTCGCCAACAATCTCGATGGTCCACGGCTTCGTCGTCAATGTGCCGGCATTCCGGGCCGGATCACTCTTCGACGTGCCAAACTCGTAGAAATTATTATAGGACGTCGCCAAATCATGATCTGTCGGGGTATCAGAGATCTTTGGTGCCGTGTTGGGAAGCGCCTCAAGTGGTCGGCGGAGACCTGATGCAAATGCCGCTTTCCCCATCATTGCCAAGGCACTGCCGCCTGCAGCAGCGGCTAATAAAGCCCGACGGTTCAGATAAACCTCCCTGGGGGTAATTTCCGATGACGGAATAGGTTTTGATATCAATCGCGGCATGGGTGTCTCCCTCGTCAATTTTCCTGACCAAATAGATACGCACGCAACATTTTTTGGACCTTAAGCATCCTTGAATTTAAAAAAGGCGGTAGACTTACCCACAAACAAACGCCTCAACCGAAGGGCGGTTTGGAATTGGTGCCACCGCACCATATCCCTGTGTCGATAATGCGGCAGCACCATTTGCATAACGCGCCGCTAAAAATGGGTCGCCGCACCGCCTCCACTCCGCGAGAAATGCGCCGTCAAACGTATCACCCGCACCTGTGGCATCAACGGCGTTTACAACCATCGTCGGAACATGTCGCTTCTCTGCTGGTGTCGCGACCATCGTCCCTTCCTTGCCAAGGGTTAGAGCAACAATTTGGCACCCGAGAGCCAAATAAGCATCACAGATGTCATCCGGCGTCTGTAACCCGGTCAATTGTCTGGCATCGTCTAGGCCGGGAAGGGCAATGTCACTAAGCGCAAGCGCCGCATGGATAACCGCCCGTGCCCGGTCAAGCGGCCAAAGTCGCAATCTCAAATTTGTATCATAACTCGTGACCGTTCCCGATGACCGAGCGTGTCTCAATGCTTCGAATACAAGATCACAAGCGCTCACAGAGATCGCCTGACTGATCCCCGAAACATGCAGAATATGCGAGGATTCAATCAACTCTTTAGGAAGATCGGAGACGCCCATCAAACTCGCGGCAGATCCTGCGCGATAATAACTGAACTGGTGGCCGTCTTGGCCATGCGATATAAAATAAATCCCGGTCCGCGCATCTGATCGCACCTTTACGCTGTCACGGTTGACGCCTTCCCGATCCCATAAATCCAGAAAACCCTGCCCGAACGCATCATCTCCGACTGCCGTCACATAGGCGACACGGGCACCCTGTCGGGTGGCGGCAATTGCCGCGTTCGATGTATCTCCGCCATAGCCGGGCAGATAGAGTTTCTCCCCGGCACGCATCGTTTCACTGAATTCCATCAGCGGTTCGCCGATGGCGACGAGGTCATAAGAGCGGTTCATAATAAAACTCTCGGAAATGGTATGCGACTAGTCTTCTCGGATGTTCATCGGATTGGCAACTCCTGATACCCTCTTGAACATGCGATTTAAACCACCCATATTGTTGATGTGGCTATAAGGGCCATGGAGTGCTGCATAAGCAGGCTTCCACTACGAAGTGCCTCGAAGGGGCTTCGCCATGACACGAATATCGCCTTTGTCGTCGCCATTTCTGCTTGGCTTCGATGACATCGAACGGGCTCTCACACGGGTGTCTAAATCCGCCAATGACGGATATCCACCCTACAATATCGAGCGTCTGGCTAAAACGGAACAAGAACCGGAGCGGCTCAGGATAACCTTGGCTGTTGCAGGCTTTACACAAGAACAATTGGACGTCTCGGTCGAAGAGAACCAACTGATCATCCGTGGCCGTCAAATCGATGATCAAGAACGTTTTTATCTGCATCGCGGCATAGCCGCTCGGCAGTTTCAACGGAGCTTCCTCCTCGTCGAAGGCATGCAGGTACTCGGCGCCGATCTTTCTAATGGGTTACTTTCCGTCGATCTGATCAGGCCGGAGCCTGACCGGGTCATCCGTAAGATCAATATTCTCAATCGCGATTGAGGCCCGTTCAAATGATGGTCACTTTCAACCGCTCAAGGAGGGTTAAATGAATATCAAGACCGCACATCAGATCTCGGAACATATCGCTAATTCGATGACAATTGAGACACTTGCCGCTTTGGGCGGTGGTAAATTGGCCTATTTGAAACCGATCAAGTCAGACGAAATCAGTGCTATCTTTCCAGGTGCTCCGCAAATTGCACCAGGCCTGAGTCTGTTCGCACTGCTGGCTGCTGACGGATCACCGATCCTGATCACTGATTCGCGTGATGCCGCCCTTGCAAACGCAATGGAACACGATCTCGAAACCGTAAGCATTCACTGATCGTCTAGGTTTTTTCGACCTCGACCATGCGTGTCATCTGGTCGAGAAAATCAAGAAGGATGTCGATTTCAGCCGGGCGACTGAGAGAATGATCTCCGCCTTTGATCAAAGTCAGGCTCGCGGGATCATCTGCGAGGCGCTCCATCAGCCTTAACGCGTGCTGCCACGGCACGTCCAAATCTTCCATACCTTGAAGGATCCTGACAGGGCATCCTGTGTGAATGGGGTGATCAAGCAGAAGATGGTTCCTGCCATCATCAATCAGCTTCAATGTGAGTGTAATCGGCCCCCTGTCCGTTGAACGAATCCATTTTCCTTGCTTTTGCAGGGTTTTACGGGTCTCCATATCAAGACGATCCCAAAGAAGCCGCTCGGTAAAGTCCGTTGCAGGCGCAATCAGAATGGCGCCTTTTGGCGCTTTAAGCCCCTGCCGTGCCAGCGCCTTGATTGCAAGCAGAGCAAGCCATGCACCCATGGATGAACCAACAAGAATGGCTGGTTGATCATCAAAATGCTTCAGCATGGCGATGCTGTCGGCAAGCCAGTCTGAAAGCGTACATTCCTCGAAAAGTCGCTCGGAGTGCCCATGGCCACTATAATCAAACCGAACAACGGAATTTCCGCGTCTTTGCGCCCATTCCGCGACAATTGAAGCCTTTGTCGACTCCATATTTGAATAAAAGCCCCCGAAGAAAAATACTCGGGGACCCTTTCCCTTGAATGCTTTCACCGCAATTCGACTTTTCGCTCGCCCAGTTCCGTGCTCAATAAATTGCAAATCAGTCATGTTGCTCCTAAACATGCGCGCCTGGCAGCAAAAGAGTGCTACAAGCGTTGAGTCAGTGATAAGGGCACCCGAATCGATAAAACCGATCCGAGAAGAGTCCGAATAGAGCCGGTTTGAGATGAAAAAAGCAATAGAATCTCCGTTTGCCAAACAACCCAGCCGATATCTCGCTGATCGGACGATCCTGCAAATTATTCCGTCTCTTGAAGCGGGGGGAGCCGAGCGGACCACCGTCGATATCGCTGAAGGTTTGGCAAACCGCGGGGCAAGAGCTCTTGTGGCCACCGAAGGCGGTCGCCTAATCCCCGAACTTCAAGCAAAGGGCGGAATCTGGCTCCCCTTTCCTGCAGCGACAAAAAATCCATTCGGTATTCTTGCGAATGTGATGCGGTTACGAAGAATCTGCCTGCGAGAAGGCGTCGATATCATCCATGCACGCTCGCGGGCACCGGCTTGGACGGCGCTAATGACCGCGAAACTGCTAAATATTCCGTTTGTGACCACCTATCATGGCAGCTATGCCGGGCGTTCGGGCGTCAAAGTCCTCTATAACTCCGTCATGGCGCGGGGCGACGTCGTGATCGCGAATTCGTTCTACACCGCATCTCTGATCCGCGAATTGCATCCCTTCGCTGCCTCGAAAATCGTCGTCATTCATCGCGGCACGGATCTGAAGCATTTTCTTCCGTCTTCGGTTGATATTGCGCGGATCGAGCATTTGCGGGAGGAGTGGGGCGTTGATCGTCATCGCCGCATCATTCTGCTCGCCGCACGTCTGACGAATTGGAAAGGCCAAAAAGTTCTAATTCGCGCCGCAAAATTATTAGTTGATCGCGGCATGACAGATATTATGGTTATACTTGCAGGCGACCCCCAAGGACGCACACAATACGTCCGCGAGCTCGAATCGCTCATCAGAGAACTTGATCTCAAAAATCATATAAAAATAACAGGCCACTGCACCGACATGCCGGCAGCCTTTGCAATATCAGCGGCAGTAGCCGTGCCTTCGACAGAGCCCGAGGCTTTTGGTCGATCTGCCGTTGAGGCGCAAGCCATGGGAACCCCAGTAATTGTTAGCGATCTTGGAGCTGTTCCAGAGACGGTGTTGGCGACCCCCGAACACCCTGAAGCGCTCCGTACCGGGTGGCGCGTTCCCGCAAACGACCCAATCACACTAGCAGAAGCACTCGAAAAGTCAATAAATTTAGGCCCGAATGCGCGTGAAACATTGGCCGACAACGCCCGAAAACATGTTGAGGCCCACTTTTCGCTCGGGCGGATGGTTGGAGATACACTGGATGTTTACGCTGCAATTTGTGATAGAATATAAAATGAGCGAGAATGGTGCGTGATCTGTTGACATCGCGCCCGTTTATGTAATTTCATACGTGGGATAAACTGGCCGCGGAATTGACCAAGAACGGATTTCCGTTTGAAATCGTCCAACGCCGATTAGAGGAGAATAAAGCCATTCGCAGACCTATGAGAGCAGCGCCCATTCCGGTAAAGGAAGGGCCACGCGCCAACCGAGATATCCGTGGCGTTAGAGAAGTTCAGTTGATTGATGACACAGGCACAAATCAGGGCATCGTTTCGTTTTCGGATGCGATAGATTTGGCGGAGCAAGCGGGCCTTGATCTCGTTGAAATTGTGCCCAATGCGACACCTCCCGTCTGTAAAATATTGGATTACGGTCGCTTCCGCTTTCTTGAACAAAAGAAGGCCGCTGAAGCCCGAAAAAAGCAAAAAGTGGTTGAAATCAAGGAAATCAAGCTTCGACCAGGCATTGATGATCATGATTATGAAACCAAAATGAAAGCTGTACGCCGGTTTTTCGATGAGGGAGATAAGGTCAAGATCACACTTCGTTTCCGAGGCCGGGAAATGGCCCACCAAGAACTCGGGATGAAACTGCTTGATCGAGTCAAGTTAGAAATGGCCGATATTTCGAAGATCGAGTCAGAGCCTTTACTTGAAGGGCGGCAAATGACCATGGTAATGGCACCACGCTAAATCATGCGAAACTAAATATAATCGTGGTATTCGGTCGGCGCTCAAAATATCAAGCAAGACGACCGAATATTTTTGAAAGTAATACAATGCCTTTACAACCCGACCTCAGATCCGACCTTGCAGCAGCATTCAGGCTTGCCGCACACTATGAGTTCAATGAAGGCATCTGCAATCACTTTTCGGTAGCCCTTCCTGAGGGACCAGAGCGCTATCTCATCAATCCCTATGGAGTTCACTGGTCCGAGATGCGCCCGGAAAGCCTTTTGCTGATTGATGGCTCGGGATCAGTCATTGAAGGTGACGGAGAAGTTGAAGCCACCGCACGCAATATTCACATCTCCGGACATCGCGCCAATCCGAAGCATCTTTGCATTCTGCATACCCATATGCCGTTTGCCACAAGCATCACTATGATTGAAAATGGCAGACTTGAAATGGCCCATCAGACTGCAGCCCGGTTTTTTGGGCGGACGGCATATGAGGAAGAGTTTGGCGGATTTGCTCTTGACGAGTCAGAGGGCGAACGCATTGCGGGACAGGGTAAAAATCGTGGTGATGCGGACATTGTTTTTCTTGCCAATCATGGCGTTATGGTTGGCGGTCCGTCCGTAGCTGTAGCCTTTGACGACCTCTATTTTCTAGAACGCGCCTGCCGTCAACAAGTCTACGCGATGTCTACAGGACGGCCGTTGAAAATCATTCCCGACAAAGAATGCCGACACACTGCTCGTCAATGGATGCAAGTACTCGAATTCCAAGCGACAGAGCATTTCAAAGCTCTGAAGCGCACGATTGGTGCGTAACCAACGTGCGGCGGTCTGAATAGACCGCCTCGGTCACACTCCGATTAGTTACATCGTTGCGCCAACAACCCACGGCACAAATTCGGCGTCTCCGTAACCGAGTTCTTCCGACTTTGATCGTTCTCCGGATGCTACTTCCAGTATCTTTGAGAAGATTTCCTTGCCTTTGTCTTCGATCGAAACACCATCAAGAACGTCACCGCAGTTGATATCCATATCCTCGGTCATCCGACGATACATTTCCGAGTTTGTAGCAAGCTTGATCGACGGTGTCGGCTTGCACCCATAGGCAGAGCCGCGGCCGGTCGTGAAGCAAAGAATATTGGCCCCGCCAGCAACCTGACCGGTTGCGGAGACTGGGTCGTAGCCGGGAGTATCCATAAAGACAAAGCCTTTTGTATCAACCTTTTCCGCGTACTCATAAACGCCAGTCATGGTCGTCGTTCCACCCTTGGCAGCGGCGCCCAGTGATTTTTCGAGAATGGTCGTCAACCCGCCAAGCTTATTACCCGGAGACGGATTATTGTTCATCGCCATCTTGTTTCGCTTGGTATAATCTTCCCACCAATGAATTCGTTGAACGAGCTTTTCACCAATCGCACGGGTTGCAGCTCGGCGGGTCAAGAGATGCTCGGCGCCAAAAATCTCGGGCGTTTCAGACAAAATTGCCGTTCCGCCATGCCGCACCAACTCGTCAACAGCAGCACCAAGCGCGGGATTGGCTGTGATACCCGAATAGCCGTCCGACCCGCCACATTGGAGAGCAAGCATAAGCTCGGAGGCCGGAACTGTCTCTCGCTTCGCCTTGGAAGCAATCGGCAACATCGATTTAATCGCTTCAACACCCGCCGCAATTGTTTTCCGCGTCCCGCCGACTTCCTGAATGGTCATCGAGTGGAAAGTTTCGCTTTCTGAAATATTGTAAGCCTCTTTCCAGCGACTGATTTGAAACCCTTCACATCCCAGGCCCACCATAACGACGCCTGCAACGTTTGGATTTGTAGCGTATCCCCATTGGGTACGTTTCAGAATTTCATAGCCCTCGCCTTTAACATCAAGCGCACATCCGCCGCCCTGCACGAGAGGAATTACGCCATCAATGTTCGGGTAGTCATTTAAGATACCGGAGCGATTGATTTCCTCAGCCATAAATCGCGCTGCCGTCGCCGAACAATTCACGGAAGTTAGAATTGCGATGTAGTTTCGTGTACCAACAGAACCATTAGCCCGACGAAAGCCTTCAAACGTAGCTTGCTCGTGTAACGGCAAGATATCTTCTTTTCGCGCATCTTCCGCAAAGCGATAGTCTCGCTCGAATTCGTGAACGACAACATTTTGCTCGTGGACCCATTCACCGGGAGCGATAGCTTTGCTCGCAAAACCAATGATCTGACCAAATTTTACGATCGGAGCCTTCTCTGCTATCGCAGATATGGCCATTTTATGGCCCCGCGGAATACGGACTGTCGCTGTCGCACCATAGGCTCCGGCACCAGCGTCAATGGGATCAACCGCAGTCACAACATTATCGGAGGCGTTAAGCCGAAGCGTTCTCGGAGCATTTCCGGTAGGGGCGTTCATGATTATCTCCGCTCATTTTGGTCAGATATCTGCTCAATCCTGAGCGTGATTACTAATCGATAGCGCAATCGATGGCATTCGCCAATAAGAACCGAACGTTCATTTTACTAAAAAATGTTCCACGTAGTGTCATCATGATTTGATTTACCCGAAAAACATGGCAAGGGTTTTACCTAGCTTCAACATCGTTTGAGAAACAGCGACATGCCCAAAATTGATCTTCAAACCCGAACTACCCTTCCTGCAGATGTGATGCTTGGCGCTCTTGCAGGGCGGGTATGGCGTCCAGACGTTAACGGGCCGTCGGTCGTTGCGATCCGACCAGAGGGTGTTGTTGATATTTCTCGATTATTTCCGACAATGCGCGATCTTTGTGAGGATAGTGACCCTGCTAGTGCTCTCCGAGCTGCTTCGGGCGAAAATATTGGCAAATTGGAAACTATTCTTGCGAATACATCTGCGGATCAACAAAATCCGGATAAACCATGGTTCATTGCTCCCAATGATCTGCAAGTCATCAAAGCGGCAGGAGTTACCTTTGCCGTTTCAATGCTTGAGCGTGTCATTGAAGAAAAGGCGCGTGGCGATTTTGCGGCGGCGGCAAAACTGAGAAGCGAAATTACATCGCTAATTGGCGATGATTTGTCGAAATTGAAGCCTGGTTCGCCGGAAGCAATGAAATTGAAGGACGTTTTGATCAGCCAAAACGCCTGGAGCCAGTATCTGGAAGTCGGAATTGGCCCTGATGCAGAGATTTTCACGAAGGCACCGTCGATGGCGGCCGTTGGGACAGGGGCTGACGCCGGTATTCATCCCATGTCGACTTGGAATAATCCCGAACCTGAAATCGTACTTATTGTAGCATCTACCGGAAAAATTGTTGGTGGTACGTTAGGAAATGATGTAAATCTGCGCGATGTCGAAGGACGATCTGCGCTTTTACTTGGAAAAGCAAAAGATAATAATGCGTCAGCTTGCGTCGGGCCGTTTTTCCGCTTCTTTGACGCTACTTTTTCACTTGATGACTTACGTTCAGCTGTCGTTACTGTTCGTGTTGATGGCGAGGACGGGTTTTCTCTTGAAGGCTCCTCATCAATCACGAAGATCAGCCGCGACCTTGCGGATCTGGCTGGCCAAATGCTGAATAAGCATCATCAGTATCCTGACGGGGCTATCCTGTATACAGGAACAATGTACGCCCCCATCAAGGATCGTGATGCTCCCGGAAAAGGTTTCACGCACAAGGATGGTGATATTGTTACAGTATCAACACCGATGCTTGGCAGTCTTATTAACAGAATGAAAGCAACTGATGCTTGCCCGCCTTGGACGTTTGGTACTTCACATCTTATGCGAAATCTCGCGAAACGGGGTTTGATCTAGATTAATATTCGCGCGTTGTCTTTCATACAGTAACTCTAAAAACAATAGATCAGGAAAATATAAAATGACCGAACTATACAAAAACTACATTAATGGTGAATGGGTCGAGGGCAATTCGGTTACTGTCAATATCAATCCATCCGATACAAACGATATTATCGGCAATTATACGCGAGCAACGAAAGCTCAAACCGAAGAAGCCATTACTTCAGCAAAACACGCGTTTGCCAGCTGGTCGAGAACAACTCCCCAAGAGCGTTATGAAATTTTAAAGAAAGCGTCAGACGAGATTTTAGCTCGCAAAGATGAACTCGGCCGGCTTCTTTCTCGTGAAGAAGGGAAAACGCTTCCTGAAGGTATTGGAGAAGCAACCCGCGCGGGGCAAATATTTGCATTTTTTGCGGGCGAAGCGCTGAGATTAAATGGCGAAATGGTTCCAAGTATTCGCCCGGGAGTTGGAATTGAAATAACTCGCGAGGCTGTCGGCGTTATTGGAATGATTACGCCTTGGAACTTTCCTATTGCTATTCCTGCTTGGAAAATTGCTCCCGCGCTAGCTTATGGCAATACAATCGTCTTCAAGCCTGCGGATCTTGTTCCCGGTTGCGGATGGGCTTTGGTTGATATTTTGGCCCGTGCAGGCCTGCCCAAAGGAGTTCTAAACCTCGTTATGGGCCGTGGATCGGAAGTCGGCCAGACAATCCTCGACCATAAGGACGTCAACGCCATCACGTTTACGGGCTCGGTTGGTACGGGCCGCAAAGTGGCGGAAGCTGCCATTCGTTCGATGCCGATAAAGAAGATCCAGCTCGAAATGGGAGGCAAAAACCCGCTCATTGTTTTGGACGATGCCGACCTGAAAATCGCTGTAGAATCAGCGGTTAACGGTGCATTCTTTTCGACAGGACAGCGCTGTACGGCGTCGTCCCGTTTAATTGTTTCTGATGGAATCCATGACGCCTTCGTCGCGGCGCTCACGGACCGGCTTAAGGGGTTGAGCGTTGATAATGCGCTGAAGGCGGGAACTAATATTGGCCCTGTCGTTGATCAAAACCAGCTGGATCAGGATCTTTCCTATATCGGGATCGGTCAAAAGGAAGGTGCAAGACTTGTTTGGGGTGGTGAACTATTGAATCGTGAAACACCCGGTTTTTACTTGCAACCTGCACTATTCACCGAAGTTTCGAACACGATGAGGATTGCCCGCGAAGAAATTTTCGGACCAGTTGGAGTAATCATTCGTGTTAAAGACTATGATGAAGCACTTTCTGTAGCAAATGATACAGAATTCGGGTTGTCGGCTGGCATTTGCACGACAAGCCTCAAATATGCTTCCCATTTCAAGAGAAACTCGGAAGCGGGCATGGTTATGGTCAATCTTCCGACAGCAGGCGTAGATTATCATGTACCGTTTGGTGGTAGAAAAGGGTCTAGCTATGGTTCCCGTGAGCAGGGTACTTATGCGAAGGAATTCTTTACTATCGTGAAGACGGCATATACATTTGCCGGATAACATAAAATATTTATAGATACTTGTGATCTATGAAATCAATATTGGCCGCATTCCAGACCCTCGGGTCGGAATGCGGTCCAACACTGGACACATTTAACTCCAATATTGGAAATTTTATCGTTGCGATTCAAAGCAGCGTTTGTCGTGTTGGACGGTAAAACAGGGGGTTTTTCCGTCCAACACGAACTGGTAACGAATTTGATCGGTGATCGCCGGCAGTCGACAGGAGTCGAACCTGCCCCAATCTGAAGACTTCCAACCCCGAATGATCTAGCTCCGGATGAAGCCGAGAATGTCTTTAACGGAGTCCATCGTCCTGCGCGCCAGTTTCTCGGCACGAGCCGAACCGTCCGCGAGGATCGCGTCGATCGACGCCGGATCGGACTGAAGCCGTTTCATCTCGGAACCGATCGGGCCGAGCTTCGAGACGGACAAATCGACCAGAGCCGCTTTGAAGGTTGAGAACTGTCCCCCGCCGAAATCACGCAGCACGCTCTCCTTGTCGATGTCGGACAGGGCGGCAAAGATGCCGACCAGATTATCCGCCTCGGGGCGATCTTCCAGCCCCGCCTCTTCAGAGGGCAAAGGTTCAGGGTCTGTTTTGGCCCGGCGGATCTTCTGGGCCACGGTATCGGCGTCATCCGTCAGGTTGATCCGGGAATTATCAGAAGGGTCGGACTTGGACATCTTCTTTGTGCCGTCGCGCAGGCTCATGACTCGTGTTGCCGGGCCTTGAATGAGCGGCTCCGGCAACGGGAAGAAGGCGTCCCCAAAGCCGTGATAGGCGATGGAGTCGACGAAATCATTGTTAAACTTCTGGGCAATATCCCGCGAAAGCTCGAGATGCTGCTTTTGATCTTCGCCGACGGGAACATGGGTTGCGCGGTAGACAAGAATATCGGCGGCCATCAAGGCGGGATAGGCATAGAGGCCGACGGATGCGTTTTCGCGGTCCTTGCCGGCTTTTTCCTTGAATTGCGTCATCCGGTTGAGCCAGCCGAGGCGTGCCGTGCAATTGAAAATCCAGGCCAATTCCGCGTGTTGAGGAACCTGACTCTGGTTGAAGATGATGTGCTTCTTCGGGTCGATGCCGCAGGCGATGAAAGCGGCGGTTACTTCACGAATGTTTGCCGTAAGCGCTTTCGGATCTTGCGGGACCGTGATGGCGTGCAGATCCACGACACAATAAATGCAGTCATGGCTTTCCTGAAGCGCCACGAATTTCGTGATTGCGCCCAGATAATTACCGAGATGCAGATTTCCGGTCGGCTGAACGCCGGAAAACACCAATTCCTTGAAACTCGCCATCAACCCAATCCCCCGCCAGACGACGCGTTATGACAATCGTTTATCAGGCTTGCAAGCCTGTTCGTTTTCCATCGCCCCGGTGGCTCAAAGAATAAATCTGCTCAAATCCGCATTCTTGGCCAGATCACCGATACTTTTCCGGACATACTCACCGTCAATCTCAAGCGTTTCACCGTCCCGGTCGGGCGCGGTGAAGGACACGTCGTCGAGAATGCGCTCCATTACGGTTTGGAGCCGCCGCGCACCGATATTTTCGACGGTCGAGTTCACTTTGACAGCCACTTTGGCAATCTCGTCAATCGCATCGGGCTTGAAGACAAGGGTCACGCCTTCGGTTGCCATCAGGGCAATCGATTGTTTGACGAGGCTTGCCTCGGTTTCTGTCAATATCCGGCGGAAATCCTCTTCCTTCAGAGGAGAGAGTTCAACACGGATCGGCAGGCGGCCCTGAAGCTCGGGCAGCAAATCGGACGGTTTCGAGACATGGAAGGCGCCCGAAGCGATGAAGAGGATATGATCGGTCTTTACCGCACCGTGCTTGGTGGAGACCGATGTTCCTTCGATCAGGGGAAGAAGATCACGCTGGACGCCTTCGCGGGAGACGTCTGCTCCACCGCGATTTTCACGACCGCAAATCTTGTCGATTTCGTCGAGGAACACGATGCCATTGTTCTCGACTTCGTGGATGGCCTCGTCGACAATCTGCTCCTGATCGAAAAGCTTGTCGCTTTCCTCGGTCACAAGCGGTCCATAGGCATCCTTGACCAGTATCTTTTTCGTTTTGGTGCGTTGACCCATCGCCTTGCCGAAAATGTCCCCGAGATTGACGGCACCGATAGCGCCCGACATTCCGGGCAATTCGAACATCGGGATTCCCGATGAACCGGCGGCGACCTCGATTTCGATTTCCTTATTGGCCAATTCGCCGGCGCGGAGCTTTTTGCGGAAGGACTCGCGGGTTGCAGCACTTGCCGAAGGGCCAACGAGGGCATCAAGGACGCGTTCCTCGGCGGAGAGTTCGGCGCGTGCTTTTACTTCCTTACGCTTCGAGTCTTTGACCAGCGCAATGCCGATCTCCAAGAGATCGCGGATGATCTGCTCGACATCACGACCGACATAACCGACTTCCGTGAATTTGGTAGCCTCGACCTTGAGGAACGGTGCGCCAGCCAACCGCGCCAAACGGCGGGAGATTTCTGTCTTGCCGCACCCTGTGGGGCCAATCATGAGGATATTCTTTGGCAAAACCTCCTCGCGCATCGCGCCTTCGAGACGGAGCCGTCTCCACCGGTTGCGCAAGGCGATGGCAACGGCACGCTTCGCATCATGTTGACCGACAATATGGCGATCAAGCTCGGAAACGATTTCACGCGGGGAAAAATTGGTCATTCAGCGCCTCGCTCGTCCACATCCAGCGATTCAATTGTGAGGGAATGGTTCGTATACACACAGATATCCGCTGCGATGCCCAGACTTTTGCGAACGATCGCTTCGGCATCCAAATCCATATCGACCAGAGCGCGCGCGGCTGCCAAGGCATAGCCGCCGCCCGATCCGATGCCCATCACATCGCCCTCCGGCTCCAGAACGTCGCCAGTGCCTGATAAAATCAACCCGGATGACCGATCTGCGACCAGCATCATCGCTTCAAGACGGCGCAGATACCTGTCCGTCCGCCAGTCCTTCGCCAGTTCGACGCAGGCGCGCATCAATTGACCGGGATATTGTTCAAGTTTCGATTCAAGTCGTTCAAACAGTGTGAAAGCATCGGCGGTGGCGCCTGCAAAGCCCGAAATGACCTCGCCCTTGCCCAGCCGACGAACTTTCCGGGCATTCGACTTCATCACGGTCTGGCCGAGGCTGACCTGTCCATCGCCGCCAATCACGACACGATTGCCCTTCCGAACCATCAGGATTGTCGTCGCGCGCCATCTCTTCTCGTCATCGCTCATGTCAGCGTCCAAATTCTCTTTCGCTTCAGATATGTTTTTGATCAGACCTAAAACAGATGTTTGTCAATGCGGGCAAAGAGAAACTTTGCAACAAAATTGCTTTGTTGACGATCCGTTGTGGCGCAACGGGCCTGATATTGCTAGAAGGCGTCAAGATATCACAGGTTGGGTTCAAATATTTTCGAAGCGGGAACAGGTCTCATGCGGTCGGCTTCAGTAGAACGCGAAACGGCAGAAACACAGATCAAACTTAGCCTTGCGCTCGACGGGCAGGGCGTTGGCACGATTGCAAGCGGGATCGGGTTTCTCGACCATATGTTGACGCTATTTTCGCGACATTCTTTGTTTGATCTTGACGTGTCGTGCACCGGCGATCTGCATGTAGACCAGCATCACTCGGTTGAAGATATCGGAATTGCGCTCGGAAAGGCGTTCCAGCAAGCGATTGGCGACAAAAAAGGCATTGTCCGCTATGCGGATAGCCTATTGCCGATGGACGAGACGCTGACGCGGGTTGCTGTTGATGTTTCGGGGCGGCCTTTTCTCGTGTTCAAGACCGTGTTTCCGCGGGAAAAAATCGGTGATTTTGATACAGAACTGGTTCGGGAATGGTTTCAGGCCTTTGCCATCAATGCCGGCATTACGCTTCATGTCGAAACACTCTACGGCGAGAATGCGCACCATATTGCGGAAAGCTGCTTCAAGGGGCTGGCCCGAGCGCTTCGTCAAGCCGTCTCGATCGACCCGCGTGAGCAGGGCCGTATTCCGTCCACCAAAGGCGCTCTCTGAGCGGAACCCCCATGGCACTTTATTCGGTCTATCTCCCCAGCAGCGGACAAATGACGACGCAGGAAATCATGGGTCGCGCGATTTTCATCAAGGATCGGTTTTCCTGGGGTGCGTTTTTGATTCCGCCGCTCTGGCTTGGCTACAAGCGGATTTGGCGTTGGCTTCTGGTTTACGCGCTTCTTGAAGGTCTTTTGATTGCGGGCGCGACAAATATCGCACTCAACCCCGCTCTGACTGGCATAATAAGCCTACTTATTGCCTTTTTCATTGGAATTTGCGGTCGGGAATGGTGGGGCGCTGCTCTTGAACGGCGCGGTTTTGAATTGGCCGGTATTGTTCAAGGTGGAACGCTTGAGGATGCGGAACGCCGCTTTTATGATCATTACCGCTCGGCACGGCCACGCAATCTCGTTGTGCAACCTTTCAGCGCATCCTCGTCCCAGTCGACGCGGGAGCCGGGGGTGATCGGGCTCTTTCCGGATATCAGGGGATTCCGGTGAAGGTTGCGATTATCGATTACGGCTCGGGCAATCTCCACTCGGCCCAAAAGGCATTCGAACGTTCCGCGAACGAATCGGGACTCACGGCCTCAATTTCACTGACTTCCGATCCGGATCTGATTCGGAAGGCTGACCGGATCGTATTGCCCGGAGTCGGGGCTTTTGCCGATTGTCAGGCAGGACTCACGAAAATTGTTGGGCTCATCGAGGTTTTGAACGAGAGTGTCATCCAGAAAGGAACGCCATTTCTCGGAATTTGTGTCGGCATGCAATTATTGGCCAGCCGCGGGCTCGAGCACTTCACAACTGCTGGCCTCGACTGGATCAAAGGTGACGTACAGCGCATCGAACCGAATGATCCGGCGTTGAAAATTCCGCATATGGGATGGAATACGCTTGATATCAGGCACGATCATGCCTTGTTGGCGGATATTCCGACGGGGGTGAACGGCTTGCACGCCTATTTCGTCCATTCATATCATTTTTCAGTGAAAAACCCTGACAGTCTGGTGGCGGAAACGAGTTATGGCGGGCCGATTACGGCGATTGTCGCGCAGGACAATATTGCCGGCAGCCAGTTTCATCCTGAAAAGAGCCAGAGGCTCGGGCTGGCGTTCATTGCAAACTTTCTCAGGTGGAAGCCATGATCCTTTTTCCGGCAATCGACCTGAAGGAAGGCCGCTGTGTACGTCTGATTCAGGGGGATATGGAGCAGGCGACGGTTTTCAATGATGATCCGGCGGATCAGGCGTTGCAATTCGAGCGAATAGGGTTCCCCTGGTTGCATATTGTCGATCTCGATGGCGCCTTTGCGGGAAAGCCGATGAATGCGACAGCGGTCGACGGGATTATTGCGGCGACAAAAAATCCGACGCAGCTCGGCGGCGGTATTCGCGATATGAAGACGGTGGCGGGTTGGCTTGAAAAAGGCGTTACCCGCGTGATTATCGGGACGGCGGCGGTGCGGGACCCCGATTTTGTGCGGGAAGCGGCACGTGCCTTTCCGGGGCGGATCGCGGTGGGCATTGATGCGCGTGACGGGTTGGTGGCGGTTGACGGGTGGGCGCGGCTCTCCAACATCACGGCGGAAGAACTCGGCCTCCGGTTTCAGGATGCGGGTGTTTCGGCGATTATTTACACCGACATCGCGCGGGACGGGTTGCTGAAGGGGCTCAATATCGCCTCGACCTTGGCGCTTGCGGGAGCGCTTTCGATCCCGGTGATCGCATCTGGCGGATTGGCATCGATCGAGGACGTGAGACGGTTGCTTGAGCCGGATTGTGCGGTTCTCGAGGGAGCGATCTCGGGCCGGGCGCTGTATGATGGCCGTCTTGACCCTTCAGAGGCGTTGGCCCTGATTGCGGCGGCGCGGGCAAAGGGGGCGGTTCATGCTTAAAGCGCGTGTGATCCCGTGCCTCGACGTCAAGGACGGGCGGGTTGTCAAAGGGGTGCAGTTCGTCAATCTGGTTGATGCGGGCGATCCGGTGGAAGCGGCGATTGCGTATGACGCGGCGGGTGCGGACGAATTGTGCTTTCTCGACATTACGGCCAGCCATGAGGATCGCGGTATCTTGCTGGATGTTGTGCGCCGGACGGCGGAGGCGTGTTTCATGCCGCTCACGGTGGGCGGCGGCGTGCGCACGGTGGAAGATATCAGGGCGTTGCTATTGGCCGGAGCCGACAAGGTGTCGATCATGACGGCGGCGGTGCAGGACCGGGATTTTGTGCGGCGGGCGGCGGAGAAATTCGGCACGCAATGCATTGTGGTCGCGGTGGATGCCAAGAAAGTATCCGTGGAGGGGGAGCCCGACCGCTGGGAAGTATTCACCCATGGCGGACGGCGCGCGACCGGGATTGATGCGTGTGCCTATGCGCGGGACGTCGCGGTTTTGGGGGCTGGCGAGATTTTGCTGACATCGATGGATCGTGACGGGACGAAAATCGGGTATGACATCGCGTTGACGCGGGCGATTGCGGATTCGGTTTCTGTACCGGTCATCGCTTCAGGGGGCGTCGGGACGCTTGAACATTTGGTCGCCGGGATCAAGGAGGGGCATGCGAGTGCTGTTCTGGCGGCGTCGATCTTCCATTTTGGCGAATTCACGATTGGCGAGGCAAAAGCGAAAATGCGTGATGCCGGATTGCCGATGAGGATCGAGACATGACAGCATTTTCTCTCTCAGACCTTGAAGAACTGATTGCGGCGCGGGCATCGGCGTCAGTGGAACACTCTTATACGGCGAAGTTGCTGGCGCGCGGGCGCTCCTATTGCGCGCGGAAAATGGGCGAAGAGGCGGTTGAAACGGTGATCGCGGCGGTCGAGGGCGATGCCGAAGCGATCAGGAATGAAGCGGCGGATCTGCTTTTTCATCTCTTGGTTGTGTTGAAAGCGTCGAATGTGCCACTCGACGAGGTGATGGGCGAGTTGGCGCGGCGGACGGCGCAGTCGGGACTTGAAGAAAAGGCGGCGCGGCCGCAAAGCTGACGCACGGCCCAAGAGCATAGCGAGACTTTCGATGATTTTTGACGGACGGACGACCGGATTAGACGACGATCTCTCGCCGTACCGGATTTTTTCGCGGGCGGAATGGGCGGCGTTGCGTGCAGATACGCCGATGACGCTGACCGGCGATGATCTCGTGAAGCTGCAATCGCTGAATGACCCGATTTCGCTTGAGGAAGTGGTGGCGATTTATCTGCCGCTGTCGCGTCTGTTATCGCTTTATGTTGCGGCGACGCAGGGATTGTTCAAGGCGACGCAGCGGTTTCTGCTCGCGGAGCCGGATGGCAAGGTGCCCTATGTGATCGGGCTGGCGGGTTCGGTGAGCGCTGGGAAATCGACATCTGCCCGCGTTCTCAAGGCGCTGCTCTCGCGCTGGCCGAATACGCCGAAGGTTGAGCTCGTCACGACGGACGGGTTTCTGCTCGCGAATGCGGAGCTAGAGGCGCAGGGGTTGATGAGCCGCAAGGGGTTCCCCGAAAGCTACGACACGATGGCGCTGATCCGGTTTTTGTCAGATGTGAAAGCCGGGAAGCGGCACGTCGAAGCGCCGGTCTATTCGCATCTTGTGTATGATGTCGTGCCCGGGGAGCATATCGAGATTGACCGGCCCGATATTCTGATTGTCGAAGGGTTGAATGTACTCCTGCCAAGCCATCAGCCGAAGACGGCGAATCCACTGCCGTTTGTGTCGGATTTTTTCGACTTTTCGATCTATCTCGATGCCAATGAGGATGATCTGGAAAACTGGTATGTGAGCCGGTTTATGCGGTTGCGGGAAACGGCGTTCCGGGACCCATTATCCTATTTCCGAAAATATGCGGATATTTCAGACAAGGAAGCAACCGAGATTGCGCTCTCGCTGTGGAACGGGATCAATCTGCCCAATCTTGAAGAGAATATCCTGCCGACGCGTGCACGTGCCGACCTTGTTTTGACGAAGGGCGGCAATCACCAGATCAAACAGGTTGCGCTCCGAAAGCTTTAAGTGCGCTAGACTAACTCCGAGATCATGATTCCGCTTTGCCGAACGTGCTCGGACAGGGAGGTTTCGGGGCGGGCACCGATATGCTGGATGATTTCAGCTGCCGCCAGACCGCCGAGGCGCGCGCAAGTTTCATGATCGATCCCGCGAGCGAGGCCGAACAGGAAGCCGGCAGCGTAAAGGTCGCCCGCGCCCGTTGTATCCACGAGCTTCTCGATGCTGCCTGCCGGAACGGCCTTGATCGCATCAGGAGTGACCACAAGCGAGCCCTGTTCGGAACGGGTGACGACGCCGAGCGCGCCCTCTTCCCTCAAAGCGGCGACCGCTGAGTCAAAGTCCGATGTTGCATAGAGGCTTTTCAGCTCGTGCTCATTGGCGAACAGGATATCAACCTGTCGCGTGCGGAGAAGATCGCGGAATTCGTCGCGGTAGCGATCGACGCAAAAACTATCTGACAGCGTGATGGCGACGCGGCGCTCATTCTGGTGGGCCAAGGCGGCGGCCTTCCGAAAGGCGATCTTAGCTTCCGCCGGGTCCCACAAATACCCTTCCAGATAGGTGA
Source organism: Alsobacter soli (assembly GCA_945883115.1). Classification (GTDB taxonomy): domain Bacteria; phylum Pseudomonadota; class Alphaproteobacteria; order Rhizobiales; family Beijerinckiaceae; genus CAIUPE01. The sequence continues at coordinate 50,479 of CAMCXA010000004.1, forward strand.
TATTGGCAGAGGCAACCGTTTCAGCGTCGATATCATCCGGTCCAAGGCCCTGACAGGCACCGAGAAACGTATTCATGGTGCGTTCGCCGTCAGGCGTCACCAGAATGAAGCTACGGGCGGTCGCAGGGCCCTCCAGCGACTGCGGTGTGTCGAAGGTCACGCCGATGGCGCGGATATCATGTGTGAAAAGCGCGCCGACCGAGTCTTGGCGGATTTTTCCGATGAATGCAGCTGTTCCCCCCAAAGAGACAACGCCGGCAACGGTGTTGCTAGCGGAGCCGCCGGAAATGATCGTGGCCGGGCCCATTGCTTCGTAAAGCCGCTCGGCTTCGGGCTCGTCGATCAAACGCATCGACCCTTTTGCAAGGTTGTTCGAGATGAGGAAGTCATCTTCAGTCCGGGCAATCACATCAACGATCGCATTACCGATACCCAAAACATCGTAGCGTGCATTTTTCATACTATTTCTTCCAGTTTTCAAATGTGATGATGCTCTGACAGCGCGGGGCCAAGGCGTCAAGACCGCGTTCGTTTGCGAGCCAATTCGAGCAATGTCACATGAGCGTCCAGCTCGGCATCGGATAATTCCCCGATGGTACGGGACAACAAATTGGCAAGCAGGGTGGCTTTTTGCGAGAGGCCAGCTGTTTCAACGACGATCCGCGGGTTGGAAAGATCGGCAAGCCGCTGTAATTCATCCGCTTCATCCCAGATAATATTGAAATAATGGATCACCCGCTGAACAAAGCTCCAATTCGGCTTGCTGCGGCGACCATGTTCGAGGGCCGACAGATAGGTTGCTGAAACGCCAAGGTCCGCGGCCATATCCTTTAACAAAATGCCGCGCTCTTCTCGCAAGGTACGAAGCCGTTCGCCAAAAGGGGTCATAATGTGCTCCGATCACCATTCGGCTTCCGGATTCGGACATAAAAAGCGCCAGATCCGCCGTGTTGGCGACTGGCCTCTTCAAATCCGATAATTGCCGGTCTCAAATCGGGCATTCGAAGCCAGAGCGGCAAATTACGGCGCAAGACGCCACGCTGATCAAAAGACGGATCATGATCAGCCAGATTGCCCTTGCCGGTGACAACCAAAACGACTTTCAACCCGTCCCGCTGTGCTTTCAGGATAAAGCTGCGCAATCTTTCATGGGCCTCGGATTGCCGCATTCCGTGCAGGTCAATCGTCGCGTCAACGGAACTGGATCCGCGCGAGAGACCGCGCCGCAATTGCCGCTCCAACGGCGCAAACGGAACTTGCGGCGCTTTTTTCGCGACAGGGGCTGACGGAAGCAATGGCGGAGCTAACTTTTCAGGAGAAAGCGATTTTACGGGTTTGGTTGGTTTCTTTTTCTCGGTCGATTGAGCAGCCGGTTTTTGACCTGCGACCACAATTGCACCGCTATCGGCCGGACTTTCCGCAATCGGCTTTATTTTGCGAACCACAGTGGACCACAGGCGGGCCTCTTCCGCGGTCAACACACGTCTTCGCCTCCCCGATCCACTACTCACAAGACCCTCGGCAACAGCACAAAAAAATCACCTTTATGGCGGATCAATCCTGCCTGACGACCGGCTTCGTCACCTGAACCGAAAAACAAATCGGCCCGTGCAGGCCCCAAAATAGCTGATCCGGTATCCTGCGCGATCATTAATCGCTCAAAATCTTTGATTTTTCCATCCGTCTCGGGCAATTGCGCACGGATGAAAAACGGCAGGCCATAACACCACATCGAGCGATCAATCGCGATCGACCGATGGGCGCGAAGAGGAACAGAGGCAGCACCAATCGGACCCGCTTCGGCGTTTCCGCATGGCGACAGCTCGAAAAAAATATAGGATTTATTCAGACGCATGATCCGACGCGCGTGATCAGGATTGCTTTTTAGCCATGCCTTGAACCGCTCAAGCGTCAGATCGGCAAGGGCGATATGTCCTTCGGCGACGACTACCTTGCCGATTGTGGTATAGGGATGGCCGTTTCTTCCCGCATAAGTAAGGCGCATCGAACTGCCATCGGGCAAGCGAACCCGCGCCGATCCCTGGACCTGCGCAAAAAACAGCTCGATGGGATCGGGAAGATAGAGAATTTCGAGCTTCTTTTCCGTTAAAGCGCCGTCCTCAATGGCGGCGCGGTCGAAATAGGGTACGAGGCCGTTCGATGTTTGCCGCGCGGCTGAAAGATCGGGAGCCAAAGGCGGCGGTGGCGTTTGGTGGTGAAAAGACACAAGATCGTCGGGTCGTTTCAAGACCGGCGTCGGAAACTCGCGACTTTGAGAGAGTGACCCTCGAATTTCAGGTTCGTAATAGCCGGTCAGAAAGCCCTGACCCTCGCGTGGCTTTACATGAAAGGGTTCAAAAAATGTCTCGAAATAAAGTCTCGCAGCTTCACTATTGGTCTGATCAATGGTCTGGGCGGCGCGAAAGACCTCTAACAAGCCATCAAAAATCGGTTGCGCGGGCCGCAATGGTGTCAGATTTGATAATGCCGCTTCAGCTGTCTCAAGAAAACAGGCGAAGGCTGCGGCGTGATCATCCGCATGCCATGATTCAAGATCGCGGAATGATGTCCGCTCCAAATAAGCCGAAGCGGACAAGAGCTCCATGGGTTTCTTCCGTGATTAATCAGCCGCTTCCGTTGCGACCAATCTCCAACTTGGATCTTTACTGCCAACTTCCCGGGAGAATGTCCAAATATAGGTCACATCGGCGACTTTTTCCCGTGAGCCTTCGATGACCGCGCCGTCCTTGTCCTTGGTTGCGGTTATCAGTTTCGAAACAAATTCAACGGAGATATTCGCGATTTTGCCTTTGAGATGAACGTCCTGAATGGTCGCATTGTCCAACGAGACAAAAGTTGTTTCGACTGTTTCACCCTTTTTCTCGCGCTCGGCGATGGCGGAGACAAAGCTTTCAAACACATCACGCGACAAGAGAGATTTCAGCATCTGCCGATCACCGGCAGCGAAGCCAAGAACAATCGATTCATAAGCGAGTTTGGCGCCTTCAATAAAGGCTTTAGCGTCAAAACCACGCTCGGCGTTGTTCAATGAATCGAGTGCTGCAGCCAATGGCGTATCGCTCTCGGCTACGCCTTTCCAGCGATTTATTGGCTCAGCCGGTTCGGAAATATCATGTTCCGCGCCTTTCGAATGATCACCTAAGGAGATGACGTTATCTTCCGGCTCGGCCTGAGCTCCAGGAAGCTTAATCTTCTTTGTCAGCGTACGCGGCGCTTCACGGTCAGGCCGAGTTCCGAGAACATTATAAAGCCGCCACCCCACGAAAGCCGCGAGAATAATAAAAACAATAATCGAGAAATCCATACCGTCCTGCATGATCCTACCTTTACATCGAGGTCCGCACTATCAACCTGATCGGTTGCAATATGGTATTGGTTTAAAGGAAAGAGAAGAGGTTAATCAAGAGGCGCTGTAGAACTTGAGAAGTTGAGGCGTTCATGATACCCGCTCATCATCCCGGCAAATCAATTTTGCATTACTTCCAGCGACCTATTTACTTGGCAAGAGATTGGACACTCCTATGACAAATGAAGCAAACGGCAGCCATCAGGCCGAGGTCAAGATACCGACACTGAACGCGATCGCGCAGTATATCAAAGATTTGTCTTTCGAAAATCCAAATGCGCCAGCGTCTTTGTCCCCACGCTCCGAACAGCCCAATATTGGTATCTCGGTAAACGTCAACGCACGAAAATTGTCCGATACCGACTTCGAGATCGATCTTGTTCTTAACGGCAAAAGCGGCGAGGCGCCCGATATCATGTTCAGTTTCGATCTGGTGTATTCAGGCATTTTCAGGGTCCAGAATGTGCCTGCCGACGCGCTTCAGGCGATTGTGATGATCGAATGCCCGCGCTTATTGTTCCCTTTTGCACGACAAATTGTTGCAGACGCTGTGCGTAATGGCGGATTTCCGCCGCTTTTCATTGATCCGATCGACTTTGCCGCTCTGTATCGGCAACGGGTTGCGCAAGTTCAGGCGCAAGGTAACGAGACCGGTACAGCTTGATTCTCATCAGGAATCGCCGCCAGCGGCCCTGATATATTTCCGCCACACGCTGTCTGTGCCGAGTTCGGCGATGAAAGCCTCATGGGATTTCTGTTCCGCTGCCAACAGGCGGGCTGGAAGTTCAACAGGCCTTTTGTGCGCATTTCCGTAACTTTGATCCGGGGCGATGATGCTGTCTTCGACCTGGCCATTCTCGACTAGGCCGAGTGTCGTTTGTCGTCCACCAAGAAGCTCGCTGTAGACCTCTGCCAACAACTCGGCGTCGAGAAGGGCTCCGTGTTTGATGCGTCGGCTCGTGTCGATATTATAGCGCTGACACAAAGCATCGAGACTATTCGACGCATAAGGATGTTTACGCCGGGCGATGACCAGCGTATCCACGACGCGTTCCTGACCGATTGCCACGTGGCCCGAACGCGTCAATTCCGCGTTCAAAAATCCCATATCAAAAGACGCATTGTGAGCAATAAGGCGCGAATCACCAATAAAATTCAATAAATCTTCGGCAATCACCGAAAAAAGCGGCTTATCGGCGAGAAATTCTGCTGAAAGCCCGTGAACGCGAAAGGCTCCTTCCGGCATATCACGCTCAGGATTCATATAGGCGTGAAAAACTTTGCCGGTTGATATCGAGTTATCGATTTCAACGCAGCCGATCTCGACGATGCGATCACCACCCAGCGGGTTGAGACCGGTTGTTTCCGTATCGAAAACAATTTCGCGCGCCATTCAAACCCCTCCAGCCATAAATCGTCCTCGACGACCATTGAACATCTTGATGATGGCGGCGACCTGACGATCAGCATCCTCAATTCCGCGCCCTGTCTCGATCACAAAGTGAGCATGCTTTCTTTTCAGGTCATCCGGCACTTGCCGTTCGAGAATCTGGTTAAATTTTTCCTCCGTCATATCAGGTCGGCTCATGACGCGCCGCTTTTGTTCAGAAAAATCTGTTGAAACAACAATTACCGCGTCGCAACGTCCCTCACGGTTTTTTTCAAGCAACAAGGGAATATCGAGAATGATCAGCGGGGCAGCGCTTTCGCGGGCTTGCACGACAAATTCTGTTTCGGCTCGATGAACCAAGGGGTGAATAATTGCTTCAAGCTGGCGCAGGGCGTCCGGATTTCCAAAAACGATTTTACCAAGAGCTACACGATCAATCATGCCGTCCTTGACAGCGGCCGGAAAGAGCTTGGCGACCAGAGGAACCGCTTCTTTTCGATAAAGATCGTGAACAACCTGATCCGCGTCGTAAACAGGAACGCCGCGCTGCCGGAATAGCTGCGCGGTTGTTGATTTCCCCATGCCAATTGACCCTGTCAGGCCGAGTATGAAAGTCATGCGCGGATGCCCGTAATGTGATCTTCCACAAGATATCTCAATTCATCGGTCACAACGGGGCGTTTTCCGAACCAGTGCTCGAAGCCTGGCACAGCCTGATGAAGCAGCATTCCGAGACCGTCGACCACAGGGTTTCCCCGCAATCTGGCTTGTTTGAGCAGATTTGTTTCAAGCGGAACATAGACGATATCGGTGACCAAGGCATTTTTGCCCAATGGATCGAGAGAAAGATCAAGATCGGGCTGCCCTGACATTCCGAGAGAGGTGGTGTTGACAACAAGATCGGCGCTTTCAAGTTGAAAAGAGAGCTTGGACCATTCGGCAACTGCGACTTGACCGCCGCTCATCAGAGCCAATTCTTCGGCGCGCTCCCGTGTGCGATTGACGATGGTGATCTTTTCGATGTTCCGCTCCTGCAAGCCGGCGATGATCGCGCGGGCCGCTCCGCCAGCACCGAGAATGAGGGCACTTTTCGCATTTATATCCCAACCCGGATGACCCTGATCAAGATTGGCAAGGAAGCCGATACTATCGGTATTGTCACCCCAGAGCTTGCCATTCTCGAACCAGAGGGTATTGGCGGCTTTGAGGCGTCTCGCCCGGTCGGTCGCCTCGTCAAGGGCGAGAAAGGCAGCCTCCTTGTGCGGGATCGTGACATTGACGCCCTGAAGGCCTTGTTCGGACAGGGTTTTGACGAAGTGCGAGAAATCTTCCGGCTTGACGTCGTAACGGTCATAACGGCCGTTTATCCCGAATTGTTCAAGCCAATAACCGTGAATAATCGGAGAGCGGGAATGTTTGACAGGGTGGCCGACAACGCCGGCGCGGAGAATTGTTCCGGTATTCATAGTGCTACCAATCCCTTTGCGCGCAATTCCTGAAGTAAGAACAACAGGGGCAGCCCCAAAATCGTAAAATAGTCACCTTCGATCCGCTCGAAGAGATGAATGCCGAGGCCTTCCAGCTGATAGGATCCGACGCTGGCGAGTGCATCATCTCCCGCAGCCTCAAGATAATGCCGGATTTCCGCGTCGGTCAAAGCGCGCATGGCAAGACGGGCCTGATCGCTTGCCGAGCAGATTGTTTCGCCATTGCGGACCAAGGTTGCGGCGGACGTCAGGATATGGGTTTTACTGGAAAGGTTTTGGAGCTGCTCGTGCGCTTCGTCGCGTGTACCGGGTTTATGCAGCAATTGATTGCCAAGCGCGAGTGTTTGATCGGCACCGATGACATAGTGATCCGGATGAAGTTTGCTGACGGCGAGCGCTTTTTCACGGGCGAGGTGTTTTGCGATTTCTGTTCCGAGATCGGAACTATTTTCGAAATGGGCGGACATGGTTCGTTCATCAATGTCGGCAGAAATAGGAATGACAGGCAGGCCCGCCTGACGGAGCAAGGTGATGCGGATAGTGCTTTTCGAGGCAAGAATGAGCGGATCAGCCGCGCGCCAGAACGAAATGCTTCTCATTATTCAAAACCCTGGCCGGATTGCCGGGAACGATACAGGTCGATCACGGCGGCAGCAGTTTCCTCGATCGAGCGCCGGGTGACATCGATCATGGGCCAGTTATTGCGAAGACAGAGCTTGCGGGAGAAAGCGAGCTCCTCGGCGATCGCGGTTCGATCAATATAGGGCGAGTCTTCATCCGCATTCAAAGCAAGAAGGCGGTTTTGGCGGATCTGACCGATACGTTCGGGGCTCGCGACAAGACCGACAACAAGCGGGTTTTTTAGTCTCTCCAATTGTGGGGGAACGGAAATGCCGGGAACAAGCGGTATATTGCCTGTTTTGAAGCCACGATTGGCGAGGTAAATACTGGTAGGGGTTTTTGATGTCCGGCTGATGCCAACCAGAACGATATCGGCAAGCTCCATATCGTCGGTCATCTGGCCGTCATCATGCATCATTGTGTAATTCAGCGCGTCAATGCGCTTGAAATAGTCGGCATCCAGAACGTGCTGGGCGCCGGGCCGAAGGGAAGAGGTCGTTCCCAGATAGGCTTGAAACATATTTAGAACCGGATCGAGGATCGACAAACACGGACAGCCTGATTCCTGGCAGGCTGTTTCAAGTCTGTGTGCCAGATCATGGTCAACAAGCGTATACAGAACAATGCCCGGTGCTGATTCAAGTTCATTGAGGATCTTGTCCAGTTGCTGGGGTGTCCGAACAAGCGGATAAATATGTTCGATGGCCGACATGCTGGCGTATTGGGCGGCCGCAGCACGGCTCACCGCGATGAGGGTTTCACCTGTGGAGTCAGATACCAGATAAAGATGAAAAAAACGCCTATTCAAGTCGGAATCCTTAAACCGTAAGCCTGAGCATAAGAGGGGATAAGTCGGTCATTTTTTCAATCTAACGCCATTCGGGTTCAAGTTGTGCGCCTTAGGTTTCATTTTCGTTCACATGCTTCCCGGGCGGGATAAGTTTGATCATGTCTTTTAGGAAGAACGGGCATAACTATTTTAAGGTGGAGTGATTTCCCGAATGCTGGTTGTCTTAGCACATCATCAGATTGATAAAAATGCAGTGCTATTCCGGTTTTTCGATGCTCATCCCGATGGCTATGTATTTTTGAAGATCGTTAATCTACGGTGGAAAAACTGTGCAGAACGATTCATGAGTCATAATCCCTACCCAGCTACATAATAAAAAGAGAATCTCTCTTATAGGTTTTTAGAAGTGCAAAACGATTTGAAGCCCAAAAATCTCTTTATGGAAACCATTAAAGGGATCAAGACAGATAAACCTCCGATTTGGATGATGCGACAAGCAGGACGTTATCTTCCCGAATATCGGGCATTACGCGCCCAAACACGATCTTTTCTGGAATTTTGTTACACACCAGCTCTGGCTGTTGAGGCAACGCTTCAACCGATCAAACGATTCGGATTTGATGCCGCTATTCTTTTTTCCGATATTTTGGTCGTTCCAGATGCTTTGGGTCAAAAAGTTGAGTTTCTGGAAGGTGAAGGGCCGCGGCTTACTCCGGTTACCAACCAACATGATCTTGATCGACTAAATCCAAAAATCGATCTCAATCATCTGGAACCTGTCTTTGAGGCTATCAAGCAGGTTAGAGCAAGCCTTGCGCCTCAAACGGCTCTGCTTGGCTTCTGCGGGGCTCCCTGGACCGTTGCAAGCTATATGGTGGCGGGTAAGAGTACTCCGGAACTCGCACCTCTCCGGATAGCCGCCTATCGTGATCCGATGTTTTTGGAGCATTTGATCAATCTGGTCGTTAAAAGCTCCATTGATTATCTCGTTCGACAATTTCAATCTGGCGTTAATGCTGTGCAGATCTTCGAGAGTTTTGCGGGTGCTTTACCGCCAGAATTGTTCAAGAAATGGTCATTGGAACCGATACAAAGAATTATAGACGGTGTTCGATTATCGATTCCCGATGCACCAATTCTGGTTTTCGCGCGAGGGTCCGGTCTGGGTAATAAACGTGTGGCGACCGAGACAAGTGCTACCGTGATCGGCCTTGACTGGACTGTTGACTGTCGTTGGGCGGCACAGGAAATCCAATCGCTTAAGCCTATTCAGGGTAATCTTGACCCGCTTGCATTGGTTGCTGGTGGGGACGCGCTCAAAAGGAGTGTCGATCATATCTTGGCTTCGTTTGATCGTGGCCCCTATATTTTCAACCTTGGTCATGGCATTGTGCCGGAGACGCCGATTGATCATGTCGAGATGATGATACGTCGCATTCGGGGATAAGACGATGCTTTATGACTGGCTAAAGGCTTTGCATATTATTTCAGTCATCGCGTGGATGGCCGGGATGCTCTATCTGCCCCGCCTTTTCGTCTATCATGCGGCAAGTGCTGTCGGATCTGAGTCATCGGAAGTTTTCAAGGTGATGGAACGAAGATTATTACGTTTTATCATCAATCCTGCCATGGTTGTGACGTGGTTCATCGGGCTTTGGATGGCCATTTCAGCAAACTGGTTTCAAGCAGGCTGGTTTCACGGAAAACTGACCTTGTTACTTTTATTGACCTTTTGCCATGTTATGTTCGCCCGTTGGACACGTCATTTCCAGAATGACCAAAATATTCATTCCCAACGTTTTTTCAGGATCATGAACGAAGTACCGACAGTGTTGATGATCGGGATTGTGATTCTGGTCATCATCAAGCCTTTTTGACGTCTGGGTCGCTTGTAACGGAACGTTTTTTCAGGTATTCAATGATCACAATGGGTCGTCGGTGCGTTGTTTTTGTTGTGATCCCCTCATAGCTGACCGAGCTGGCTCAATAAATTATTCTTTTGCAAGCCGCTAATCGTCCCAAATGGATGGACCATACCGTCTGCAAGAAGGATTGCTCTCAGGAAACTTCAATGCGTGAAATGAAACTAAAAGATCTCAAGGCCAAGTCACCGACCGAACTGATCAGTGTTGCGGAAGAACTTCAGGTCGAAAACGCTGGTACAATGCGTAAACAGGAATTGATGTTTGCGATTTTGAAGCAGCTGGCGACAAACGAGGTCGAGATTGTTGGCGAGGGTGTTGTCGAACTTCTTCCGGATGGTTTCGGTTTTCTTCGCTCATCGGATTCAAATTATCTCGCTGGTCCTGATGATATTTATGTCTCCCCCTCCCAGATCAGAAAATTCGGACTACGGACCGGTGATACGGTGGAAGGTCAAATTAGAAGCCCGAAAGAAGGTGAACGCTATTTCGCGCTCTTGAAGGTCAATACGATCAATTTTGAAGACCCGGAGAAATCGCGACACAAGGTCAATTTCGATAATTTGACGCCGCTCTATCCGAATGAGCGTCTCAAGCTGGAAATCGAAGACCCGACGCGGAAGGATTTTTCGTCGCGTGTTATCGATATTGTTTCACCCATCGGCAAGGGGCAACGCGGCTTGATCGTGGCTCCTCCCAGAACGGGTAAAACTGTTTTGCTGCAAAATATTGCGCAATCGATCACCACAAATCATCCGGAATGTTATCTGATCGTTCTGCTGATCGACGAGCGGCCAGAAGAGGTCACCGATATGCAGCGGTCGGTAAAAGGGGAAGTCGTGTCGTCCACTTTTGACGAACCGGCGGCGCGGCACGTTCAAGTAGCTGAAATGGTGATCGAAAAGGCTAAACGCCTCGTCGAACATGGTCGTGACGTTGTTATTCTTCTTGATTCGATTACGCGATTGGGACGTGCATACAATACAGTTGTACCATCGTCCGGCAAGGTTCTGACGGGCGGCGTTGATGCCAATGCTCTGCAACGGCCAAAGCGGTTTTTTGGCGCGGCACGAAATATCGAAGAAGGCGGCTCGCTTACGATCATTGCAACGGCGTTGATCGATACAGGAAGCCGCATGGATGAAGTGATTTTTGAAGAGTTCAAGGGCACAGGTAACTCCGAGATCATCCTTGATCGCAAGGTATCGGACAAACGTGTCTTCCCGTCGCTGGATATTACCCGTTCAGGCACGCGGAAAGAAGAGTTGTTGGTGCCACCGGATGTGCTCAAGAAAATGTATGTCTTGCGCCGGATTTTGAACCCGATGGGTACGGTCGACGCTATCGAGTTCCTGATCGACAAATTACGGCAAACCAAGAGTAACGCTGATTTCTTCGAATCAATGAACACATGAGGATCTGAATGAGGGTCATCAGGACAGTTTTGAGCGTCATCGGGGTCGGGCTATTACTCGCGGGATGTTTTCAACCCCTGCATGGCTCGGCATTTGGCGGTGGCTCGACACGGGCGAAACTGTCTTCGGTTGATGTTGCGCCGATTCCGGAGTTAACAGGGCATTACCTAGAAGAAGAATTGCGGTTTGCCTTTAATGGCGGCAATCCGGCTGGCCCGAGTCTTTACAGGATTCGTGTCACTCTGGTGGAAAACGTGGCAGCGGCGGCGGTCAATTCAAGCTCGGGCCGTGCGGAAGCTGCATCGCTTCAAGTGAAAGCGACGTATCATCTTGAAGATATGATGGGGCGGAAGGTGTTTGAGGGAACGGCTGTTGCTTCGGCGGCAATCGACCGACTCAGTCAACGATTTGCAGCTTTACGGGCAAATCGGGATGCACGAATTCGGGTGGCGAAGGCGTTGTCTGATATTATCCAGTCTCGGATAGGGGCATATCTGGTGACGAAGGCATAGCGGGAGCGCTGCAATGGCGATGCTGAAGAGCGGCGACGTTGACCGTTTCGTGAACCAACCGGGCGACAAATATTCGATATTCCTGGTTTACGGCCCAGATGCGGGACTTGTATCAGAGCGGTGCCACAAACTGGCGCGCTTTCTGGTCAAGGATGCGACCGACCCGTTCAGCGTCACGCGGCTTGATGCGGATGAGGCAGGTTTTGATGCGGGTAGAATAGCCGAAGAGTTAAACACAATCGGCCTTTTTGGAAGCGCGAAACTCGTTCGGTTGCGGATGGGTAGCAAGGCACAAATTGCTGCTTTCAACGGTTTGCTCGAACGACGGGCACCTAATTTGCTATTGATCGAGGCAGGCGATTTATCAAACAAGAGTGCGGTGCGGGTCGCCGTAGAACGCGCTGATTTCGGGGTGGCCTTGCCGTGTTATGGCGACGAGCAACGTGATCTGCCTGCGTTGATCGACGGGATATTGCGCGAACGTGGGCAGAAGATTTCGGCGGATGCGAAGACCGAACTGACAGGTTTGCTCGGGTCCGATCGACTTTTGACTCGGCAGGAGATTGAAAAGCTCTCACTCTATGCCGCTGGAAAGGCACAGATTGAATCATCGGATATCGATGCGATTATCGCCGACAGTTCGGCGTTACTGGTAGATCAAATCATTGATCACGTCTTTTCGGGAAATCCAGCAGAGGCTGACCACGCTTTGGAGCGTGCGCTGCAGGAAAACCAGGCGCCGGACTATTTATTGTCTAGCGCACTGCGTCATGCGGTTTTACTTCGAAATGCGCGGTTTCAACAGGAGGCGGGGCGGTCGGTGGCCGATATAGAGCGGGATTCCCGCATTTTTTATAAACGGCAGGCCGTATTTCGCCAACAATTGGCACGTTGGACGATAGACGCACTGGAGAATGCCATTGGATTGCTGGGAGATGGGCAAAATTTGCTTCGAAACTCGAAAATCAACAATAGAACGGCTCTGTCCCGGACGTTTTTGACGATAGCGGTCGCGGCGCGGCGAACTCGAGATCGACAGAATTAGTTCTGGAGGCGACGGCAAACGGCTTCGAGCTGCTCGATCGTGCGGTATTTTATTTTGATTTCTCCGCCGCGATCGCTGTGGGAGATCAAGACTGTCATGCCGAGGAGATCCTCAAGGATTTTTTCGAGCCCTAAAGTATCGGCGTCTTTTTCAGGGGCGGTGCGTGATGTGCTTTTAGCTTTGGGTAGGGCTGACTGATCGGCCTGTGCCATACGTTCGATATCGCGAACGGTCAAACCCTCTTGGACGATACGACGCGCAGCCGATTCGGGATCGGTGACCGAGAGCAAAGCGCGGGCGTGTCCGGAAGTGATTTCTCCGCTGACCAGTTTGTCTTTGATGCTCGCGGGAAGCTTCAGCAGCCGTAACGTATTGGCGATATGGCTTCGGCTTTTACCGATAATTTTGCCAAGATCAGCCTGAGTATAGGTAAATTCTTCGATTAGACGTTCATAGCCAGCAGATTCCTCGATCGGATTGAGGTCGGCGCGCTGGACGTTTTCGATGATTGCAAGCTCAAGGGCTTCGCGGTCGTCAGCTTCGATAATCAGGATGGGAACGTCGTGCAAGCCGGCGCGTTGAGCTGCCCGCCATCGGCGTTCGCCAGCAATGATTTCGTAGACATCCGCAAGGCGGGGCAAGGCACGAACAAGAATAGGCTGGAGGATGCCCTTCTCGCGGATGGAATTTGCCAGATTCTCGAGTTCTGCGTCATCGAAGGCTTTTCGGGGGTTTTTCGGGTTAGGACGCAGGAATTCGGTGGGAACTGTTCGAGCAGCATTTGGACGTTCGAGCGGTATTGTCGGCTCTCCGACATCTCCGATGAGAGCGGCGAGGCCGCGCCCCAGGCGTGAACGGGTGGGTTCTTCAGTCATTTATTGATATCCGTTGGTGATCAGGCGGCCAGCAATGAGCGTTCGCGCTGAATGACTTCGGACGCCAGGCGGAGATAGGCTTGTGCCCCGGTCGATTTGAAATCATAGAGCAAAACAGGCTTTCCGTAGGAAGGAGCTTCGGACACGCGGACGTTACGCGGGATGATTGTATCATAAACCTTGGCGCCCATGAAGGATCGTACGTCTGCGACGACCTGCGAGCAGAGATTGTTCCGGGAATCAAACATTGTCAGGACAACGCCGTGGATCAATAAGTTCGGGTTAAGGGCCTGTCGAACCTGATCGACCGTTTTCAGGAGCTGACCGAGTCCTTCCAAAGCGAAAAATTCACACTGGAGCGGAACAACAACGGCGTCGGCGGCTGCCATGGCGTTGATGGTGATCAGATTGAGGGAAGGAGGACAATCAATGAGGATATACGTAAAGGCATCAACACTATTCGTGATCTGGCTAGTGTGAAGTGCGCTGATGGCCTTTCGCAGGCGGAATGTCCGTTCGCGATCTGTAGCGATTTCGAGTTCAAGACCGAGGAGATCCAACGTCGAAGGAGCGATCGCCATGCCGGGGACAGCAGTTTCGAGGATCGCGGTTTCAAGGGGCGCACCATCGGCTAGAACATCATAGGTGGACACTTTTCGGGCGGATTGTTCAATACCGAGGCCTGTCGACGCATTACCTTGAGGGTCGAGGTCAATAATCAAGACACGCTCACCGATTGCTGCCAAAGCAGTACCAAGATTGATGGCAGTTGTAGTCTTCCCGACGCCGCCCTTTTGATTTGCCAGAGCAAGGATTCTAGGCCGACTTCCGCTTCTGCTCAATTTGATAGATGGGATAGCGTCGATTACCGACATGTGAATTCATCCTCTTTACTGGTCTTTGGCCTTCGGCGTCGCGCGCCGGATAAGGACGATCTGCCCGTCCGAGTTTGTCACGCTAGGTACTACATCGAGCTCGATATTCCAATATTTAGCGGCAAAGGTCAATTCTTCTTCTATATCTTGTCCCTTGAGAAATGCGGATGGACAGGAAAACTTAAGAAAGCGATGTTGAAAAGTGAGTAGATCATGAAGCGGAGCGAGCGCGCGGGCCGTGACACAGTCACAAGCGGCTGGCAGAAAAGGCGCGGCAGCTTCGACACGCTGATTATGAATAATGGCCGGAAGATTGAGGGCGCGCGCGACTTCACGCAGGAAGCTTGCTTTTCGCGCGTTGCTCTCGATTAGGTGGATTTCGGCTTGCTGTGTATTTGCGGAAAGGATCGCCAAAACGATGCCCGGAAAACCGGCGCCTGATCCCATATCGACCCAAATTTTGGCATCTGGGAAGAGCGGAAAGATTTGCGCGCTATCGAGTATATGTCGGGTCCAGATGCTTGAAAGGGTCGAGGGGGCCACAAGATTTTTAATTGTCTGCCATTTCAGCAGCATGGACACGAAAGTATCGAAGCGCTCGAGGGTTTCACGTGAAACATTGAGGAGTTCGAGAACAGAGGAGCGGTCCTCTGCAAGCGCGGCCTCATTAGATCGATGGTGACTTGTCACAGGGCGGACTTCTCGGGCGCGGTTGGCTTACGGCGAGATTTGGCGTGAGCAGAAAGAAGCGTTAATGCCGCAGGCGTTATACCCTCGATCCGGCCGGCCTGACCGAGTGTCGTAGGCCGAATGGCCGAGAGTTTGCTCCTGAGCTCGCCGGAAAGCCCGGAAATCTCTTCATAATGGATACCGCTCGGAATAGATATGCTCTCGGCGTGTCGGAAGCTCTCGATTTCACGGCTTTGGCGTTCGAGATAGACGGAATAGCGTGCATCGTTTTCCAGGCGATCAATTGACCAAGATGGCAAGTCAGCTAGCTCTGGCCATAGACAACCGAGTGACGCGAGTGATTGATCGGGATACGACAAGATCTCGAATGCCGAGCGTCGAATGCCGTCCTGGTTGAGGCGCAAGCCGAGGGTGCTAGCGGCGCTTGGGGTCAGGCTCAACGTTTTTAGCCGCTGTCGAGCGGTTGTTAGCACGCTAATACGGTTCTGGAACAAGTCGGCTCGCGGCGAGCGAACGGCTCTAAGACTGATAGCCTTTGGGGTCAATCGTTCATCGGCATTGTCGGACCGCAAGCTGAGGCGGTATTCGGCCCGCGAGGTAAACATCCGGTAAGGCTCGGAGACGCCGTGGGTCACGAGGTCATCGATCATGACGCCGATATAGGCTTCTGCCCGGTCGAGAACGACTCCGTCGAGACCCGAGGCTGCACGAGCGGCATTGATGCCGGCCATCAGGCCCTGGGCTGCGGCCTCTTCATAGCCGGTTGTTCCGTTGATTTGACCAGCGAGAAACAGCCCATTGGTTCGTTTGGTCTCGAGCGTGGGCTTCAGTGCCCGTGGATCGATGTAATCATATTCGATGGCGTATCCGGGCTGCAGTATTGTTGCGTTCTCCAGTCCCGGGATGGTTTTGAGGAAAGCGCGTTGCAATTCTTCCGGCAGCGAGGTGGATATCCCATTCGGATAGACCGTATCGACGTCAAGTCCCTCGGGCTCCAGGAAAATCTGATGGCTTGTGCGATCAGCGAAACGAACAACCTTATCTTCAATTGACGGGCAATAGCGCGGCCCGCGCCCTGCGATTTGACCGGAATAGATTGGGGCATGTTCCAAATTATCTCGGATAAGCTGGTGGCCTTTTTCGGTGGTATGGGTGATACCGCATGAGATTTGCCGCGTCGTGATCGATTTTGTCAACATGGAGAATGGTTCTGGCGGCTCGTCACCGGCTTGCATATCAAGTGCGTTCCAGTCGATGGTCTTGCCGTCCAAGCGCGGCGGTGTACCGGTTTTGAGGCGGCCTAGCGTGAAACCCAAACCAGAAAGCGATTCCGAAAGTGCTATCGCCGGGGCTTCGCCGATTCTCCCGGCAGGTATCCGGGTCTTTCCGATATGTATCAACCCATTGAGAAATGTGCCGGTTGTGAGAACCACCGAGCCTGCACCGATAATTTTTCCGTTCGCGAGTTCGATGCCCGTTACATGGCTCTTCTCGTTCGAGAAAACGATCTTGTTTGCCATGCCTTCGATGATGGTCAGATTTTCCTCGTCCAACAGAAAAGACTGGATGGCCTTTTTATAGAGAGTTCTGTCAGCCTGTGCCCGCGGACCGCGGACGGCAGGGCCTTTGCTCCTGTTCAGAACGCGGAACTGTATTCCTGCGGCGTCTGCTGCCCGTGCCATGAGACCGTCAAAAGCATCAATTTCCCGAACGAGATGACCTTTTCCAAGTCCACCAATAGCAGGGTTGCAAGACATTGCCCCTATCGAGGCAAAATCGAGTGTAATCAGGGCCGTTCTCGCGCCAAGACGCGCGGCGGCAGCAGCGGCTTCCGTGCCAGCATGGCCACCGCCCACAACGACAACATCGAACGAATCCGATTGTCCTGCTGATTGATTTTCAGGTTTCACGTGAAACACCTTCTTTGTTCGGCACTATTTACCGATGCAAAATCCAGCAAACAGCCGATCTAGCACTTCTTCAGAGCCGACCGAGTGCGTGATGCGGCCAATTGCTTTTAGCGCCAAACGGATATGTTCTGCAATAAATTCTATATTGCTACTGCTCGTGCTGGCTAATGCATCTTCAACCGACACAAGCGCGATTTCTACTTCGTTGCAGTGGCGAGCGCGGGTCAGAACAGCAT
The DNA here is from genome assembly GCA_945883115.1 of Alsobacter soli. Classification (GTDB taxonomy): domain Bacteria; phylum Pseudomonadota; class Alphaproteobacteria; order Rhizobiales; family Beijerinckiaceae; genus CAIUPE01. The sequence continues at coordinate 67,614 of CAMCXA010000004.1, forward strand.
TTTCCCGAAACGTTGTTTCGGAACCCTGTATGAAGCGGTGTAAAATGTGATCCAACAAAATGTCGATTCCGCTTCCGTTTATTGCCGAAACATTCAGACCGCTCGATAAGACATTCGATTGATCCACTTTTGTACCAACCCGGATGACTTTATCATGAAACGGCTCAAATTCATCCGGCAAAGGGGACACGCCATTCTGGACCGGTTCCAGCCAGAGAATGAGGTCGGCGCGATCAGCTTCCCGTAGTGTCCTTCGAATCCCTTCCTGCTCAATGATATCCAGCGTCTTGTGGACGCCTGCCGTATCAAGAATAATGACAGGATAACCTTTCAGGTCGAGTTTGACCTCGATGACATCTCGCGTGGTTCCGGGAATGGCTGAGACGATTGCAACATCGCGTTCTGCCAGCGCGTTCAGAAGCGTGGATTTTCCAGCATTTGGTGCTCCTGCAAGCAGAACACGGAAGCCCTCACGAATTTGTTCTCCGCGCGTGGCTTTCTGGATAGCCGAGGCGAATTCCTTTTGAAGTGCTCGTAACTGATTTTCTATTTGATTGAAAATAGCCGGATTTACATCGGCTTCATCAGAAAAATCGATGAGCGCTTCAACCAGCATCAGAACATCCAAAAGTTGGCTCCGCCACTGTTCAATATGGGTGCTTAGACCTCCCAGCGTTTGATCGAGCGCCTGTCGCCTTTGGACATCGGTTTCTGCATCAATCAGATCAATTAAGCCTTCGGCTTCAACAAGTGACATTTTTCCGTTTTGGATGGCACGGCGCGTAAATTCTCCCGCGGCGGCGAGACGGCACGCTTCAAAGCATTTGAGCCAATGAAAAACCGCATCGGTGATTGCCGCTCCGCCATGAAGTTGAAATTCGGCGCAATCTTCTCCCGTGAAACTGTGAGGACCGGGGAACCAAAGCAATAGGCCGCGGTCTACAATGTCCCCCGCCTGATTTTTGAGAGTCACTAATTTAGCCGAACGGGGAGCAGGTAACTGCTCCGCTCCTGATTGTATGATCTCGCGCGTCTTCGGCCCGCTCAGCCGCAGTATTTGAATCGCTGCCCGACCATAACCGCTTGCCAGGGCAAATATTGTATCTTCCATCATAGGGCCGTCAGATAGACGGAAAACCGATCAATTTCCAGCATGGAATCACGGCCCTATTGCTAAACTACGAGATTGACGATCCTGTTGGGGACCACAACGATTTTTTTAACAGATGCTTCACCAACCGCGCTTTTTACGAAATCAAGCTCCAGCACGGCAGCTTCTACCTGTGGAACGGTCGCTGTTCGGCTTATTGTAAGATCTCCGCGCCGCTTTCCATTAATCTGTACCGGTATTGTGATATCGCTTTCGACGATCAGAGATGCGTCAGCTTTCGGCCATGGTGTTTCCGCGATCAGTTGCGTAAAACCAAGTGTCTTCCAGCATTCCTCCACCAGATGCGGCATCATTGGCGCGATGATTTGCAGGAGGAATACAAGTGCTTCTCGCATAGCAGCGACCCACTCTTCGCTGAGAGGCTTGCCCTTTTTTACCGCAAACTCTGCCTGCAGAGCGTTTGCAAGCTCATAGGCATGGGCTACACAGCGGTTGAACCTTAGCCGCTCGACGTCTTCTTCGGTTCGCAGAACGGCCCTGTGAGCGGCTTTTCTGATCGTTATGACGGCGTCTACAGCCCCAGCATCATGGGCGCCTGTTGCCGCTTTAAAATCGGTGAGGTCATCGACAAGGCGCCAAATACGCTGAACAAACCGCGCGGCACCCTGAACGCCTTCTTCTGTCCAGATAACATCGCGTTCCGGAGGAGAGTCAGACAACATGAACCAACGGGCAGTATCGGCGCCGTAGGTAACGATGATGTCATCGGGATCAATGGTATTCCGTTTCGATTTCGACATTTTCTCGATCGAACCGATGCTCACCGGTGCACTTGTGCCGAGAAGAAAGGCTTTTCGATCAGAGCCTTCACTCCGGACCTCCACTTCCGCCGGTGAAACCCAGTTTCCGTCAGCGGTTCGATAGGTCTCGTGAACGACCATACCCTGTGTAAACAGGCCCGCAAAAGGTTCACTGACGTTCAAATGGCCGACCTTTTTCATGGCACGGGTGAAGAAGCGTGAGTAAAGCAGATGCAAAATGGCGTGTTCGATGCCGCCAATATACTGATCAACCGGCAGCCAATGATTGACATGGGCGGGTTGGGTTGGCGCGTTCTCATCCCACGGGTTGGTGAAGCGGGCGAAATACCAAGACGAATCGACGAAAGTGTCCATCGTGTCGGTCTCGCGCCGCGCGGGAGCGTTGCAGGAGGGACAGGCGACATTTTTCCATGTCGGGTGACGATCGAGCGGGTTGCCGGGCTGGTCAAAAGTGACATCATCCGGCAATTTGACGGGGAGATCCGCGACCGGAACCGGTACAGTGCCGCATTTTTCACAATGAATGATCGGAATCGGGCAACCCCAATAGCGCTGACGGGAGATGCCCCAATCGCGGAGTTTGAAATTGATTTTTCGTTTTCCGACGGGGCGGCCATCGAACTGTGCGGATTCGAGACGTTTTGAGACTTCCTCTTTGGCTTCGGGAATGGTCATGCCGTCGAGGAAGCGTGAATTGATCAGTACGCCGTCGCCATCATATGCTTCGTAAGTAATTGAAAACGTGGATTTTTCCACGTCGCTAGGGCAAACAACGGGGGTTACGCCGAGGCCGTAGGCGTTGACGAAATCAAGATCGCGCTGGTCGTGGGCCGGGCAGCCGAAAATGGCGCCGGTGCCATAGTCCATCAGGATGAAGTTTGCGACGTAGACCGGCAAAGTCCATGTCGGGTCAAGCGGGTGAATGGCGCGGATGCCGGTATCGAACCCTTTTTTCTCAGCTTTATCAATGGCTTCTTGGGCAGTGCCGGTGCGACGGCATTCCGCGATAAAGTCCTGGAGTGCCGGATTATTGGCGGCTGCGGCAGCGGCGAGCGGGTGATCGGGGGCGACGGCCATGAATTTGGCACCAAACAAGGTGTCGGGGCGGGTTGTATAAATCTCGAGTTCGTTCATGCCTTTTGGAGCGGCCGCAGCATCGAGCGCGAAGCGGATCATCAGGCCTTCCGACCGCCCGATCCAGTTGCGCTGCATGAGGCGGACTTTTTCGGGCCAGCGATCCAAGGTCTCAAGGGCATCGTTAAGCTCTTGAGCCATATCGGAAATTTTGAAAAACCACTGGGTCAGCTCGCGCTGTTCGACAAGGGCGCCGGAGCGCCAGCCGCGGCCTTCAATGACCTGCTCGTTTGCGAGAACGGTATGGTCGACCGGATCCCAATTGACCTTCGCGGTCTTTCTGGTGACGAGATCAGCCTTGAGGAAATCGAGGAACATGCGCTGCTGATGGCGGTAATAGGAGGGATCGCAGGTGGCGATTTCGCGTTTCCAGTCGAGGGAGAGGCCCATGGACTTCAGCTGGGCGCGCATGGCGGCGATATTGGCGTAGGTCCAGGTGGCCGGATGGGTCTTGTTGGCCATGGCGGCGTTCTCTGCCGGCATGCCGAACGCGTCCCACCCCATAGGGTGTAACACATTGAAACCCTTTGCTCTTTTGTATCTTGCGACGACGTCTCCCATGGCGTAATTCCGGACGTGGCCCATGTGGATTCGGCCGGAGGGGTAGGGGAACATTTCCAGGACGTAGTACTTGGGGCGGGGGTCCTCGTTCGGGGTTTCGAAGAGACGCTTCTCCTCCCAGATTTTTTGCCATTTCTGTTCGGTCGCTCGGGCGTTGTAACGCTCTGATTTCATTGGACTATTCTACTGTTTCAGCTCGGGTTGACAGTTTTGGCGCATAGCTTGTTTGCGCGATTCGGATGGACTAGGCCACGATTGTGCAAAATGGTCAATGTTTTGCAGTACCAATTTATATGGTACGGAAAGCGGTAAAACGGCGCTGTTGGACTGGTTCAACGGCCCCGTTGGACCGGTAAAACTGCCCTGTTGGACCGGAACAGACCCAATTGGAAACAAAATGCCCATGTCGACCGCTCAAGAAATCCTCCCGGCCTATCAGAACGTGCTTTCGGCGATCCGCCGCGCGGAAGCGGATGCGGGGCGCGTTGCCCGCTCCGTAACGCTGGTGGCGGTGTCGAAGACAATCGCGGAAGACGGCATCCGCCCCGTGCTCGAGGCCGGCCAACGCGTCTTCGGGGAAAACAGGGTGCAGGAGGCGAAGGCGAAATGGCCCGCCCTCCGCCAGGCGTTTCCCGGTGTGGAGCTGCACCTGATCGGGCCGTTGCAATCGAACAAGGCGCGGGAGGCGGTTGCGCTGTTCGACGTGATCGAGACGGTGGACCGCCGCTCGCTCGCGGAAGCGCTGGCGGCGGAATTCGCGCGCGGCAGCAAACGGCCGAAACTCTATGTCCAGATCAATACCGGCGACGAGCCGCAAAAGGCCGGGGTGAGCCCGCGCGAGGCGGATGCGTTTCTCGACGCCTGCCGGACAGAATGGGGATTGCCGATTGAAGGCCTGATGTGCATCCCCCCGGCGGAGGACCCGCCCTCCCCGCATTTCGCGCTGCTGGGGATGATTGCGGCGCGGCACGGAATCACAACGCTGTCGATGGGCATGAGCGGCGACTTCGAGGCCGCAATCCAGATGGGCGCAACCCATGTGCGCCTCGGCAGCGCGATTTTCGGGACGAGGGGGTAGGGGGGCGAACGCATTGTTGCGTTTGTCAGTTGTGGTGTTAGCAACCTTTAGCCGGATTGAGCGCGGATGGTTGTTTTGAAATTCTTTTTCAGTATCTTACGTTGAGAAAAACATTTTGGTTCAATTTTTTCTAAAAATTTTTAAGTATAAAATTATTATGTTTTAAAATTTTCGTAGTTGACTCAAAAATTTTATTTTTTTAAAAGAGTTCATTACTAAAAAATTTGGTTGACAAAAATTTTATGTCAGAAGAAATCATAAAATATTGTGAAAAACTTGAAGAAATAGGTAAGGCACTAGAGCAGCATCTGGGCGCTGACGTACTTTATTCGATCAATGATCCGTCGTGTCCTTCAATCAGTAGAATAGATTTAGCCAATTTTTTATTTCGATTTTCTTTAGATATTCGTTTGTACAAACGATCCGATTATCCTCAAGAATTAAAGGAATTGGTCGATACATGTATAATTAGATTGGAGCACATATATTCGACACAAATAGAGCCACTGAAAAACGGTGGCAACGCGAACGTCATAAACTCATTTATTTCAACAATAATGATTATGCGTCAACAACTGGAGCCCAATTTTGGATATTTTTTTGGAATAGATTCAAATATTGATCCTAAAAAGATATCCCAGCAAGCAAAAGTGTTGAGCAAAAAGATATCGATTTATGAACCGGAAATTGAAAAAATATCCGAAAAAATTTATGCTATTGATGGGGGCATCAAAACAGTAGGTTTACTAAATGATAAAGCAAGTTCATTAAATGAAATTATCGAAAGACTTTCTGAGGATGAAAAAAATATAAAATCATTATTAGATTTGATTAAAAAAGAAAAAGACGATTTTTCAAAATCGACACAAATTTTTATAGAAAATTATACTAGTGTATTAAACGATTCGAACAAAGAATTTGATAATATAAATAAATTTATAAATAATACTAAAGATGGCATAATTCGATTAAATAATGATTCAAAATCCCTAATTGCCCAAGCTTCTGAAGCGATGAAAGTAGCAACCACTGCTGGGTTAGCGCAATCGTTTGAAGCCAGCGCTATTGAACTCCGCAAAACTATGAAATGGTGGGCGGCATTACTAATTGTTTCACTTGCAGTTGCGGTGTGTATCATTTTTTACAAGCAATTTTCGGGCAACGATGTCCCGACTGATATGAATAATCTAAATTTTTACTACATACTTTTGAGGTCATTAAACTCAGTAATTTCTATTGGGGGCCTAATTTGGCTAGCGTGGGTAGCATCCAAGCAAATCGGATACAATTTTAGGATGGCAGAAGACTACCACTTCAAAGCAGCCGCCGCAAAAGCATATGAGGGTTACCGACGCGAGGCGAAAAATATCGATAAGGCGCTTGAAAAGAAATTGTTCGAGTCTTTGACTGAGCGTTTCCATGAAACGCCGCTACAGCATGTTGAGAAAAGGGTTCACGGATCACCAGCCAGTAAAACTACTCAAAAAATTGTAAGCGCAGCAAAAAGAATTTTACCTTTTAAATCCGATAATAGCCCGAACGAACCAACCAACTAACTATGGCTAATCTGATTTTTAGAGTTGAAGGCACCAAACCAAATTCCGGTTCCATGAATGCAAGCTACAGGAAAGAAAATCGCACCAGCGATCAAAACCTTCCATGATCCTGTTTTTAAGCACATGATTACACTGGTCAGCCATGCAGCAATTGCCCAGATAATCACTACCAATAAAACAAACATCATAATTCGGCGTCCTCGGCATTTTTCGCCATGGCATAGACCAAAATAAAAGCCGCAGTTTTGAAATGAAAATCTCTCCGATGCAGAATCATTACAAACAAAAAGCCACTTCTCAGTTTGCCGAAGCTAGGCTCAGGACCCGTTAAAGGGATTCACAAACAGGCGATTATCTGATTCACTTCCGTATCTGGGAGGGCATCGAGATGGGTGATTTGATTTGGCTTTCGGACGCGCAGATGCGTCGAATTGAACCTTATTTTCCTTTATCGCATGGGGTTCCACGTGTTGATGATCGGAAG
>CAMCXA010000005.1 GCA_945883115.1 Alsobacter soli
CGTTCGCGATAATGGCCGAATTATTCGACGAAGCGCCAAGGAACTGGAAAGAGAATTACAGCGCCAGATCGTCGAGGATCAAGTACTATGATCATCTCTCGGTTTGGGTGATGTTCTCTCTCACGACCAGTTAATGATTATCTTCGGCACATCCCTCCTTCATTGACGCTTCCACCCCCGCATGCCTAAACTCGAGCAACGAGGTAGGGTGGGCGAGGGCGATGGCACAAATCACAAAACCGCAGATCCGGATCGGGCTCATTGGTGCCGGCGCGATCATGCGCCTCAGCCACGGCCCCGTTATCAACCGCTCGAATGAGGCCACTCTCGCCGCCGTCTTCGATACCGACCTCGCCCGCGCCGAGGCGATCACCCGCGATTTCGGCGGCAAAGCCTTCGACAATCTCGATCAAATGCTGGAGACAGGCGGTGTTGACGCCGTCATCGTCGCAACGCCGAACAGGTTTCATGCGGAAGGCGCGATTGCGGCGGCAAATCATGGCAAACACGTCCTGTGCGAAAAGCCACTCGCCATCACCATCACCGAATGCCGCGCGATGATTGCCGCAGCCGGGCAGGCGAAAACCGTCTTGCAGGTCGGGTTCAACCAACGCTTCTGGACACAGGTGAAAATCGCCAAAACGCTGATCGACGCCGGGTTTATCGGCAAAGTCCACCAGATGCGCTCGATCTATTCTGAAAAATACACCGCCTATCCCGCCATGACCCGTTATCGGTATGATCTCGCGCAATCGGGCGGCGGAACAATCATTGATCTCACTATCCACCGCATCGATCTTGCCCGTCACCTTGTCGGCGATTTCTCCGGCGTCGTCGCCGAGCTTGCTCATAGCGTGATGGACGAGAAGGTTGATGACAATGTGTTCCTGCTGACCCGTTTCCAGAACGGCGCCAGAGGCTCGCTGGCCTCCAACCGTTATTCTCCCAATATTGGCGACGGCACGGACCTTTATGGCACCGAAGGCACAATCCATCTCGCCACCGAATCCATCAATCCGCATAATTCATCACCACTCGCCATCTACACCGAGAAAAGCATGAAGGATCTGCCCGATATCCTGCGCGAGGCGCATTATCCCGATGCATGGTGGAAAGGCTTCGAGGGCGGATGGATCACGCTCAAGCCGCCGCGCATCAGTCCCTATGAGGAGCAGTTGAAAAGTTTCTGCGGCGCCATTCGCGGCGAGCATCCGGTCGAGATTTCAGGTCATGACGGATTGCGCGCACAGGAAGTCGTTCAGGCCGCCTACCTCTCGGTGCAATCGAAAGGCTGGATTGATTTGCCACTCGCCGATGCCGCCCCCTTCATCCTTCCCACCTATGCGTGAGGACATCGCATGATCTCCTGTTTTCATAGCGTCGGCCTGCCGGATCGTTCCGCAACAGAGGTGATCTCGATGGCGGCCGAGGCAGGCTATGCCGCCATTGAATTCAACGCCGAGACCTTGCCCTGGGCACCGCCCCACGTCACGCCCGCGACCCCTCGCGAGGATCGCCTCGCCCTCGTCGAAACTGCAAAATTCCTCGACATCGAGATCATCGGCGTTGGTGCCCACATCTTCATGCTGTCGGGCGACAAGGCACACCGGGAAGCCGCCATCACCTTCGTCAATGGCTGCACCGACCTTGCGGTCGATCTCGGCACCTCCATCGTTCATATCCTGTCAGGCCCGCAAAGCGCCGACGGGTCATCAACGGAGAACTGGCGCTGGTTCGCCGATGCCGTCGCCCGCACAACCGACTATGCGCGTCGCAAGGGTGTCGCTTTGGGCATCGAGGCCATTGCCGGCCATCAGTTCCATCAGGCGGATGATTATGGCCGCCTGATCCGCGATTTGCCCGGCGTCGATTTCAAGGTGAATTTCGATCCCAGCCATTTGATCGTGCAGGGCGAGAACCCGATGCGCGTTATCGATGCCTATGCCGACCGGATCAACCATATGCACATGAAGGACGGCAGCGGACGCTTCCCCGATTTTGCCTTCCCGCCCTTGGGAAGCGGCGATATCGATTTCCAAGGCCTCGTCAGCGCCCTCGGCCGGTCAGGCTATACCGGCGCGTATTCGGTTGAATATGAAGCCCAAGTCTTCGGCTTTCAGGCGGATGAAGCCACCATCCTCGCGTCCGGACTTGAATTTCTAAAGTCACTTGACGAGCTACGATGAACCCACCTCTCGCCAAGCCGCTCAAGCCGCTCCGGCATATTCCGCGCCCGTTTTTGCGCCGGTGATATAGGACACAACATCCTCGCCGCTCGTCTCTGATTTGTTCAGATTGGCCACAATTCGCCCGCGCCGAAACACAACAATCCTGTCCACGAGATCAAACACCTGCCGCATATTGTGCGAAATCAGGATCATCGGCTCGCCATTGGCTTTCAACTGGCGGATGATGTTTTCGACCTGTCGCGTTTCCTGCACGCCGAGCGCCGCCGTCGGCTCGTCCATGATGATCAGCTTTGACGCAAAAGTGGCCGTTCGGGCAATCGCTACGCATTGCCGCTGCCCGCCCGACATATTGCGGATCGGATTGCCGAGATTGGGGATTTTCACCGCCGTACGCTTCAGCGCCGCGTCGGTCGCCGCCCTCATTCCCTTGAAGTCGAGGATCGAGAACGGCCCGAGCTTGACGAGGATTTTTTCGCGGCCCAGAAAAAGATTGGAAGGCACGTCGAGATCATCCGCCAGTGCGAGATTTTGGAACACCGTCTCGATACCCGCCTCGCGCGCATCGAGCGGGCCTTTGAAATTCACATCCTCGCCCTGAAACACGATCCGCCCGCGCGTGCGCTGCTCCACGCCGGTGATCTGCCGCACGAAGGTCGATTTACCCGCCCCGTTATCGCCCATAATCGCGACATGCTCGCCCGTCCGCAGCTCGAAATCGACACTCTCAAGCGCGTGCACACCGCCATAATGCTTGGTGAGGCCTTCTGTCTTCAGAATAATGTCCGACATGATCAAGCCTCCATTGCCTGGCGTTTCTGGCGCCATTGGTCGAGCGCAACCGCTCCCACAATGATCGCACCCTTCACCATGTTCTGGTAATAGGCATCCACCGACAGGAAGATGAAGCCCGAGAAAATCACGCCGAAAATCAGCATGCCGAGCGCCGTGCCGAGAATGCTTCCGCGGCCACCTGAGAGCGAAACACCGCCGATCACCGCCATGGCGATGGCGTCCAACTCGTTCATCGTGCCGAAAACCGGCTGCGCCGTCTGCGCACGCGCGGTCAGGACAAGTCCGGCAAGGCCCGCGAGTAACGCTGCAATCACATAAACCAGCATCAGATGCCGTTCGACATTGATGCCGGACATCCGGGCGGACGCCTCGTTCGACCCGATCGCATAGGTATGCTTGCCGTAAACCGTATATTTCATGATCAGGCTGAAGAGCGCGGCGACACCGATGAAAATCCACACCGGCATCAATCCGTCACCGAGCGCCATGAACTCGTTCGTCGGGAAACTGATTGGCTGGCCCTTCGTGTACCAGAGAGCGACGCCGCGCGCCGACACCATCATGCCCAGCGTCGCGATGAAGGGGGGGAGTTTGACATACGCAATCAGCGCGCCATTGATCAGCCCTCCAATCAGGGCAACAGAGAGCCCGACTAGAATGGGAAACAGGATCGGTAGGTCAACGAGACCCTGGGCTGCAAATATTGCGCGCGGATTGGTTCCGACTTGCGCAAAACTCATCGCGATCATGGCGGATGCGCCGATGATCGATCCACCCGAAAGATCGATGCCGCCCGAGATAATCACCTGTGTGACGCCGACGGCTAGAATGCCGACGACCGCAACCTGCGTGATCATGATCGACAGCCGCAGCTTGTTCATCAGGAAGCTCTGTCCGACAAGGGACCAGCCAACAATTTCAAAAATCGCCATAATCACCACAAGCCCGATCAAGGCATTGAGTTCTGCCGGCCATGGTTTCCGCCGGGGCTTGTCCATTTGGCCCATAACAGCGCTTGCATCGGTCATTGGGAAATTCCTGTCACATAAAGTGCCGCGTCGGGGGTGCCCGACGCGGCGATAGGATCACACCTGAACGCTTAGTTCTTGGCGAGATAATCCTTGAGGTTTGCTGGCGTCACGAGCTGGAATGGAATGTAGACCTTCTTTTCCACCTTCTTGCCCGCAAGGATATTCAGAGCGGTGTCGATCGAGCCTGCGCCCTGGCCGACTGCGTCCTGGAACACGGTAACGGCAAGGTCGCCATCCTGCATCGCCTTGAGCGCTTCCTGGGTGGCGTCAATGCCGCTGACAGGAATGTCCTTCGTCGAAATGCCGTTCTTCTTCAGCGCATTAACTGCACCGAGAGCCATGTCGTCATTATTCGCGATGATAGCGTCGAACTTCACGCCCTTCGAGATCCAGTTGGTCACAATGTCCTGACCGGCATCACGCTTCCAGCCACCCGTCTGCTCTTCAACAACCTTCATGAAGCTGCAATCTGGGGTCGCGATCACGTCATGAATGTCCTTCGTGCGCTGAACGGCAGCCTGGTTTGACAATTCACCAACGAGAACGACGATATTAGCGCCCTTGCCCTTGCCCTTTTCCTTCAGGATACGGCAGACTTCCTTGGTCTGGAGGGTGCCTGAGTCAACTTCGTTCGAAGCCACAAACGCCTGGCCATCAGGCAAGGTGTCGATATTGATTGGCTGCCGATTGACATAAACCAATGGAATCTTGGCCTTGGCAGCTGCATCCGTCATAGCCTGAGTTGCCGAGGTATCGACAGCGTTTACAACGATCGCGTCAACGCCCGAAGCGATGAAATTCTGAACCTGCGAGAGTTGGTTGGCAACGTCGTTCTTTGCGTCTTCAAGCTGCAACTTCACACCAGGCAATTTGCCGGTATGATCGGTCATGCCCTTGGCCATGACGGCGATGAATGTGAATTCAAGGCTTGAAACCGTCGCGCCGATTTTCTTGTCGGCGGCCTGGGCAGCGGTCGTCAGCATCAATGCGGCGATTGCGCCGATTGCGATCTTCTTCATAGGTATTTCCTCCACAAATCAAGCGTCCGGATCCGCTCATATCTTTCCGGAGTCCCCTTCTTGGCCGGGAGACCTTCAGCCTTCTTGCCATCACCGAACCTGATCACCTTGCGAAAGGTTGATCCAATGCGGAGCCGGTCAATCTCAATGACGACACGGTAACGGTTCTTTTCGCCGTCTCATTTCGTATCTTTTTCCGAAACGAATTCAACTAAGACTCTGATCATAAAGCAAGTAAATTCGTCTCCGATGGGAAAGTTTATCAAGCAAATACATTCCCTATGGCGTTGCCGCGCGGGCCACACATATTTTCTGTGCAGTTTTAAGAATCGGCGTCATCCACTAGGGTGAAAGTTGAGCTGTTCTGAACGGCTCTTTGTCTCGGTAACCTTTAAAGACGGGCAACAATGGAACGGCGTGTTACCGCGCGAAAAGTGGCAGAACTGGCGGGGGTGTCGGTTTCCGCTGTATCGCGCACCTTTACCGAAGGGGCCAGTGTTTCAAGGAAAACGCGGGAGCGTATTCTCGCCGCTGCCCAATCAATCGGCTATCATCCGAATCTGCTCGCCCGAAGTCTCATGACCGGCCGGACCGAACTCATTGGTCTCGTCTCGAACAATTTCGACAATCCCGCCTTCATGGAAATTTTCAATCTGTTCACACGCGGATTGCAACCGCATGGCTTGCGCCCCTTGCTTATCAACCTGTCTGGCGGGGAGGATACGAAAAGTGCCCTCGCCACGCTCCAGCAATACAATGTCGACGCCGTCATTGTCGCGTCCTCCACCCTGCCGTCCGATTTCATTGCCGGATGTATCGAACTCCGCCTGCCGGTTGTTCATGCCTTCGGGCGTACTGAAGCCCGCACGCCCGTCCATGTCGTTGGTGCCAATAACCGCGAAGGTGGCCGTCTGGCGGCGACGATTCTTGCGGAACGATCCTACCGCAAAATCGCCTTTCTCGGCGGCCCGCAAGGCGCGAGTTCCACGCAAGATCGCCTTGACGGCTTCCATGAGGGGTTGAAGGCGCATGATCTCGATCTTGCGCTCGCCGTTTACGGCCCGTCCTATGCGCACGAAGTCGGGATGGAGTTGATGTCCCAGATTCTGAAACCCGGCGTGGTCGATGCTGTTTTCTGCGGTGATGATATTCTTGCCATCGGCGCGATGGACGCCTGCCGCAAGGCCGGGATCAATATTCCTGAAGCACTCGGTATTGTCGGATTTAACGACATTGCAATGGCCTCATGGCCGTCCTACCGCCTGACAACAATCCGGCAACCGATCGCTGACATCATCATCGCCGCCGTCGAAGACGCGATCCGCCTTGCGTCAGATCCTTCCCTAGAACTGACGCCGAAGCTCTTTCCCTGCACCCCGATCCTGCGCGATACCGTGCGTCGGCTCTGAGGGCATTGCAGGATTACCCGTTTTTGAGGCTCTGCGGGCGGGCATCCGTCCACGCTCCGCCATTCTTTGCCGATTCAACCGAGGCGAAAATAGCCGCAATCGACCGCAGTCCCGCAACCGCATCCGGATAATGGCATGCCAACGCGTCCGCCATCCGGCCCTGCTTTCGAGCCGATATCACTTCCGCAAGATCCGAATAGATATTGGCGAAAGCCAGCGGCATCCCTTCCGCGTGCCCGATCGTAACACGGGAGGCGCGGTCCGCTTCCGGCGACAAATGCGGTCCGCCGCGTTCGATAATTTCCGTCCGCCCGTTGAGCGGCGTCCAGTAGAGTTGATTCGGCCATTCCTGCGCCCAGCGCAATCCGCCTTTTTCACCAAACACCTGTATGTTCAATCCGTGCATCCGCCCGATCGCCACCGAACTCGTCCACAAGCGCACGAGCGCTCCGCCATCCATGCGGATACTCACCATCGCGTCGTCTTCAAGCACACGGCCCGGCAGGCAACTCGCGAAATCTGCCGACAATTCGTGCGCGTCCTGCCCAGACACAAAACTTGCCATATGCAGCGCGTGAATGCCGCAATCGGCAAACTGTGCCGAAACTCCCGCCTGTGCCGGATCATACCGCCACCGGACCCGGGGATTATCCGCGTCCGCCGCGTCGGCATGGAAGCCATGCGCGAATTCAGCCTTAATGAGCCGGATTTTGCCGAGATCACCCCGCGCCACCATCGCCCGCATATGCCTGACAAGCGCATAGCCTGAATAGCCGTAATTGACCGCGCAGACGGCCCCGCTCTTTTTCGCTGTGACGACGAGATCTTCTGCCTCGTCCAGCGTCACTGTCATCGGCTTCTCGCACAGCACATGGATACCGGCTTCGAGAAATCCCTTGGCAATTGCGTAATGCGTCGAATTGGGCGTTGCGACCGTGACGAGATCAACGCGGTCGGCCCGCATCCGTTCGCCCGCCAGCATTTCCTTCCAGTCGCCATAGGCGCGGTCTTTCGCAATCCCAAGACGCTGGGCAAAATCGCGTCCGCGAACAGGGTCGGCATCAAGCGCGCCCGCGACCATATCATAGTGTGAATCGATCGCGGCGCTGATCCGGTGCGCAGGCCCGATCTGGCTGCCTTCGCCGCCACCGATCATGCCCCAGTTCAATCTGGCCATCTGGGTTATCCTTCAGTTGAAATCAATGGACTCGAGATAGGCGCGGTTGGCACGCGCATCGTCAATCGGCGAGGTCGGGCCAGCGGGATCGCAATCCTGCTCCACCGTGCACCAGCCCTCATATCCGGTCGACACCAAGAGATCGCGCACCGCGCGGAAATCCGTCATGCCCTTGCCGAGATTGCAAAAAATGCCTTGCGCACAGGCATCATAAAATCCGGTGCGCTTGGCAACCGCATCAGCCCGGACCTTCGGGTCAATATCCTTGAAATGGACGTAGGCAAGCCGCTCCCTGTGCCGTTTCATGAACGCAACCGGATCAAACCCGGCATAGTGCGAATGGCCGGTATCGAGGCAGAGTTTCAAAATCTGCGGGTCGATATCGCCGAGCAGACGCTCAGTTTCCGCTTCGAAATCCACAAATCCCGCCGCATGCGGATGGATCGAAACCGTCAACCCATAGTCCTCGCTGCCCATACGTGCCACGGTCCGGAAGCGATCAGCAAAGCCCTTCCATTCCGCAGCATCCATCATCTCCGCCTCAGTCGGGCGTCCCGCCGTCGGCGCGCGTCGCGGCGAAATTGAATCGATCAGCACAAGATGGCGTGCGCCATGCGCCACCAAGGCGCGGCACGTGCGGGTCGCCGCATCCATCACGTCCGTCCACTTTGTCGCATCATGAAAAGGCCGGAACACCACGCCGCCAATCAGGCTCAAACCGCGTGCCGCCAACCCGTCGCCGAGCTCTGCCGGATCTTCCGGCATGAACCCTATCGGCCCGAGTTCGATGCCTGAATATCCCGCTGCCTTGCAGTCATCGAGCACGCGCTGCCACGTCGGATTGCGCGGGTCATCGGCAAATTCGACACCCCAAGAGCACGGCGCATTACCAATCCTGATTGTCATCCGTCCGTCCTTTTCTCAAAAATCCCCGACATTGACCCAGCGCCGCTCGGCCTGTGACACAAAGGCCGCCTCGACAATCCGGTTCACCAGAAGCCCGTCATGGAAGGTCGGCCACACCGCTTGCCCCGTCTCGATGGCTTTCAGAAAATCCCGCGCCTCGATAATGATCTGGTCCTGATATCCCGTGCCATGTCCCGGTCCCAGGCAGAACGCTTTGTAATCCGGATGTTCCGGCCCCGTCAGAATCTTCGTGAAGCCCTGCCGGTCGCCCCGTCCGCTCATCTCGTAAAGCCACACTGCATTCTGGTCTTCGCCGTCGAAGCGGATGGCGCCCTTGGTGCCATAAATATCGTAGGAATATCCCATTTTTCGCCCGGTCGCGACGCGGCTGATGAACAGTGAGCCCATCGCGCCACTCTCGAAGCGGCACAGCATATGCGCCTGATCATCATTGGTCACCGCTTTTGGCCCCTCCGGCGAGGGCCGTCTTTCATGCACGGTTTCGATATCGGCGATCAGCGACCGGATCGGCCCCGCAAGCCGGTAGGCGCCATTGATCATGTGCGGCGCAAGATCCCCCATCGCACCCTGCGAGCGACCCTCCGTCCGCCAGGTCGCCGGCGAATTCTTGTCGGCGAGAAAATCCTCGGTATGTTCACCCCTGAAATAGGTGATATCGCCAATCTCTCCTGCTGAAATCATCTGGTGCGCCAGTTGCGACGCCGGCGTCCTGATATAATTAAACCCCGTCATATGCGCCTGGCCGCTCTTCTCGGCTGCGGCCACCATCAGGCGGCTTTCCCCCAGATTAAGCCCCAGCGGCTTTTCGCAGAATACCGGCTTGCCACGCTCGAAAGCGCGCAGCGCAATCGCGCAATGCGTATCCTGCGGACTGGCAATAATCACCGCATCGATATTCGGATCATCAACCAGTTGCCGCCAGTCGGCAGTCGATCGCGCAAACCCGAATTGCCGCGCATGGCGGGCTGCGCCCGCTTCCGTCGTGGTGCAAATCATCTCGAGCACAGGGCGCAAGGCCGTATCGAAAACAGCTCCCACGGCATTCATCGCGACCGCGTGGGCCTTGCCCATATAGCCCGCCCCGATGAGCCCGATCCTGATCACTTTCGACTGCATCCAAAAATTATTGCAAGCGATTGCAATAATGTCAAACACGATTTAGGCTTATCCCATTGCCGTGGCTTGAGGAGTTCTCGATGGTCCGAAGTGCCTTCACATCTGCCAGTCCGGAAGTCTGACATGGATCTTTCACGCCTTCGCCGTCATGATTTTCTCGTTGTTGGCCGCGCCGGCATGGATTTTTATGCCGAGCCGCCGGGCACGCCTATCGAATCTGCCGAGCGGTTTTTCCCGGCCCTTGGCGGATCGTCCGCGAATATCGCCGTTGCCATCGCAAAGCTTGGCGGCACAGCGGCCCTCGTCACAACCGTGTCCGACGATGCTGTTGGCCGCTATGTGCTCAACCAGCTGAAAACCTACAATGTCGCCACTGATCACGTCCGCCTCGTGAAAGGCGAAGTCCGGACCTCGCTGGCTGTTGTCGAGACGCGGGCGGAGAACTGCCAATCGGTGCTCTACCGGAATAATGCCGCCGATTTCGCCCTGTCGGAATCAGATATTGCCTCCTTGCCGTATGACAAAGCCGGGGCCTTGATTATCACCGGCACCGCACTGGCGATGGAGCCCTCAAGGGGCGCGACGCTGGAAGCTATCCGCCGCGCCGCTGCCCACGCGCTCCCCGTGATTTTCGATATTGATTACCGGCCCTATTCTTGGACCAGCAAGGCCGAGGCGCTGGCTGTCTGCGGCGAGGTCGCACGCTCAAGCCAGATCGTTATCGGCAATGACGAGGAATTTGCCGTTCTCGCTCCCGATCAGGACGGCCTCGCTTTTGCGCGTACCCTTGCCGCCAGCACGGCCGGCATCGTTGTCTACAAAATGGGCGAGGCGGGTGCGATCACGCGATCCGGCAAGGACGAATTCCGCTCCGGCATCTATCCCGTCCGCGCGCTCAAGCCGACAGGTGCTGGCGACAGTTTCATGGGGGGCTTTGTCACTGGACTGGCCGAAGGTCTGCCGCTTCCGGAGTGCGTCCGGCGCGGCTCCGCCGCCGCCGCCCTCGTCGTGACCCGCGTCGGATGCGCTCCCGCAAACCCGACACGCACTGAGCTTGATACCTTCATGGCTGAAACAAAAACCGACTGGTGAGACGGAGAGCGCAACATGCATATCCCCCCCTATGACAATCTCAACCGCCCCGTGATCGATGTCGACGATACACGCGTGCCGCTCAATTACTTCAACATTGTCAAACTCAAGCACGGCGAGGCGTTCGCGTATCAGGTTCCCGGGTACGAGACATCGATCGTTCCCGCCACCGGCTCGGTCGACGTCGAAATCGAGGGCGAGAAATACGAGAGCGTCGGCAATCGTGTCGGCGATGTCTGGGGCGGCGAGCCCGAAGGCGTCTATGTTCCGTCGGGGGCCAAAGCCCAGATGATCTGCGTCTCCGACACCGCCGAAATCTTCATCGCGGGCGCGAAATTCGATGGCGTTCTGACCCCCTTCGTCGTGCGCTCAAACGAGATCGATGTCGTCCAGTACGGCTCCGACGACACCAAGACCCATCGCAAGATCAAACATATTCTCGGTGCAAAATATCGTGACCGCGTCGGGCGGCTCCTCGTCTCTGAACTTTTCACGGTCGGGCAGGGCGGCTGGTCGGGCTTCCCGCCGCACAAGCACGACACGGACCGTCTGCCGCTCGAAACGCGCCATGACGAGACCTATAATTTTCGCTTCCGCCCCGATCACGGCTTCGGCTTGCAGCTCGTCCAACGTGAGGATGGCAAGGTCGGGGATGCCTATCATCTGGTCGATGGCTCCACCATCGTGCTCGAAAAAGGATACCACCCCTGCGTCGCTGCGCCCGGCTATGAAATGTATTATTTTACCATCCTTGGCGGCCTGAGCCAGCGTCCGCTCGTGCAATATTTCCAACCCACCCACGCCTATCAGATCGAAACCATTCCTGGCATCAAAGACATGATCGCCAAATTCAAATGACCCTTGCGACACTGAACGACGTCCTGAAACCGGCCGAAAAAAACTGCTCCGCCATTGCCGGTCTCGTCGTGCTCGGATGGGAAGATGCAATCGCGTTCACCGAAGCCGCAGAGGAAGTCGGATGCCCGGTCATTCTTCAAGCCGGCCCCGGAAGCCGGCGCCACACGCCGCTTTCTGTCCTCGGGAAAATGTTCACCTATCTGGCCGAGCGCGCGAGCGTGCCGGTCGTCTGCCATCTCGATCATGCCCACACGTTTGAGGAGTGCTCGGAAGCTATCGACTGCGGGTTCACCTCCCTGATGATTGACGGTTCGATGCTCCCGCTTGACGACAACATCGCACTCACAGCCCGCGTCAAAGGCCTCGCCAAACCGCACAAATTGTCGGTCGAAGGTGAGATCGGCGCCGTCGGCTATGCAGGCGGGGCAGCCTCCGCCATGACCGATCCGGAGGAGGCCGCCCGCTTCGAGCGAGAAACCGGCATTGATGCCCTCGCAATCTCGATCGGCAATGTGCATCTTCAAACCGAGCACGCCGCCATGATTGACTGGACGCGGCTTGCCGACATCCAGTCCCTGACGCGGGCTCCCCTTGTCCTGCATGGCGGCAGCGGCATTCCCCCGTCAGTCCGCCGCGATTTGGCGCGTGAAACCCGCGTCAAAAAATTCAATATCGGCACCGAATTGCGGCTCGGTTTCGGCAACGCCCTCCGCGATTATCTTGCAACCCATCCCGCCGAGTTCGACCGGCTCAGGATTTTGAGCGCACCGATCGCGCCGATGAAAAACATCGCCATGGAAATCATGCGCAATTTACAGGCATGAGCGGGCCGAGGTCATTGGTTCCATGCGCCTTGACGGTCTGCAATGGCTTGCATAGTCTTCGCTCAATAATAAGTGTCGCGTGGCCATTCCGGATTGCGTGAGCAAGATAAAGGGAGGTTGACGTCATGAACAAACATGTTGCGCCTGAAACACCTGAATGGCTGACCGAAGACTCCGTCTCGCTCGATGCATTCATCGCCGATATCACGCAGGCAGCCAAGCATATGCACTACCCGCTGGCCGTCGAAATCCAGAAAAATATCCCCATCTATGACGCTCAACTCATTGCGAGCCATATCGGCGAACCTGCCGTCATCGCACGCTACATGGCCGAGTGGACCCGCATTCTCCGCGAAGGTCCGGGTGTCGTCGTCTTCCGCCGTGCCTACAAGGATCTCGCTGTCATCGACGAGGCGACATCCGTCTTGCAGTCGATCATCGACGAAGAACGCAAGACGATGGGCCAGCGCGGCGATTATTTCGGCAAGGCGGGCGATAATGCCCGCCTCTGGAATGCGCATGAAAAACTCTGCGCTGCCTCACCGGAATCCTTCGCCCGCTATAATGCCCTCGATATTGTCAGCCTGATCAGCCGGGCATGGCTCGGCCCGCTCTACCAGATCACCACGCAGGTCAATATTGTCTATCCGGGTGGCAAGGCCCAGACACCCCATCGCGATTACCACATGGGATTCCAGAGTGCCGCGCAGCTCGTCCAATATCCTGCCCATGTCCACCAGCTTTCCGCCGCCTTGACGCTTCAGGGCGCCGTGGCCCATTGCGACATGCCGCTCGAAAGCGGCCCGACCAAGCTTCTGCCCTTCTCGCACCGCTATGTGCCGGGCTATCTCGCCATCACGCGCAAAGAGTTCCGGGCCTATTTTGAGGAACACCATGTTCAGGTCGAGTTGAAAAAAGGCGACGCGATTTTCTTCAATCCCGCAACCTTCCACGCGGCCGGAACCAATACCTCGAAAGACATTGTCCGTTTCGCCAATCTCATGCAGATCGGCTCCGGCTATGGCCGCTCGATCGAGGTCGTAGACCGGATCCGCATGAGCAAACTCCTGTTCCCGAAACTCAAGGCCATGATCGCGGCCTCCGCCTTCTCCGAGCGGGACGTCGAGCATATCATCGCAGCCTGCGCCGAGGGCTATTCCTTCCCGGTCAATCTCGACATCGACTCGCCCCTGTCCGGCATGGCCCCGCCAAGCCAGCAGGATCTGATGCGCCAGGCGCTTGCCGAGGGCTGGGACGATCAGACCTTCAACGCCAAGATGGATGATTACGTCACCCGCCGTCGGACGCACTGATCAAGGCGACTAGATCCTCTGCTATGAGCTGAACGGATCGGAAAATGGGCTCAGTCGTGATAGCGGATGACCCATTTTTCGCACGCCACCACCAGCGCAAAAATCGAGATCGACAGCAGGGAACAGAGGACAATCGCGGCATAGAGCCGTCCCGATTGATAATTGAACGTCGCCTGGATGATCATCGCCCCCAACCCGCGATCCGACCCGATCCATTCGCCAACCACCGCCCCGATCACCGCCGTCGCAGAGGCAATTCTGAGTGATGAAAACAGGAATGGAGCCGCCCGCGGCAGCCTCAGACGCCAGAGCGTTTCAGCTTTCGACGCCGATAAAATCCTGAAAAGCTCGTGCTCGTTCGGGGTGATCGATTCGAGCCCCCGGATCATGTTCACCAATGTGGGAAAAAAGCAGATCACCGCCGCAATCACCACTTTCGGTGCCATGCCAAGCCCGAACATCAGGATGATGACGGGCGCAAGGGCCAGAATGGGAATCGTATTCAAAAAAAGGATCACCGGAAAATAGGCAGCTTGCAGATAACGGTTATGAACGAAGACAATCGCCAGAATAACGGCGATCCCGTTGCCGAACAAAAAGCCGAGCACGCTCTCGTGCAGCGTAGGCCAGAAATTCCGCCAGAGCAGGGCATATTCCTTGGTCATCACACCCCCGATTTCCGAGGGCGTCGGCACGATGTAGGACGGCACCCCCGCAAGCGGCAGCAGAAACTGCCACGCAATCAGAACCGAAACGGCTCCGCCGAGCGGCAGAACAATATTCCAGGGGGAGGGCAGTTTGATGCTCATCGCACGGTCTCAGCAGTGCGAAAGTTCGTTGCGCATATCGCGCATGGCGTCGGTCAGCCGCGGGTCTTCCCGCGACAGCGTTTGTCCGTTGTCCTTGAGCGATCGCAGATCGACAATTTTGCGCACCCGCCCGGGATTTGCCGAAAGGATCAGGGCACGTTCGCCGAGATACGCGGCCTCCATGATACTATGGGTGACAAACAGAATGGTCATTCCCGTGTCGCGCCAGATCCGGAGCAGTTCATCATTCAGCCTGTCGCGCGTAATCTCGTCCAGTGCACCGAACGGCTCATCCATCAGCAGGATTTTCGGCTTCGAAATCAGGGCGCGTGCAATGGCTACGCGCTGCTTTTGGCCGCCCGAGATCTGTCCCGGATATCTGTTCTTGAAATTCGAAAGCCCCAGCATATCGAGGAGCGCGTTGGCATCCCCGCTGCTTCCATCGGTGCCCGCCTTCCCGATTTGCAACGGGAGCAGGACATTTTCAAGAACGGTGCGCCACGGCAGCAGCGTCGAGTCTTGGAAAACAAAGGAAACGTCCCGCTTGAGACGGGAGTCGACTGGCTTTGAACCGAAAACCTCAAGCGATCCCTTCACCGGTTGAACGAGGTCGGCAACCGCGCGCAGAAATGTCGACTTGCCACACCCCGAAGGCCCGATAATGGTCAAAAATTCGCCTGCGGAAACATCAAGATTGAAATCCTGCAAAACAATATTCAGCGCGCCCGATGCCGACTGATAGCCGACATCGAGCGCCTTGGCCGCAATTGCGAAGTCCGCGTGTGCAGCGTTCATTCAGAAAAGTCCCAGCGTATTAGATTTTTGGACGAACGCTTTCCGTCATTTCCAAAATCTTGGTTGTGTAGACATCAGCCAGTTTTGGACGACCTGTCTCATATTGCTTCAGGGCATCAAACATGGCGATCTGCTTTTCAATCGATTGCGGATCAAACGTACCCCAGCCATTCTTCGCCGTATTGGCATCGAAACTCAGTTTCATGACCAGATCAATTGTCTTCATTTCCCATTCGAGGCTCATATCCGGATAGGCGTTGACCGCCTTTTTAACGGCCTCCTGCGGGTTGGCTTTGGTCCATGCCCATCCCTTCGACACCGCGCCGATGAATTTGGCAAGGACATCCGCATTCTTCTCGATCGCTTCGTCTGTCGCGAAGAAGACGTTTGCGTAAGATGGCAGACCCATGTCGCTGACCAGAAGGTCGATCCGGTCCGGCCCGAGAACAGACAGCGACTGCGTGTTCGTAACCCAACCGCCAATCGCGTCAACTTCGCCACGCTCGAGCGGTGCCTTGTCGAAGCCGACATTGACGATCGTGATCTTCGACGCATCGAGTTTGTTCTGGGCAATAATCGCGTCAATCACGACGCGGGCGGTTGGCTGGATGCCGATCTTTTTGCCGATCATGTCGGCGGCTGATCGCACGGGGGCTTTCGGCAGAGAGGCGAGGGCATAAGGCCCTGTGCGGAAGCCACAGGCGATAATCTTGACTGGTACACCGGAGGCACGCGCTGCAACAAGTTGTGTTGACTCAGAAAACTGGCCCAATGTTGCCTGTCCCGAAACAACAGGTGGAACAGTTGCCGAGTTTGGCCCGCCCGGGCTGAATTCGACATCAAGACCCGCTTCTTTGAAGTAGCCGTTCTGGACGGCCATGATATCGCCGATCTGGCCGTTCGACATCAGCCAGTCATACTTGATGATCACTTTGGCTGCGGCCTTCGCGGATTGCGGCAGCATCAACGAAATTCCTGCGCTTGCCGCTGCAACGCCGCCTGCTGCAAGCCCAAGAAATCCGCGACGGTCGGTTGTCAATCTCGTCTGTGTCATTTTCTAACTCCTTGAATATGCCATGACATTTTGCCATGGCGTTGGTGGAAAAAAGCTGTGCCGGACCAACTTTTTTATTCATCATGGATCTGATGGTAATCCCCCGGTCCACCTTTGAGCCAAGCGTAAAGTTCCCAGACGGTTCCGTCCGGGTCGGAAAAATAGGCGCAGCGTGCATTCCAGAGATAATCTTCCGGAGGCTTCACAAATTTGACGCCCTTGTCATGCAGCTCTTTGAAATACTGGTCGACCAGATCAGGTGATTTCAGTTCGACTGCAATACAAGTCTTGTGAATTCCCTGCGGCCCACGGGCATTGGATACCCCTGTATGGGTATTGAGATGGTCGAGTTCCCATGCGGCCAGTGTAAGCCCGACACCGCTGAAATCCGCAAATCCTTCCGCCCTGCGCCGGAGTTTGAAGCCGAGCTTTTCCGTGTAAAATGCAACGGTGGCCTCAATATTCTCTACCAGAATACAAATGTCGGAAATTGCCTGTTCCTGTGCGAATGCCATCAGTTTACCTTTCTTGTCTCGTTCAGTAATGGCCGGTCATGAAGGGTGCGGGTCATGTTGATCCCGACCCGTTCCGCCGCCCCGATAATGTGACGTCTCATCGCGAGGCGGGCAGTATCCGGATCGCCGCTCGCAATCGCTTCATAAATGGCGGCGTGCTCGGCGAGATTGGTTTCGACCAGACTGTCGATCGGGTTTTTTTCCCGCGCATAATGGATTGATTGCCGAATGCGCTCGCAAATGAAGCTGATGAACGTATTGATGAATTCATTTCCGGTCGCGTGTGCAATTTCCCGATGGAAGGCAAGATCGGCATCGATACTGCCTTCCTCCCAGCGCTCATTGCCGCTCATTCGGTCAAGGGCATCACGAATTAGATCAAGCGACCCCTGGCTGCGCCGCTCCGCTGCCAGTCCTGCGGCCTCCGTCTCGAGAATATTGCGCAATTCGAAAAACCGCTCCATGCCTTCCGTATCGCGCAGGGCCGCCGGATCAATCCGGATGACAGAGCGTTTCTCGGGAGCCATCACAAAAGCACCAACCCCCTGCCGCGCCATGATAACGCCGTCGGCCCGCAACTGGGATACGGCTTCCCGGATCACATTGCGGCTCACACCGAAACTTTCTGCCATTTCATTTTCTGTCGGCAACCGCGCACCTGTCTGAAGCCGCCCGGAAGAAATCTCCCGATTGATGGACGACGCTACCCGACTGGGCAGATGCTGGTCTCTCTCAAGCGTGGGAATTTTCATCTTCATGATATTTTCCTGTCGCCGGCCGGCAAATCAACCGGCCTCGACCCTGATCCCGATACTGACCTGAGTTTGGTCATCCTACAAGTTCAATTTCCGGACTCTATGAAAGTTATCCGCTGCAAAAGGCAGCCCGTGAGGCGCGATCAAACTTGAAGAATCAGCACCACTTCCACATCGTTAAAAAATTGAATTGCTTGGAGGATCGTTCTCTTGAAACACATCACGCTCATTCGCCACGGCCAGTCCACCTTCAACGCAGCCTATGAGTTGACTGGCCGTGATCCCGGCTTTATCGATGCGCGACTGAGCGAACTTGGCGAGCAACAAGCCACTCAGACTGGCATCGCGCTCAAGGATTTTCACGTTGATCTCGTCGTCGCCTCGCCCTTGACCCGCGCGATCCAGACCGCAAGCTTCATCTTTCGCGGCCGAAACCTGCCCACTTACGTCACCTGCCGCCATCGCGAGCGCGTCGAATCAACCGCCGATGTCGGCCGCTCGCCAGCCCTTCTCGCGGAAGAATTCCCCCATTTCGATTTCGACCATCTCGACGATCCCTGGTGGCACCATGATCCCGCCTCCGTCGGCCCCTTCGCGGTCGAGCCGGTCGAGACCTTCCAGCAGCGCGTCGAACATTTTAAAGACTGGCTGAGAGGACACGAGGCCCAGCGCATCGCAGTCGTCGGCCACGCCACCTTTTTCAGCGCCATGACGGGCCACTGGATGCAAAATTGTGAAGTCTTCCAATGGCAGGGTGAGTGACCTAAATCGGCATGCAGCCCTTGTAAAAACTTCCCGTTGATTATCGTAAGGAAAGCTCCACCTCACGCACTCCGCCGCATCCGTCGTGCCTTCATTGCCTCATGGGCTTCGGGCGTCCCGTCGTGGAACGAGCCGAACCAGCGATCGAGCGGCACCATCCCGTCTGAATAATTCACCTCGAAATATTTGTGATGCAGGTAATGCGCATAATAGGACGTGTCCATGCTCGCCTCATTGCCCACAACCACGCGGTCAAATCCGGTATGGCCCTGCGCGGGCGCAAGCCCGAGGCGTGAGGCGAGGTTGATCATGTGGACCGGATGGGAGGGGATCAGGAAAAACAGCGCAATCGTCGAAAAATAAATCACATGCTCCAGCGGATGCATCGACAATCCCGACCATGGCCCCGGATTGACGTTCCGGTGATGCAGCTTGTGCGCCATCTCGTAGAGCGGCGTCCAGTGCAGCAAACGATGCGCAAAATAAAACCCGACCTCGTGGATGAACGGCACCAGGAAGAACAACGCGATAAACCCGACAGGATGGGTTGAGAATTCGATCATCGGCGCAATCTGGTTGGCATAGGCCCAGAGCAGCAACACCTCATACGCCGTCCAGATCGGCACACCGCTCACCAGTGTATGAAACATATTGTCATAGGTCTGGTTCTTGAACAGGAACGCGCCGGACTCCTCCTTCGGCCATTGCTTGTTGTATTTGAACTGCGTCCCCTGCCTGCGCCACACATAAAGCCATACATGCCAAGCCCCGTAGACAAGCAGCGCGAGCACGATATTCCGCCCGAGGATCATCCCCGCCCAGATGGGTGAAAATGTCGCGAGCGTCTCAAGCGGCGGCGTCAGATAGGTCCAGATCAGGAGGGCCGCCACAGCATAAAGCACGTTCCACGGCAAAAAATACCCCGGAAATCCGAAAAAGAACTTCAACAAAGCCCGCGGGTTCGGCGGCCACTCAAAGAACGGCCCGTAACTGATCGGCTTTTCAGGCACCCAATTGCCACGGGAATCTTCCTGTCCGAACCGCCGATCATCCATGTCCAGCCCCTTCACTATTGATGCACTGATGGAACCACAGGAAAGCCAACTAATCAATTCATGTAAAGCGATTGCTCGTTGGAAAAAATGAACAACAAAAAACCGCTCAACGCATGCGCCAAGCGGTCATTAATGTCAGTGTGGCAAGGAAGCGGAGTAAAGACCGTAGATCGTTACGCCGCTTCGACTGATCAGATCAGTTTCAGATTGCCAGCGCTCGTCTTGCCCTTCTTGGGGTCGGCGATCAATTCAAAGCCAATCTTCTGGTTTTCCTGCAGATCGCGCAGTCCTGCCTGTTCAACAGCAGAAATATGCACGAACACATCAGCGCCGCCATTATCAGGCTGAATAAACCCAAAACCCTTGGCGCTATTAAACCACTTTACAGTTCCCGTTATCATCTCGTCCTCTAAAAACGTTTCATTAATGAAAAACAGTACAGTGCCTGCGCGGTAAAGGCAATCGCGCATTCAATAAAAATAAATAAACAATTTCCCTATTGCGAATTGAGCGTATATCGCAGGAAATTTCGCCAGGAAAGCCGCAATTCGTTGGGATCAAGCGCCCATTGCGTTCATTTCAGAATGCATCTTGTTGAACCGCCGCACCTGATTTGTCCGCGATTTACGAGTGTTGAACAAAACTTTTTTCATTTTTGTCCATTCTTTCAAATCTTCCAGACGCTTTTCGATCCGGTACCATTTGATGTCGTCGAGATAGGTCATGTCGTTAATATTCATAAGTGCCCCCTGTCAAAAATATTACTTAAATATTAACAATGCAAAGCATGTGCCAGTTCCCGAAAAAATAAAATTATTTCATCCGCGTTCCGGCATCAAACTTGCTGATACTCGCCAAGCGGTCACCAATGCCGCTGGTGAAGTCTACAAGCGATGTTAGGGTAGCGTTGAGATGGATATTGTACGGATCCAGTTCCTAGACGAAAACGAAGTCTGGCAGACAATGGCTTTTTCGTTCAAGGAGGTTGATTTGAAGGCGGAAGCGCGGCGCTACTGCTCCTCCGGTTATGGAGCAAAAACCCTCCGCGCAATCGACTCGGCCGACAACATTGTCGACACGTTTTTCACGGTCATCGATGGGGGTAACAAGGCACCAGCCTATTTCAAGCCGCGCCTCGTTCCCAAATCGCTCAGGCCGCGTCTGGCAATTGTCAACTGACCGGCACCACTGCTGACTCTGAAATCCGTTGCGATTGGCTTCCCCTCTCGGCATTTCAAATCAGTTTGTGCTAGTCTGCGCTCTACGTTGTTTCACTGCCCGTCGGATGGTCTCATTATGGAAGCTCTCTATCTTCACGCCGCGTTTGATGCGCGTGTGTCTCCTTTCAATCTGCGCGAAGGCGCGGAAGGCGAGGCCCTTTTGAAAGTCGCCGCCGTCGGCCTGTGCGGCTCGGACCTCCATTATTACAAGGATGGCGGCATTGGTGGCGCAATCATCCGCAAGCCCTTCGTTCCGGGCCATGAATTCGCCGGCTGGCTCGAACAGGATGTCCCGTCCCTCGGCCTTGCCAAAGGCGCTCTCGTCGCGGTGGATCCAAATAAAGCCTGCGGCACCTGCGCCCATTGCCATGCCGGCTTCCATAATCTCTGTCCGAATGTCGAATTCATCGGCGCGCCGCCTTTCGATGGCGCGATGACCCAGAAAATCTGGGTGCCGGAGGATCAGATCGTTCCGCTGCCGCAAACGCTCACCCCGCTTCAGGCGGTGATGCTCGAGCCGCTCGGCGTTGCCATCCATGCCGTTGATCTCGCCAAGCCCCGTTTGCTCGAGCGCGTCTCGCTCCTCGGCTGCGGCCCCATCGGCCTGCTCATTCTGCAAGTACTGAAGGCGGCCGGCGCCGGAGAAATCCTCGCCGTCGATCCGCAGGCCCATCGCCGCGAAATGGCCCTCAAACTTGGAGCCACGCAGGTCGCAAGCTCGATCGAAGAACTCCGCTCCTTCACAAAAGGCGAGGGGACCCCCCTTGTCGTCGAAGCCACGAATTCGCCGGATGGCTTCCGCGAGGCGGTGTTGGCCGCGCGCATTGGCGGACGTCTCACGCTTGTCGGCATTCCCGACGGCGACACCTACACTTTGCCCGCTGCCGAGGCACGACGGCGCGGCCTCAAGATCAAGTTTTCCCGCCGCATGGGCAATGTATATCCGAGTGCCATTGATCTCGTCACATCCGGCACGGTGGATGTCGACACCATCGTCAGCCATTCGTTCCTGCTGGCCGAGACTCCCGACGCATTCCGCAAACACGCCGAAAACGCACCCGGCTTCATCAAAAGCCTGATCTATCCGAACGGCCTGTCCGCAACCGCCTGATCAGCCCGCCGCAAACTGCGTCGCAAGGCTCGCAAA
The DNA here is from genome assembly GCA_945883115.1 of Alsobacter soli. Classification (GTDB taxonomy): domain Bacteria; phylum Pseudomonadota; class Alphaproteobacteria; order Rhizobiales; family Beijerinckiaceae; genus CAIUPE01. The sequence continues at coordinate 21,860 of CAMCXA010000005.1, forward strand.
CGCCGCGAGGCAGTCGCGGTCGATCCCGTCATCCACGGGCAAAGCCTGCGCCGATGTTTTGGCAATCACCACGCCATGTGTCGGGTCGATATAAATCCATTGGCCGTGAATGCCGATGGCGCAGAGACATTTATTCGCGTCGCCCACCTCATACCATTGGCTGCGATATCGGCCGTCGCTCAGCAAATGTTCGCCGCCCTTCAGCCAAGCCTCTTGGCTCCCGCCTGTCCAGAGATCGCTGATCCAGCCTTCCGGCACGACCTGTTCATTCCCGGCGCGTCCCCTCATCCGCACCATCTCTCCCACTTTCGCGAGATCGTCCGTCGTCACGCAAATCCCGCCCGCCGACCGCGGATTGCCCTGCGGGTCCACTGTCACATAGGCTTCTGTCGATGCGCCGATCTTCTGCCAGAGTAATTCGCTGACAAGCTCGGCGAACGGCTTGCCGCCCGCCCGCTGCACAACTGCACCCAGCACGTCGCTCGTCGGCGACGCATAGAAAAACCGTTCGCCATGCGGATGCGGCAGCCGCTGCAAGGTCTGCGCAAACGAGACCAGATTGAGCATGTCTTGGGTCATATCAACCGGGTTCCACAACATCGCCCGCCGATAGCGCGCAAACGCACTTTCGGGATCGAGATAATCCTCTACGAAATCGAGGCTCACCGTCATATCGAGAAGATGTCGCACGGTGCAGTCATCGCCATAGGCCGAGCCCGCCAGTTCCGGCAGATAGGTCGTCACGCGATCCTCCGCGTTCAAAAGTCCCTTGCCCTGCAAAATCCCCGCAAGAAGTCCCGTGATCGATTTGCTCACCGAGAACAACAGATGCGGTTCTGTCGGGTCACATTCCGGTGCGTGCCATGTCAGCACCGTCTTGCCACCACTCAGCACAATCAAACCGTTCGTTTCCGTCTCGGTCAGAAATTTTTCGAGCGGCACAGTCTGTCCTGCCGAGAGCGGCACGGAAATCCCGCCTTTCCGGATAGACCACGGATCATTCCCGCCCGCTGCCCCTTGGGCAATCCGGATGCGCGCCGTCGGCACCAGTTCACGCACATGCTGAAACGACCACCGGTTGAACGGCGAAAGCCGCCAATTCGCAATGGAAAGATCATCGGGTCGGGCAAATGGGTACGTCACGAATGGCGCTCCTGGTTCAGCTTCGGTTGGCGTGAGCGCAGACTGCTAGGCCCTGCCAATATTGAAGGGTCAAGATAGATCAGATTTTTGGGCCGTGTCCAATGGTGTCCGCCTAAACGCTTGCGGCAAACCGGTCGAAAACATCCAGTGCCGCTCGCTTCTCGGCATCAGAGAGAAAGGACGCGATAAACGAATTGCGCCCGAGCGCCAGAAGTTCGCTCTGGTTTAAATCAAGTGCCTCTTGGATGGCGATAAAATTGTCATTGATATACCCGCCGAAATAGGACGGATCATCCGAATTGACAGTCACGAGCAGGCCGGCATTTAACATGGCCCTCAGTGGATGCTTTTTCAGATCAGGCGTCACCTGCAAACGCCGATTCGAGAGCGGACACACCGTCATCGGAATTTGCTGGCGTGCAATCCGCGCAACGAGTGCGGGGTCTTCGAGCGCGCGGTTGCCATGGTCGATCCGCTGCACCTGCAACAAATCAATCGCCTCGCACACATACGCCGCAGGGCCTTCCTCGCCCGCATGCGCCACCGGCACAAACCCCTGTTCGCGTGCCTCGCGGAAAACGCGTTCAAATTTGGAGGGCGGGTGTCCCTTCTCTGACGAATCGAGGCCGACTGCAAAAATATGGTCCTTGCAACGGCACGCCTGCTTCAGCGTCACAAACGCCTCTTCCTCCGGCAAATGGCGCAGAAAACACAGGATCAGTTTTGCCGAAATCCCGAAATCGGATCGGGCCCTGTCAAACGCGTCGATAATCCCGCTCAAAACCGTATCAAACGAGATACCCCGTCCCGTGTGCGCCTGCGGGTCAAAGAAGATTTCGACATGGCGCACATTCTGCGCATTCATCTTTTCAAGATACGCGAAGGTCAGGTCGAAAAAGTCCTGCCGCGTAATCAGAACCGACATGCCCTCGTAATAAAGATCGAGAAAATCCTGCAAAGAGCCGAAGTCATACGCCTTGCGAATACTCTCGACGGAGTCGTAGCGCAGGGAAATTCCGTTACGCTTTGCAAGCGCAAACATCATTTCCGGTTCGAGCGTGCCCTCAATGTGAAGATGCAGCTCCGCTTTCGGCATTGTCTCGATAAGCGTGCGACTGTCCATTCGGAGCCCTTCTCTTGTTCCTCGGTAATGCGGGCTCGACAACACCCTTCTCGAATTCGGTGATATAATCCCGCGTTATCGGCACGCGATCAACCGATTTTGCGAGCTGTATCTGGAAAACCATCTGCCCGCTATGACGGAATGAATATTCGCTTGTGAGCAGGTAGAATTCCCACATCCGGCAGAAGCGCTCGTCATAGATTCCGCGGATGATTTCTCTGTTTTCATTAAACCGCTCGCGCCAACGTTTCAGCGTCTCGGCATAGTGAACCCGCAAAATCTCGATATCGGTGATGCACAAATGCGCCTTCTCGATTGCGGGGATGACTTCCGAGAGCGATGGCGCATAGCCACCCGGGAAAATATAGCGGTTGATCCAAGGGTTCGTGTGCCCGGGCAGGTCCGAGCGGCCGATCGCGTGGATCAGCGCGACACCATCGTCAGCCAGCAATTCCGAGACTTTGGAGAAATAGGTATTGAAATGGTTCACACCGACATGTTCGAACATGCCCACCGATACAATCCGGTCATATTTTCCCGTTTCATGTCTGTAATCGGAAATCTTGAACCGGACGCGATCCGAAACGCCCGAGGTTCTGGCCCGCTTGTTCGAGACCTCGTGCTGATTGTCCGAAAGCGTCAATCCGGTCACATCTGCCTTGGCAATTTCCGCGAGATACAGCCCGAGCCCGCCCCAGCCCGATCCGATATCCAGAATTTTCTGGCCCGGCTTCAGCAGAAGTTTCGCCGCAATATGCCGCTTCTTCTGAGCCTGCGCCTGCTCGATCGTATCTTCCGGGGACCGACAATAGGCGCAGGAATATTGCCGGTCCGTGTCCAAAAACAGGTCATAGAGCGTATCGGAGAGATCGTAATGATGTTTCACATTGCGTCTTGATCGCCCCGTAGGATTGAATTGCACGATCCGGCGCCAGAGCCGTCCGAGCGGATTGATGATCGGGCTGAACGGAAACCTGAAATTGAACGTGCCGAGATTGGCAAAAATCAGATCGATTGCCTCTTCCAGCGTACTACCATCAAAGGTCATCCGCCCATCCATATAGGCCTCGCCTGACTCCATTTCAGGGTTCAGCATCAACCGCCACGCGGTCATCCGGTCGTGAATTCGAAGGGTCGCTTTTGGCGCATTTCCGTCTCCGAAGACCATGCGCTGGCCTTTCGGGTCAATCACCGTGAGTGTTCCCTTCCGGATCAATTTCGAGAATAAAAAATCAAGCGCAACCATAACCGCCACACCCCCGAGCCTCTTTTTGCTCGAATGTATTGCGTTAGCCCTGCCTGTCAACAATTTTGACTAAAATATGACCGAACAGAAATAGCGTAGGGACTTCTCCTCCCGCGCTCAATGCCGCGTTGAACTGAGAAACTGCTTTAGCCGTTCCGATTTCGGATTGGCGAGCAATTCGCGCGGGTCACCCTGTTCCTCGATCTGGCCCTTGTGCAGAAACACGATCTGGCTCGCAACATCCCGCGCGAACCCCATTTCATGAGTCACCACCAGCATGGTTCGGCCTTCCTCCGCGAGTTTGCGCATCACCTGCAACACCTCGCCGACAAGCTCCGGATCAAGCGCGGAGGTCGGCTCGTCAAACAACAAAACACTCGGCTCCATCGCCAGCGCCCGCGCAATCGCCGCCCGCTGCTGTTGGCCGCCTGAAAGATGGTTCGGATAAAAATTCCGCTTCTCGGCAATCCCCACTTTCGCGAGCAGCGCCTCGGCCCGCTCGATCGCCTCCTTGCGCGGCACTTTCAAAACATGCACCGGCGCCTCGATCACATTCTCCAAAATCGTCCGGTGCGACCACAGATTGAAGCTCTGAAACACCATCGCCAGCTTCGAGCGGATGCGCTCGACCTGCTTTTGATCCTCGGGCAGCGCAGTACCGTCCGGCAGCGACTTCATCCGGATCAGCTCGCCATTCACCGCCACCCGCCCAGAATTCGGCATCTCGAGCAGATTGATACATCGCAACAGCGTCGACTTCCCCGAGCCGCTCGATCCGATCATCGCGATCACATCGCCCGTTTTCGCCGCGAGCGACACACCCTTGAGCACCTCGACCTCGCCGAAACGCTTGTGCAGATCCTCGACCTTCAGCGTCGTATCCATGAACTATCCTCTAGGCGGCAACAGGGTCGAGACGGTGACGGTTGATGCGACGCTCCACGATCATCAGCACCCGCGTCAAGATAAACACCAGCACAATATAAATGAAACCCGCCGCCAGCAGCGGCTCATATACCCTGAACGTCACTTTCTGGATTTGCCGCGCCGTGCCCATCACCTCCCACACCGTGATCAGCGAGGCCAGCGACGTCGCCTTCAGCAACAGGATCGTCTCGCCCGTCATCGTCGGCAAGCAAATCTGCACCGCACGCGGCAGCTTGATCCGCCAGAAAATCATCCGGCTCGACATGCCATAGGCTTTGGCCGCCTCGATCTCGCCGCGCGGCACCGCCTCGATTGCCCCGCGCAAAATCTCGCCCGTATACCCCGCCGTATTCAACGAGAACGCGAACACCGCATACCAGAATCCCTCGCGCAGATAGGGCCACAGAAAACTCTGCTGCACCCATGAGCCAGGCAGCAATTCGCCGAGCCCGTAATAGATCAGATAGGTCTGTGCCAGAAGCGGCGTGCCCCGCATCACGAAAATGAAGAACGCGCTCGGATACCTTACAAACACATTCCCCGAGAGCCGCGCCACAGCAATCGGCAAAGCCAGCGAATTGCCGATCACGGCGGAAAGAAATGTCAGCACAAGCGTCATCGGCACAGCAGCCAGCAGCGTCGGCGCAATCGAAGCAATGAAGGTAAACGACTCGTTCATCACCGGTAACCCCGGTTCACACGCGCCTCGATGATCCGGATGGCAATCACGGAAACAATCGTAATGCCCAGAAACATGATCGCTGCAACGGAATAGAAAAACCCGTAATGTTTGGTCACAGCCGAGGCGCGATACCCCATGAACAGCAAATCCTGCGTTTGCCCCAGAACACTGATCAGCGATGAATCTTTCGTTGCCGAAAGCCAGAGATTGCCCATGCCGGGCAGGGCGTAGCGCAACATTTGTGGCACAATCACCCGCCGCAATGTCAGGAGTTTCGACATGCCGGAGGCCTTCGCCGCCTCGATCTGGCCTGTCGGAATCGAAAGTATCGCCCCGCGCATCACTTCCGTCATATAGGCGCCGCCGATAAATCCGAGCGCTGCGACAGCCGCAATAAACGGATCAATCTCGACATCTTCGAAATCGGCACTGATGAAACTCAAAACGAATTTGATTGCATCTGCGCCCGAAAAATAAATCAGCAACAGCAGGAGCAATTCCGGCAGCGCGCGCACAAGCGTCGTGTAAAGGTCGGCAATCCGTCGCAAGGTCGGCGAGGTGCTGAGCTTCGCGCTCGCCCCCAAAAGGCCGAAAATCAGCGAAAGAAAATAAGAGGCGGCCGACACTTCCAGCGTCACCACAAGCCCTTCGACAAAGCGCATTCCCCAGCCATCGGGGCCGAAGCTCATCAGTGCAAAAAGGGATGGTGTTGGGTCCATCGTGCCCGCGATATTCAGTCTAATAACCCGGAAAGCATCAAGCCCTCCGGAAAAAAGAGGCGCGGCAATGGATCAAAGCCGCGCCCTTTGTTTGCTTATTCGCCGTAAATGTTGAAGTTGAAATACTTCTTGGCGACCATGTCATATTCACCGCTGGCGCGAACCGCCTTGATAGCAGCGTTGAGCTTGTCCTTCAGCTTCGCATCACCCTTGCGAAGGCCGGCACCTGCACCGACGCCGAAGATCGGATCACCCGGCACAATGAGCTTGGCTTCGATGCCCTTCGCGGCATTCGCCTTCGCGAAATCATCAGCGGCAACCGAGTCGAGCAGCGCGTAATCGATACGGCCCGCAACGAGATCGGCATTGTGGTTGTCGGCGGTGTCATAAACCTTCACCGTCGAGTCCTTGAAATATTTCTGCGCATAATCGGCGTGGATCGTCGCCGTCTGCACGCCGATGGTCTTGCCCTTCAGATCAGCCGGATTGGCAATCATGCCGCCCTTGCCGTCAGGATTGGCGGTCGTCGTCACCTTCGGTGCATCCTTGCCGCCGATCAGTTCGGCTGGCGAATTGTAATATTTGTCCGAGAAATCGATGACCTTCATCCGCTCTTCGGTGATCGACATCGAATTGAAGATGATGTCGATTTTCTTGCCTGTAAGCGCCGGAATCAGGCCATCCCACGCAATCGAGACGATCGGGCAATCAGCATCCATCTGCTTGCAAAGTGCTGCGAGCAAATCGATCTCGAATCCTTCCCACACATTCTTGGCGTTGAACGAGGTGAAGGGCGGGTAGGCTTCCGGTGAAATGCCGACGCGGATCTTGTCCTTCGCTACGGCAGATGTCGCCAGAACCAGAGCGGCGGCAAGCATCGTTCCTTTAAAAATCTTCGAGAGCATGTGGTACTTCCTCCAATGTGCGGACAAATAATGTGCCGCGTTTTATAGACATATTGCTCACGTGCTAACCGCACATGTTATTGGCCGTGAGGCACGTCAGCGACGCTCCTCATCCACCAAGCATGACCTGAGTATTTCAGTAGTTGAACAGACGCACAAGGAAATTTTGAATGAATTTAGCCGCGTTTTGATCCCGCTTCTGATTTTCTGCACAAAACACACCCAGTTTACCGTCCGCTCCGTACAGTAATCAGCGACTCAACCCACGCCTCGCAAAGCCTGATCGCCTCGTCTGGCGAAAATGTTTTCTGGTTCAAACACCATTCGAGCCACAACCCGTCAATCAATGCCGAAAGCCCGATGGCCGCGAGCCGAACACTGATCTCCTGATCCCCGGACTGATCCTTCAACGCACCCAGTAATCCCTCAAGCACGGTCCGGTAAGCGCCATACGTCTCGTCATGGATGCTTTGCACCTCGTGAGACCGCCGCGTCATACTCCAGAAGGCGATCCAGACATGCAGCACCTTGTAATCGAGATTGGGCGGCGCAAAGCTCTGCCTGAAAAACGCGCTGATCTTCGCTCTCGGCTCCGTGCCAGCCTCCTCAACCGCTTTCTCGATGCTTTCCAAAAGCTCGGTTGCCAGCAACCGATAGGCTTCCGCCACAAGCGCCTCGATGCCCGCAAAATAATGGTTGATCAGCCCGATGGAGACGTTGGCCCGCGCCGCGATTTTTCGCACCGAGGCGCCGTCGCTCCCGGCTTCCGCAAGGCAATCGAGCGTCGCGCGGATCAGCGCCTCGCGCCTCACTTCCTGCGTGACACGGTGATGTTTCGGAATCGGCAACTCGCTCATTCGGTCTCCTTGCTGGCGTATCATGCCGCGCATCGTCGCTCTTTTCCAGTCATTCCGGATTTTCACTATTGAACAAGTGTTCAATATGCCGTAGACGGATTGCGAAGCAGGGAGGAGTCTGACATGCGCTTTTCATCGCGAGTTGATCACATTGGTGGTGGCGCAGTCGCCGCGTGGGACATTCACAACGCGGCACAGGCGGCCAAACGGCGCGGCGAGGACGTGATCGTTCTTAGCGTCGGCGATCCCGATTTTTCGACACCCGCTGCCATTACCGATACCGCGATTGCGGCCTTGACCGCTGGTGACACCCATTATTCCGAAGTCTCCGGTCGTTTGAATTTGCGCACATCTGTTGCCGACTGGCACGCAAAGCGGTGGAATGTTCCGCTCGATGCCGACAATGTCATGATTGCTGCCGGCGCCCAAAATGGCCTCTTCACCGCTGCCCAATGCCTGTTCCAGCCCGGCGACGAAGTCATCGTGCTCGATCCCGCCTATCTCACTTACGAAGCCAGCATCGGCGCATCCGGCGCGAAAATGGTCCGCGTCCGGCTGAAATCGGAGGAGGGCTTCGCGCTCGATAGTGAAGCGCTTGCGAAGGCGATCACGCCGAAAACCCGCGCCTTCTTCATCGCCAATCCCAATAATCCGACAGGGTCCGTCCTGAGCGTGAACGAACTCCACGCTATTGCCAATCTCGCGGTGAAGCATGACCTCTGGGTCGTCAGCGATGAAGTCTACGCCGATCTCGTCTTCGATCAGGCTTTCGTCAGCATATCATCTCTGCCGGGCATGCTCGAGCGCACTGTGACCGTCGGTTCGCTCTCCAAATCCCACGCCATGACCGGTTGGCGCATTGGCTGGATGATCGGCCCCAAGGATTTGATCGCTCACGCCGGCAATATCGCACTCTGCGCGATCTATGGCGTCCCCGGATTCATTCAGGAAGCCGCCGTCACGGCACTGGCCGAGAGCGAATCGATTGTCTCTGAAATGCGCACCATCTATCGCCGCCGCCGCGACACCTTGTGCGATATTGTCGAGCAAGCTGCCACGTTACGCGTTCTCCGCCCGGCCTCTGGCATGTTCGCCCTCATCGATATCCGCCGCACTGGCATGACGGCCAATGAGTTCTCATGGGCCCTGTTCCGCGCCAAGGGTGTTTCCGTTCTCGACGCAACCGCCTTCGGGCTTGCATCCGAAGGCCATGTCCGCGTTGCCTTCACCGTGAGCGATGAAGCGCTCGAGGAAGCCGGCCGTCGCATTGTTGCTTTTGCCGCCGAAATCAATTCTTCTGCAGCAGTTGCCTGAGAGAGAACGACATGAAAACGCTTGGCGTCTATTTGGCTGAACTCCTTGAAGACTACGGCGTCGATACGATTTTCGGCATCCCCGGTGTTCACACCGTCGAGTTCTATCGCGGTCTGCCCAATACGCGCATTCGTCACGTTACCCCGCGCCACGAACAGGGTGCAGGCTTCATGGCCGATGGCTATGCCCGCGCCACAGGCAAGCCTGGCGTTTGCCTCGTCATTACCGGCCCCGGCATGACCAATATTCTCACTGCCATGGCGCAGGCCTATGCTGATTCGATCCCGATGCTCGTAATCTCCGCGGTCAATGGTCTCGGCAAAATGGGGTCGGGGAACGGTCATCTCCACGAATTGAAAGATCAGCGCCGCCTCGCCGAGGGCGCAGCCGCCTTCAGCCACACCGTCTTCACACCCGCCGATCTCGATCAGGCCGTCGCGCGTGCCTTCGCTCTGTTCTCGAGTGCACGGCCGCGTCCCGTCCACATCGAAATCCCGACTGACATCATCACGATGGACTGCTCGGCCCATCGCGGTCCCGGAGCAGCGACCCTCCCGCTTCGCGGCGCGCCGCGTCATGAACCTCTGGGCGAGGCTTCGGCACTCCTCGCATCAGCCCGCGCACCGCTTCTGCTGGTTGGCGGCGGAGCCGTCGATGCATCCGATGAAATCCGTGAACTGGCCGAGCGTCTCGATGCCCCCGTTATCATGACCGTGAATGGCCGCGGTATTCTGCCGCCCGGCCATCCCCTTTCCGTCTCCGCCAATGCGAGCCTGCCCGCACCGCGCGCCTTGATGGCGGAATCGGATGTCATTCTGGCCATCGGCACCGAAATCGGCCCCACCGATTACGACTGGAACGAGGAGGGCCCTGCCACACTGAACGGCTCCCTTATTCGCGTCGATATCGATCCCGAACAGGCCATGCGCGGTCACCGTGCCGCGTGCATCATCATTGCCGATGCGGCCGAAACAGCACGCGAACTGCTCTCGCTGGTCCCGTCGAAAGGGTCGCGGGATGGCGCCGCCCGCAGCAGCCGCGCCCGCGCGGCAATTGCCCGCGACAGTCTCAATCTCACCTATCGCGCCTCGCTTGCAATGCTCGAAACAGTCCGTCAAACACTGCCCGACGCCGTCATCGTCGGCGACTCGGCCCAGCCCGTCTATGCCGCCTCCGTAGCCTATGAGGCCGAACGCCCCCGCGCGTTTTTCTGCTCCGCAACGGGGTTTGGCACATTGGGCTATGCTTTGCCTGCCGCAATCGGTGCCAAAATCGGCCAGCCCGACCGTCCTGTCATCTGCCTGATTGGCGATGGCGGCTTGCAATTCTCGGTCGGCGAACTCGCCTCTGCGGTCGAAGCTAAAACGCCGATCATCATTCTGCTCTGGAACAATTTCGGCTATGGCGAGATCAAGTCCTTCATGGTCTCGCGCCAGATTCAGCCCATCGGCGTTGATATCGGAACGCCTGACTTCACCCTGCTTGCAAAGGCTTACGGCGCGGCTTCGGAGCGTCTTGAGGCACCCGACGATCTCGCCCGTCTCCTGAGCGAAGCCGCCTCGCGCAACGTCCCGACCCTGATCGAGATCAACGAGGCAAGTTACGTCGAGGCTAAAGGCTAGACAGCGCTGAGCTTACGCGGCTCTCCAGCGCAAAGACATGCAGGAGAGCCCGGCATCGACCTTGGCAATCTCGGATGTCTCCAGCGGCACGACATGATATCCCGCCTCCTGCAATCGTTTGATTGTTCCCGGAAACGCTTTCCCCACCAGCACCCGATCATTGATCCGGAGTGCGTTGGCCGCTCCCTCTTCGCCCTTGGGCGTATAGATAATGTTCAATCCGTCAAAGACGCCACCGGCAGCGAGTCGCTTCGTTGAAAGCACCGTACCCTCGTCAAGCAGCGAACAGTCTGACTTGAAGTGCAACACATTGGCCGGCGTCCGCACAATCAACGGGTTCTTGTCCAATTCCTTGAGAAACGCGGCAAGCGCTTCCGCGCCCGTCTGGTTCGTCCGGTCGGAAAGCCCGATCATCACCCTGTCTTGCAATACCAGTATATCCCCGCCATCGGCAAAGCCCGGCGCGGGCAGGTCAAGCACGCGTCCGAAGTGGCGGCGCAGCACTGGCGCGATCTCTGCCGCTTCCCCGAACCGGCTCTTCGCCCCGGGCCGCATCACGATGGCGCCCTCCGTGAACACAAGCGCCGGATCCTCGACGAACATCGAGTCGGGGTATGTGTCCAAAGCCGGCAGCACCTCGACCGTCAGTCCTGCCTCCCGCAACGCCCCGACATAGGCGGCGTTCTCCGCGATCACGCGGCCATAGTCCGGCGCACCGACATCGACAGCCCGCAACCCGTTCACGATCCCGGGGCAGGGTGTCCGTACAATGGCGTGGGTGAAATGGTAAACGGGTTCTCTTGGCATGGGAGGGTCCTGATCATCCGGGTTCGAGGTCGTGTAACTAGCACATCTACAATCCGGGAATTTGTCAAAATCCGACTGGAACTCCAACACAAACTCCAACACTGGAAATACACGGCACTTTGTTCCAGAGTATGTCCGTCCAACAGTGTCGTTTTTTCCAGATGATTTCCAAAACAAACGGAACAGTTCCGATTGAGGTTGTGCCATGACGGATTCAAGACAGTCAGGAAAATTTCACCCGTCTATCTCGTCAAAATAAAAAAATCGTAGAAATTCCAAGAGTTTCATCCCCCGGGAGCGTTTCATGAAGTCGAGTGCAAAGGCCGTGATCATTGGTGGCGGCGTCGTAGGCTGTTCGGTCCTCTACCACCTCACCAAAGCCGGCTGGACCGACGTCGTCCTCATCGAACGCGCCGAGTTGACAGCAGGGTCGACATGGCACGCCGCGGGCGGATTTCACACGCTGAACGGCGATCCGAATGTTGCCAAGCTCCAGCAATACACCGTTGAATTATATAAGGAAATCGAGGAAATATCCGGCGTTTCCTGCGGCCTGCATTTGACCGGCGGCGTCATGCTCGCCGGCACCGAGGATCGCCTCGACTGGCTCAAAATGGCCCACGCCAAGGGCCGCTATCTCGGCATGCACACCGAGATCATCTCGGCCGCGGAAGCCAAGCGGCGCATGCCCCTCATTGACGAGAGCCACTTCGTCGGCGCCATGTACGATCCCCTCGAAGGCCATCTCGACCCCTACGGCACAACCCATGCTTACGCGAAATCGGCCAAAATCAACGGCGCCGAAATCATTGTAAGAAACCGTGTTCTTGAATTAAATCAAAGGGATGACGGCACATGGGATGTCGTCACCGAGCAAGGCACGATCCACACAGAGCACGTCGTCAATGCGGGTGGGTTGTGGGCCCGCGAGGTCGGTCGCATGGTCGGTCTCGAACTGCCGATCCTCGCCATGGAGCATATGTATCTCCTCACCGAGGACATTCCCGAAGTCGCCGAAGCCAACAAGAATACGGGCGGCGAAGTCATCACGGCCCTTGATTTCGAAGGCGAAATCTATACCCGCCAGGAACGCGGCGGAATGTTGATGGGAACCTATGAAAAGGCTGGAAAACCGTGGTCTGAGCAGGAAACTCCGTGGGATTTTGGCCAAAATCTGCTCGAACCCGATCTCGACCGCATCACGCCCGAACTCGAAGTGGGCTTCGAGCACTTCCCGTCCTACGGCAATGCAGGCATTAAGAAGGTCATTAACGGCCCTTTCACCTTCGCCCCTGATGGGAACCCCTTGGTGGGCCCTGTACGCGCCCTGAGAGGCTTCTGGGTGGCTTGTGGCGTCATGGCAGGGTTCAGCCAAGGAGGCGGTGTCGGCCTCGCTCTGTCGAACTGGATGGTGAAGGGCGATCCGGGCTTCGATGTCTGGGGCATGGACGTCGCCCGTTATGGCGATTACGCGACTTTGGCCTACACAAACGCCAAGGTCCGCGAGAATTACTCCCGCCGCTTCCGCATTCGCTTCCCGAACGAGGAGCTTCCCGCCGGTCGTCCGTTCCGCACAACACCGATTTATGACCGTCTTTTGGCCGATAATGCCGTCATGGGCGAGTCCTACGGCCTTGAATACCCGCTTTGGTTCGCTCCAAAGGGCGAAGAAGCCAAGGATGTGTTCAGTTTCCGCCGTTCAACCGATTTCCCCCATGTCGGCGCGGAAGTAAACCGCGTCCGCACCGCTGTCGGCGTGATGGAAACGTCAGGCTACGCAAAATACAAAATCACCGGTTCGGGTGCCGAATCATGGCTTTCTCACACGCTTGCCAACAAGATTCCGGCCATTGGACGCATGGTTTTGACGCCAATGTTGAACCAAAATGGCAAATTGATCGGCGATTTTACCCTTGCCAAACTCGATCAGGATCAATTCCTGATCATCGGTTCCGGCCCCGCGGAACACTACCATATGCGGTGGTTCGAGCAGAATTTGCCAAAATCGGGCGTTCAAATTGAAGCCTTGGGGCTCGATTTGGTCGGACTTTCAATCGCAGGGCCGAAATCGAGAGATTTACTCGCAAAAATCACGGTTTCTGACGTCTCGAATGCAGCATTTCCGTTCATGTCCATTCGGAAAATGAATCTTGGATCGGTCCCAGCAATCGTCGGTCGCGTCACATTTACCGGTGATTTGGGCTATGAAATCTGGGTAAAACCGGAATTTCAACGTGCTTTGTTGAATTTGCTTCTCGAAAAGGGCGAGGAATTCGGGATTGGCCATTTCGGTCTGCGAGCCCTCAATTCCATGCGCCTCGAGAAGAATTTTGGCACTTGGGCACGCGAATATCGCCCGATTTACGGGCCTTTGGAGGCCGGTCTTGGCCGATTTGCCGATTTGAAGAAGAATTCCTTCATCGGACGCGAAGCCGCTGCTGAAGAAAAATCGACAGGCGGCGCACTGCGGCTCGTTTCCTTCATCGTTGACGCAACCGATTCCGATTGCATCGGCGACGAGCCAATCTGGCACAACGGCAAGGTCGTCGGTTGGGTAACTTCGGGCGGATATGGGCATTGGGTCAAAAAATCGATTGCAATGGGCTATATTCCGAAGGAATTGGCCGACGAAAGCACCGGTTTCGAGATTGAGGTCATTGGCGAACGCCGGACTGCGACCTTGATCCGTGAACCACTTTTCGACCCCAAAGGCGAAAAAATGCGTGGTTAATGCAAAAAATTGATTTTTGGGGATGAAAATGACGGTTGAAGTAGCGGTTGCTGCCGAAAATCAATTGGGTGAGGGCGTAATCTGGTCTCCGCAGCTTTCTCGCGTTCTGTGGGCTGATATCCCCGGAAAGTCGATGTGGAGTTTCGATCCTGCCACCAATTCGCATACGAAAACCGATCTCGGTGAGCGATTGAGCGCCGTTGTGATGCTTTCCCGAAGCAAAATGCTTGTCGCATTCGCATCTGGCCTTGCTTACGTTGATGTCGAGACGGGTAAGCGGACAGAAATCACAAAAATCGAGCCTGAACTGCCAACAACCCGCCTGAATGACGCAAAATTGGATCGTCAGGGGCGTTTTATCGTCGGAACCATGGATGAAACGGAGCAGGACCGCAAGCCGATTGGCCAGGTTTGGAGTTTTGACGGGCGCTCCGAGCCCCGAATTTTTTTTGGCGGCGTCCGCATCTCGAACGGAATAGCCTTCTCGCCAGATGGCTCATTAATGTATTTTGCTGATACACCAACCAAACGGATTGATGTTTTCGACTACGATATTGCTACTGGAACACCGTCGAATCGCAGGGTTTTTGTTGAATTAAGTGCTGATTCTGGGTATCCGGATGGTTCAACCGTTGATTCTGAGGGTTGCCTTTGGAATGCTGAATGGGGTGGATCCCGAATTGTCCGGTACACCCCGAAAGGCAAAATTGATCGCGTAATCGCGTTACCTGCCCCCTTGATCACCTGCTGCGCTTTCGGTGGTCCCGACCTTTCAACCCTGTTTGTGACATCCGCTCGCACCGGACTGGACGAAAAAGCTATCGCAAATGCACCTCTGTCAGGCGCACTTTTTGCGATCAATGTTGGCATTCAGGGTCTTAAAGATGCGCCGTTTAGCAGTTTTTGAGACTTTTCTCAAGAAATCGGCTTAACCAACCGAGAGTTCCCTCAGGACGTTATCAAGCGCATTCACAAGACGATCAACGTCCTCCAATGTCGTTTTGGGTGAAATCAGCATCATATTGTGAAACGGCGCAATCAAAACGCCTTGGTTCAGCAATCCAATGTGAATAGCTCCTTCTAACTCGGGAAGATGGGTTTTTTCTGCCTCAGTGCCATTTTTGAGCAGTTTTTCTGAAAAAATCAGCTCCACACGCGCTCCGACACGGATCACATGCCACGGCATTTTGTGCCGTTCAATGACTTGGCGAAGCCGTTCTTCAGCAGTCCCCGCCAACGTCTCCATATGTCGATAATTCGTCGGCGTCATCACGTGCTCGAGGGACGCCCGAAGGGCGGTGAGCGAGAGAGCATTTGCGGAAAGCGTGGTTCCCATTCCCGAATGGCCGGATTCTTTGTCGAGGAGTGCCTGTTCATATTGGCTCGCAACCTCGCGCGTCATGCCCCATACAGCAGTAGGAACTCCGCCGGCAATCGCCTTGCCGCATACCCAAATATCGGGTTCAAGCCCAAAAACACGCGTATATCCGCCATATCCGGATGAAATTGTGTGGGTTTCATCGATCAAAAGTAAGGTTTCTGTTTCTCTTGTTAGCGTTCGCAAGGCATCATGAAATCCCGGGTTTGGCAGAACCATCGACGAATTGGTCAATACCGGCTCAGTGATGACGCAGGCAACATCTCGCTTTTCCAGTGCGTCGCGCAAACTGTCGATGTCGTTGAACTCCACAACCTCTGTCATCGCTGTCAAATCAGTGAACTGGCCCATTAAACCGGGCCTGTGAACCGCTTTTCCATGCTTCAGTCGGACAAAAGTTTCATCAACCGTCCCGTGGTAGCATCCATGAAAAACCAGAATTTTCGGCCGATTTGTAACCGTACGGGCAAGCCTTAGCGCAAATCTGTTTGCATCGGTCGCAGTGAGGGCTATCTGCCATACCGGCAAGCCAAAAGTCTGCGCGAGAAGCTCGCTGACAATGGCTGCATCAGCCGTTGGTAGCATATGCGTGAAACCTCGCTGCGCTTGACTTTGAACTGCCAGAGCAATCGATTCAGGGGAATGCCCAAACATCGCGCCCGTATCACCAAGACAGAAATCAGCATACTGATTGCCATCAATGTCAATCAGCGAGGCGCCTTTCGCTTGAGCAATGATCAGCGGATACGGCAACGGCCAATCCGTCATCCATTGCATTGGGACACCATTCACGAAGCCTGACCGCGCGTTTATGGCATGTTCTGCCGCTTTCGGACGCTTGATCGGATAGAGGGCATTTTGCGATTGCCGATAACGCTCAAGTGTCGCTAGTGTTACACCACCAACCAATTCCGAGTGATTTTTCATATCGAGAACGCTCAGCCCTAACCTCGAGAAATTCCGAACTCTGTCATCGTCCGACTGCTGCCGCTAGTCAATCGTCGATTTTGCCGATTTTCATGGTCGTTGAACATGTTTGGCCTGAGAGCAAAAACCGTCTAAAAGGTTTCCTTCTGTTGCAAAACTAATGGTTCATCTCGAAAATCCGGTTCAAATGACAAAGTTTATCAATCTCTTCAAACCGATCAGCGTTGGCGTGACGATTATCAAGAACCGGATTGTTTCGACAGGGCACGATACTGTGATGGCTCATGATGGGCACGTGACAGACCGACTGATTGCCTATCACGAGGCGCGAGCTAAGGGTGGTGCCGGGCTTATCATTGTTCAGGTTTCCGGCGTTCACGAAACCGCCCGATACACATC
This sequence comes from Alsobacter soli, assembly GCA_945883115.1. Taxonomy (GTDB): domain Bacteria; phylum Pseudomonadota; class Alphaproteobacteria; order Rhizobiales; family Beijerinckiaceae; genus CAIUPE01. The sequence continues at coordinate 38,640 of CAMCXA010000005.1, forward strand.
TCACATGCTGATGGCAACCGATGACAGTTCCATTCCGGGATACCGGAAACTTGCCGAATCGGTTCATGCGCATGGAACAAAAATATTTGGGCAATTGTTTCATCCTGGGCGCGAAATCATGGAAACGCAAGACGGCACGTTGCCTGTCGCCTACGCACCATCCGCCGTTCCGAATTCCCGTTTTCACGTGATGCCGGTGCCGTTATCGCTAGCGATGATTAGGGAAATCGTGGAGGGTTATGCAAGTGCTGCGGTGCGTATGCAAAAAGCAGGATTTGACGGCTGCGAAATCGTCGCAAGTCACGGCTATCTTCCAGCCCAATTTCTAAACCCGCATGTAAATAACCGCTCGGATTCCTACGGCGGCAGCCTATCAAATCGCCTTCGCTTTCTCGATGAAGTAGCGGCAGCAATTCGGCAAAAAGTCGGCGATAAGTTCGTGGTTGGTGTAAGGATCAGTGGGGAGGAAAAAGACGTCGAAGCTATTGATGTTGGGGAAGTGCTGGAAGTCTGTCGAATGCTCGATAAGACTGGTTTAATTGATTTTTTTCATGTCATTGCAGGTACTTCCGCCTCTTTATCGGGCGCAATTCATATCGTGCCGCCAATGTATCTTGAAACCGGTTACATCGCGCCTTTTGCTGCAACTGTGAAAGGCATTGTTTCAAAGCCGGTTTTTGTAACAGGACGGATCAACCAGCCTCAAATCGCCGAGGCAATTCTGGCAAAAGGCCAGGCAGATATGTGCGGGATGACGCGCGCGATGATTTCCGATCCTGATATGCCGATAAAAGCGCTTGAAGGACGAAGTGATGATATCAGAGCATGTATAGGCTGCAATCAGGCGTGTATTGGCCATTTTCACAAAGGTTACCCGATTTCCTGTATCCAGTTCCCCGAAACAGGGCGTGAACTCACACTTGCCGTGCGTAAGACGCCTACCACAGGCAGTAAACGGGTGCTTATCGCGGGTGGCGGTCCTGCGGGAATGAAGGCAGCTTCGGTATTGGCAAGTCGTGGTCACAGCGTCACCCTGTGCGAGGCGGGATCACAACTGGGCGGGCAAGCTCTGCTCGCTCAGTTATTGCCGGGGAGATCTGAATTTGGCGGTATCGTAACAAATCTTGCCCGTGAAATGGAGATATCGGGTGTTGAGGTGCGGTTAAATACGCTTGTGACCCATTCATTGATCGAAGCCGAAGCACCTGACGTTATGATCATTGCTACCGGTGGAAAACCCCGTCGCCCTCATATTGAAGGTGGCGACGCTGCTCATATCGTTGACGCTTGGCAGGTGCTTCGAGGTGAAGTGAATGTTGGCACAAATGTCGTTATTGCGGATTGGCGGGCTGACTGGATTGGAATGGGGATTGCTGAAAAGTTGGCTCGCGATGGTTGTCGCGTTAAACTCTGCGTAGATGCCATTGTTGCGGGTGAAACACTGCCATTTTACGTCCGGGATGTAATTGTGGGGCGTCTTTATGCCTTAGGCGTTGAGATCATACCCTACGCCCATCTTTTTGGTGCCGACGAGAATTCGGTCTACTTTCATCATTCTGCATCGGGCGAACCAATGATTTTAGAGGGTGTGGATACATTGGTCCTTTCTCAAGGAAATGAACGCGTAAACCAGCTGGAAGAAAATTTTCCGTCGATTGCGTGTCAAATTTACACAATCGGTGACGCGTTCAGTCCCCGGACGGCAGAGGAAGCAGTCCTAGATGGTTTAAAAATTGGCGTGGAACTCTAGATTGCCCTTATCTGAAGTTTTAATTGGCGGTACAAAACTGATCGGTGTGGTTCTCATCTTAGAGGGTTCTCAATGAAGCGATACTTTTATCTCTATTTTTATGCAGCTCTTATCCTTTTCCCGCTTGATGCTGTTTGGCTGATGGGACCGGGGTATCACTATTATGTTGAAGAGATTGGCAGTCTTCTGCGAGTTGACCCTGATCTTAAAGTCGCGGCGATGTTTTATCTGCTCTATCTCCTCGGCATCGTGGTTTTAGTCGTAAAGCCTTCGTACGAAAACCGTTCATTGCGCCAAGCGGCAATTAATGGCGGTTTACTGGGACTATGTGCTTACGGAACCTACGATCTTACCAACCTTGCGACTCTCGAAGGTTTTTCAACGCGGATTGCGGTAATTGATATGGTTTGGGGAACTTCTTTAACGTTGATTACTGCAACTGGTGCAGTTTGGCTCGCTTTGCGGACGTTCAAACGATGAATGCAGCGTTTTGAACATCGACGAGATGTCACAAAATTGATGCCGGACGTGCTACGGAAAGTGACTGCGCGCGCGCATTCAACCATAGAGCGATGATTACAAGTCCGGCACTCACTGCAATCCGCCAGTCTATTGGCTCGTCAAAAAAGTAATAACCGAAGATTACGCCACTCACTGTTGAGATATAGATCGCTTGAACTGTTGAAACAGGTCCGAAATTTCTTATCAGGTTAAAGAAAGTAAGCCTTTCAATCACCCAAAGGCCTGATATCGCAACCAAGCCAACTGCCCCAAGTGCTGACATAGTGAAGCTTTCGCTTCCCATCATTATCAACAAGAGAGGAAGCGCCAATAATCCACTGCAAACACTCTCGACCACACCAACCTGCCTTGTCCCGGCTCCCGATGGCCAAAATTGCGAAGCAAAGATGTGGTAAAGAGCATAAAGCAATGGCATTCCAAAACTTAAAACAATAATGAAGGTGGATATTTGTAAGGGTGCGACCTCATCTGCCATAGGGAATAATAAAATTCCGCTTCCTGAAAATCCACAAACCAAAGCAAGTACACGACGCCAATTTGCTCGCTCCAAACGAAAAATCAAGGCAAAGGCATAACCAAAAAAGGGTGTGGTTGATCCGATTATTGAGTAAGTTGCCAATGGAATTTTTGTAATGACATAAAGGCTCAACCCGAACGGTACATTCAGGAAAACAGCGCAACCAAGTCCATAAAGCCACAAGCGTTTGTTTGCAAAGCTACTACGCTTTGTGAAGTATTGGAGAAGCCAAAGGCAAACACCGACAATCAGACCCGAAAAAACAATGATCTGAGCGGGAGTTACCCCTACAATGGTGAGCCCCCGAGTGATCACTGGTGAAAGGCCCCAAAAGAGCCCAAGCCCCAGCATGTTTCCGACAAGCCCACGTCCATTAAGTTCCGACATGGAGACAAGTCCTTTATGTTACGCTCGACTACGTAGTTTCCGGTCGCAACGCAATTTTAACTTGGTGTTCGCGCTTTTCGGGACATCATATTTAACGCTTCTACCCCCGCCGAAAATGCCATGGCGGCGTAAATATACCCCTTGGGCACATGCGCACCGAAACCTTCAGCGATCAATGTCATACCGATCATGATTAAAAATCCTAGTGCAAGCATTACAACAGTTGGGTTGTTGTGAATGAAACGAGCAAGCGGATCCGCTGCCAAAAGCATAGCGATGACGGCAAAAATCACAGCAACCACCATAATTGGTATATGGGATGTCATACCGACTGCTGTAATGATGCTGTCTATCGAAAACACAAGGTCAAGGATCAGAATTTGGCCGATAGCGGCCGAAAATCCGAGAGTTGCTCGCCCTTCAAAGATATCCGGTCCATGATCTCGGTCCACGCTATGGTGGATTTCTTTTGTCGCTTTCCAAACGAGGAAAAGCCCTCCAGCAATCAAGATCATATCCCTCCAAGAGAAATCTTGCCCAAATATAGAGAAAATCGGTGCCGTAAGTTGGACAATAAAGGCCACGGTGCCCAGAAGTCCAAGTCTCAAGATAAGAGCTAAGCCTATCCCGATACGACGCGCACGAACCCTTTGTTGAGCTGGAAGCTTGTTCGTCAAGATTGAAATAAAAATCAAATTATCAATGCCGAGGATTATTTCCATGGCTATGAGAGTTATGAGGGCAACCCACGCAGCAGGATCAACAATCAATTCAGTGATAGAAGTGTCCAAGGTGCAAAACTCTTGAGTTAAATAATTCAAAGTTGGACTGACTTCTGCCGCATCAAATGCTTGAGGTCAACTCCGTTAGGAAAGAGCAATTAGTTGGTGGGTCGTGGGCGCCTTCTCACGCTACGCTCTACAACAACTGTCTTTCCGCTATTTCCCATCTGGATGATTTTGGTCTGAAGGTGTTTTTCGCGAGCATTCAGTGCAACGATCTCGTGCTTAACTTCGTCAATCGGTAACCCGATGAGTGCGGCAGCGATTTCAGCTTGGCCATCAACCGTATCGCTGATGTCGCGTGCAGCGCTGATTGCTTCTCGTAGATCAGGATTGGCTTGTTTCACACGGCGATAGCCATATTTCGTTTTCCAAACCTCGCCCATGAGAAATTCCCTGCTTCAATCACAAAGAGCAATATAACCAAAATCATTGTGCAGTGCAATAATTGATCAAAATTCAAAAATGCTACGACGCAAGGCCATCAATCCAAGTTTTTTGTGCAATCAATTTATCGTCTAGGTGCAGCAAACTTGCTTTGAAGCCCGGCGCAATGCGTCCGTATTGTCGATTTACCTTCAGAAATCGAGCAGGAGTATGTGTTGCCATTTCGAGCGCGTCCGCCAGTTCAATACCGATTTCGTTTACGAGATATCGGATTGACTGCAGAAGCGTAACGCCACTGCCTGCAAGCGTTCCATTTTCGAGTGTCAACTTCGTTCCAATTCGTTCGACAGTGCGACCCTGTAACTTGAAGTGAGCAGGGCCACCAGCTGCGGAGGGCATTGCGTCTGAGACGAGCGCCAATCCTTTTGCCCCGCGGGCAGCAAACGCTACCTTTAATGCTGTATTTGCGACGTGATGACCATCAGCGATCAGGCCGCAGATGACGCGGGAATTTGACAATCCGACACCGACCATGCCGGGGCTGCGATGTGACAAAGGGCTCATAGCATTGAAAAGGTGGGTGATTCCGCTCGCACCGGCTTCAATGGAGTTTAGCGCCTCCAAATCCGTCGCTTCTGAATGGCCCATACTTACGATTATGCCATTATCGACCAAAGCTGTGATTTGACTTGATTGAACACGGTTTGGTGCAACCGTGACGACCATCGTACCTGCCTTATGCCGGATCAACCATTCCAGATCTTCACTGGTCATACTTTGGATGAATTGGCGAGGATGGGCACCAGATCTCGATTCGTCGATAAATGGACCTTCAACATGAATGCCGAGAAGGCCTGGCACAAAATCCTTGGCTGCTTTTACGGCGTTTAGCGCCTCTGTCATTACTTTTCGGGAATCGGTGATAACCGTAATCAAGCATTCTGTTGTTCCTTCCCGGCGGTGCGCGGCAAGAATATTGCGGATTCCCGCTACTGTCGGTGTTTCGTTAAACAAAACACCGCCGCCACCATTGATCTGCCAATCGATGAGACCCGGCGATAAGATGCCCCCTTCAAGATCGTGCTCGATACAGTGTTTAGGGCGTTCTGAGAAAGGAACAATTCCTTCAATTAAGCCATTATCGACGATAACCGCGCAGTCATCGTGAAAATCGGTTCCGTCAAAAATCCGTGCGCCGAAAAAGACTTGTTTCATGATTAGCCCTCTTCAGGCCTTTCTAATTTTAAGCGAAATTGCGCTACTTTCATTGCTTTTCATTAGTATCGCAGGATCATGCAATATTTCCGCCTGCCAGCATAATCGCACCGTCGATTGGGTCTCGTTCTGGCTTTACAATATCAAATTTCGAGTTTTGGGAAAGATAGGGCAATATCGCGCCGGAGATTCCACCGACAAGAGCAATATTTGTAACTCCGAGAGCGCTTACAGCCAATGCAAGAGCATGAATTGCTTTGGCCGCATCCTTGATGATCGGCAAGGCTACATCATCACCGTTATTGGCAAAATCAAATACAATCGGAGCAAATGACGCATAATCACCTGATTTTGCGCTCAATGACCATCGTGTAATGGCCAAAGAATCATTGTCAAATCGTGCCATCACTTTCCGTGTCAGTTGTGTGTGATCGCGTAAGCCATCTGCGGCAAGCAAGGCCTGACGAAGGGCGTCCCATCCAATTCGAGCGCCAGAACCGTCGTCGCCAAGCGCAAAACCCCGGCCGCCGATACTGATCGCTTTTCCTTTTTGGCGAGCTAAACCAGCGGTTCCTGTTCCTGCAATCACCAATCCGCCATCGCAGTCTCCGTGAGCACCGATGCAGGCGGCAACGGCATCAGAAGCTACAATGACTCTTCCAAAATCTAGAAATTCATTTGCAACTCGATGTTCGTCACCGGAAGCCAAAATGCCGGCTAGGCCAAGACCGAGAGAGATTTCTGTATGTTCAATTGCCGATATTTCAGCTTTCCGAAGTAAATTTCCGATCAAAATTTTTATTGTCGTGATCGAATCCAAAAAATTGAGATGGACGTTGGCGGAACCGGCCTCGTCCTCCGCCAAAATCTTCCCGTTGATATTGCGCAATCGTCCGCGGCAACGCGTACCGCCTCCGTCAATTCCGATTGTGTATGGCAGCTTTGGGGTCACGGTGATTCAGCTTAGAAACAATTGTTGATTAAGAACTGTTCTAAATCATAGCTGGGATTACTGCAAAGCAGCTATTTTCCTGCTCAATGAAGATGTATTTATCCTGTTTTCCCAATGATCCAACTTTGTAAATTCTGCAATATGAGCAATATTTTTACGAGCTATTATGTTGAAAGGTAATACAGCTTTGTTTTCCAAGTTTCAGCCAAACTAGGCCGAAATAAGTTGCGAGACTCTGGTGCGATTTGCATTTAGGACGATCCCGAAACGTGGTTTTGAACGGTTGTCAGTGATTTTTTCAAGGAGAGGACATTAGCATGACATCGACCGTATTCATCGACGGGGAAGCCGGCACGACAGGCCTCGGGATTCGCGAGCGTTTGAAGGATGTTGCGGGTGTTACCGTCGAAAGTATTGCTCACGCGCATCGGAAGGATCCTGTCGCGCGAAAGGCGATGATGGCGGACGTTGATGCGGTTATTTTATGCCTTCCAGACGACGCCGCGATCGAAGCAGTGGCACTCGCCGATGAACTTGGTGCCAATGCACCGAGAATTCTGGATGCGTCGACCGCACATCGGCTCGCACATGGCTGGGTTTATGGCTTCGCGGAGATGCATTTTGCCCAGCGTGACATGCTGATTGGGGCACGACGCGTTGCCAATCCTGGCTGTTATCCGACAGGCGGGATCGCTTTGATCAGGCCGCTCGTCGACGAAGGGTTCATATTGCCCGATTATCCTATCTCGGTGAACGCTGTGAGTGGCTATTCGGGGGGCGGAAAGGCCATGATCGAGGCTTATGAGGCTGGAACAGCGCCTGCTTTTGAGCTTTACGGGCTTTCGCTTGAGCACAAGCATGTTCCAGAGCTTCAAAAATACGGAAATTTGGACCAAAGGCCGATTTTTGTCCCTTCAGTAGGCAATTTTAGGCAAGGAATGCTGGTGAGCGTGCCTTTGCATCTGGATGCACTCAACGGGAAGCCAAAGGTTGCCGATCTCGAAGCTGTGCTGGTCGAACGCTATCGAAATGCGGAGTTGGTGCGTGTCGTTTCTTCGCAAGATTTGAGCGTCAAGGCTGGAAGAATTGAACCTGAGGCGTTGAACGATACTGATCAGCTTGAATTGCGGGTTTACGGCAATGAGGCACGCAGGCAGGCAGTTTTGGTGGCGCGGCTTGATAATTTAGGCAAGGGCGCATCGGGTGCAGCGGTACAAAATCTGAAATTAATGCTCGGAATCGGCGTTTAAAACACCGATTCCGAGAAAAATCCGGTATTTGGACTTTGGCCGCTTTGGTTTGCCGGATTTAGGCTTTTTAGAAAATGGCGGCTTCGGAGCGCCCGGCGGGCGGTCCTTTTGCCATGGCTTGCGCTCGAAATCGCCTTTTGGGGCGGATGGAGCAGCTCCTGACGGCGCCGATTTCTGCCACGGTTTCGGCTCGAAATCTCTCTTTGGAGCGTCTGATTCAGCGGTTTTTGGCCGGTCTTTTTGCCATGGCTTCCGGTCACCATCAGCTTTTTTGGACGGGTAAGGAGCCGCCTGTGCGGCATCTTTCTGCCATGGTTTACGCTCGAATGGCTTTTTGGCCTCTGGCGCAAAGGATTTTTCGGGTGCCGGAGCATTTTCTACCCGTGGCGCGCTCTCTTTCCATGGCTTTTTGAAGCCTTTGTCTTTTTTGTAGTCTTTGTTTTTACCAAAATCGCCTTCTTTTTTGAAGGAAGGCTTGCGATCGGGAGACGATCCGTCTGCCGAAGTGATTTTGATGTCCTCGTCGTTCGGTTTTGCGATGGCGGCGGCGAATTTTGCTGCGACGGACTGCATGATTTCAAACTTTGTATCCGCATCAAAGATCCGGATTGCGCCAATTTCGCGTTTTGTGACGTGGCCGAGACGGCAGATCATCGGCAAAAGCCAGCGCGGATCAGCGTTTTTGGTGCGTCCAATATTCATGCGGAACCAGACCATTGGGCCTTCGGCACGCTGGGAATCACGTGGCGATGAGGGCTCAAAATCGGATCTACCGCGTTCACGACGACCCTCATTACGGAAATTTTCCGGTGCATTCGCTATTACTTCCTCCGGTTCCGGCATGCGTGAGCGATACAGGCGGATCAAGGCGGAGGCGACTGTTTCGGGCGTGTGCTGGACCAGCAAAGCTGTTGCGAGATCGAGATCTTCTTCTGTGTTTTCTTCAGTAAAAATCGGGTCGGCAAGGAAGCGCTCGCGGTCTTTGTGGCGGATTTCTTCTGCCGTTGGCGGGCCACCCCACGCAACATCGACGCCAGCACCGCTAATCAGCATTTCAGCCTTGCGTCGGCGATTATAGGGCACGAGGATCGCGCAGACGCCCTTTCGGCCTGCACGGCCCGTTCTGCCACTCCGGTGAAGCAGAGTCTCTTTGTCGTTCGGCAAATCGGCGTGGACGACCAAATCAAGGCCAGGGAGGTCTAATCCGCGTGCGGCGACGTCTGTAGCCACACAAACCCGCGCACGGCCGTCACGGAGCGCCTGAAGGGCGTGTGTGCGGTCTGACTGGCTCATCTCGCCGGAGAGCGAGACGGCGGAGAAACCCCGCTCTACGAGGCTCGCATGCAGTCTCTTGACGGCTTCGCGGGTGGAGCAGAACACAAGGGCTGTCGGCACATCGAAAAAGCGCAGGAGATTGACGACGCCATGCTCGACTTCGTTGGGGGCGAGACGGATGGCGCGATAATCGATGTCGACATGAGGTGCGGCGTGGTTGACAGTGTCGATTCTAAGGGCATTTTTTTGAAAACGGCGGGCCAAAGAGGCTATTTCTCGCGGAATCGTGGCCGAAAACAGTAAAGTGCGCTTCTCTGCAGGCATCAAGTCGAGCATGAATTCGAGGTCTTCGCGGAAGCCAAGATTGAGCATTTCGTCGGCTTCGTCGAGCACAACGGCGCGCAGAGCCGAGACATCGAGACGACCGCGCTCCATGTGGTCGCGCAGACGTCCGGGCGTGCCGACGACGATATGGCCGCCCTGAATGAGGGCTGCGGCTTCGCGGCGGATATCCATGCCGCCAACGCAGGAAATCACGCGTGCGCCGGTCTGGCCATAGAGCCATTCGAGTTCGGCGCGGACCTGCATGGCCAATTCGCGGGTTGGGGCGATGACGAGGACAAGCGGGGTTGGCGCGGGTTCGGCGCGGTCATTTTGGCCTAAAAGGCTCGTAGAAACGGCCAAACCGAAGGCAACTGTCTTGCCGGAGCCGGTTTGTGCCGAGACCAGCAGATCGCGGTCATCGGCTTCGGCTTCGAGGACGGCGCTCTGTACCGAGGTCGGCTCGAGGTAGCTGCGCTCAATGAGGGCGCGGGAAAGTGGGGCAGGAAGGACGGGAAAGGGCATGTAAATCCGATCGGGCGGCTATTATGGACAGGACCGTGCCAGTGTGGCCGGTGCGGCGGTGTCCAATGTGGACTCCGCCACTGTTCGTTAAACGGTTATGCAACAAAATGCCATGATTTCTGTCATGGGGTGCATTCCGAATGTAACTTGGAGAAAATGCCGGTTCTACTGGACATTTTATGGAAATTCCCAGTTTACCAAGTGGTATAACAGGGTGAATTACCATCGATTCTACCAGTGTTTGTTCCAGAGTTGTGCCACCGAAACTCCAACGTTGGAGTTTCGCCGTTGGACATGCCGAACAAAAGCGGACCGTCACGGAAAATCCGAGTTGGTGATGATCGTGTTGTCAGGCTGATTTGGTGTTCAGTGGCGGGGCAGGGCGCTCTTGAACTTGGGCATGGCCTTCCGGAGGAGCGGCTTCAGGGCCGGGTCGATTTCGGAGAAGGTGGTGACGAACTCGTCCCGCATGGTGCGGTGCCAGAACTTGTTGATGTGCTCGGCGATGGCGGCGACGCCCTGCTCCTCGGGATAGGACTCGAAGAAGGTCGTGATCTGGTGCGCCATGCGCAGGAGCTTCTCGGTCGGGGTCTCGTGATGTTCGATGTCGGTTGTCTGGGTTGCGGTCATGATGCGGCTAACTCCTGATGGGGGGCCAAAGCGCCCGCGAAGACGATGGCGGCGTCGCGGCGTGCGACGGCGATGAGGGTGACGCCGAGCTCTCGCGCCCGTTTGACGGCGAGCGAGGTTGGGGCGGAAATGGCGACGATGGTGCCAGCGCCGAAGATGGCGGCCTTCTCGATCATCTCGAACGAGGCGCGGCTGGTGATGAGGATGAAGCCCTCGGCAGGGGACTGGTTGTCGCGGAGAAGGTGACCGATGAGTTTGTCGAGCGCGTTGTGGCGGCCGACATCTTCGCGCACGGCGAGAATGTCACCCGCATGGTTGCACCAGGCTGCGGCATGGACGGCGCGGGTGAGGGTGCCAAGCGGCTGCCGGGTATCGAGGGTCAGAAGGGCCTTGTGAATGGCTTCGGCAGAAACAGTGACGGGAGCTTTGCCAAGCGCCTTTGCAGCGGGCAGGGCATCCATCGAGTCGATCCCGCACAGACCGCACGAGGTGCGGCCGGAAAGATTGCGGCGGCGGGCGAGGTGCTCACGGAAGCGATCGGGTACCAGATCGATCGTGACGGCGACGCCATCATCAACAGGTTCAGTGGTGATCGAGCGGATCTCGCTTGCTGTCTGCACGATGCCTTCGGTGAGGCTGAAGCCGGTGGCAAAATCCTCGAGATCGTCGGGCGTCGCCATCATGACGGCGTAGGGGATTGTGCCGTAAATGATATTGACCGGCATTTCGACGGCAATATCCTGCGCTACGGCAAGTCCGTCGGTGCCGTCGAAACGCATGCGTTCCGCCGGAACCGACAGGGAAACCGGGAGCAGGGGTGTTGCCAATTTATTCCGCCGCGGTTGGAAGCTGTTGCGCAATCTTCCTGAGTGAAATCTCTTCCTCGAGGTTTCGTTCCTGCCATTCCGAGAAATAATTGGTGCGGCGGACTTCAACCGCTGTCACCTTGTATTCCGGGCAGTTGGTGGCCCAGTCTGAGAAATCGGTGGTGATGACGTTCGCACCTGTCCGCGCATGGTGGAAGGTGGTGTAGACGACACCCGGCTGGACACGCTCGGTGACTTCCGCGCGGAGCGAGATTTCGCCGGAGCGGCTGTTGAGGGAGACGAGATCCCCGTTATTGATGCCGCGATTTTCGGCGTCGAACGGATGGATTTCGAGCACGTCCTCGGTATGCCAGACATTATTGTCGGTGCGGCGGGTTTGCGCGCCGACATTGTATTGCGACAGGATGCGGCCCGTGGTGAGCAGGAGCGGGAAGCGCGGGCCCTGCTTTTCTTCGGTCGGGACGTATTCCGTGATCATGAACTGGCCTTTGCCGCGGACGAAGCGGTCAATATGCATGATCGGTGTGCCGAGAGGGGCATTGTCATTGCACGGCCATTGGACGGAACCGAGCTCCTCGATTTTCGCGTAGCTGACACCCTTGAAGGTCGGGGTGAGGCGGGCGATTTCGTCCATGATCTCGGACGGGTGGGTGTACTGCATCTCGTAGCCGAGTGCGGCGGCGAGATCGATGGTTGCCTGCCATTCGGACTTGCCCGATTTCGGCTCCATGACCTTGCGGACGCGGCTGATGCGGCGTTCGGCATTGGTGAAGGTGCCGTCCTTCTCCAAGAAGGACGAACCCGGCAGGAAGACATGGGCGTATTTGGCGGTCTCGTTCAGGAAGAGATCCTGAATGACGACGCATTCCATGGCTTCGAGGCCGGCGGTGACGTGTTTGGTGTTCGGGTCGGACTGGGCGATGTCCTCGCCCTGAATATAGATGCCCTTGAAATTGCCGCCAACAGCTTCGTCGAGCATGTTCGGGATGCGGAAGCCCTGTTCGTTCGAAATCTCGACACCCCAGAGGTTCTGGAACATGTCGCGGGTGGCGTCATCGCTGACGTGGCGATAGCCGGAGAGTTCGTGCGGGAAGGAGCCCATATCGCACGCGCCCTGCACATTGTTCTGGCCGCGCAGCGGGTTCACGCCGACGCCATTGCGCCCGATATTGCCGGTTGCCATTGCGAGATTGGCCATGGCCATGACGGTGGTGGAGCCTTGGCTGTGCTCGGTGACGCCGAGGCCGTAATAGATCGCGCCATTGCCGCCGGTGGCGAACAGGCGGGCAGCCTTGCGGACTTCATCGGCGGGAACGCCGGTGAATGCTTCCATTGTTTCAGGCGAGTTGCGCTCTTCGGCGACAAAGCGGGCCCACATTTCGAATTCGACCAGTTCGCACCGCTCGCGGACGAAATCCTCGTCGACGAGGCCTTCGGTGACGACGACATGGGCGATGGAATTGATGAGCGCGACATTGGTGCCCGGCTTGAGGGGCAGATGATGCGCGGCCTTGATGTGGGGAGATTTGACGAGATCGATCCGGCGGGGATCGGCGACGATCAGCTGGGCTCCGGCGCGGAGGCGCTTTTTCAGGCGCGACGCGAAGACCGGGTGACCATCGGTCGGGTTGGCGCCGATGACGAGGACGACATCCGACTCGGCGACCGATTTGAAATCCTGTGTGCCAGCGGAGGTGCCGAAGGTTTTCGACAGGCCGTAGCCGGTCGGCGAATGGCAGACGCGGGCGCAGGTGTCGACATTATTGTTGCGGAAGGCGGCGCGGACGAGTTTCTGGACGAGGAAGACTTCCTCGTTCGTGCAGCGCGACGAGGTGATGGCGCCGACCGAGTCGCGACCATAGTCGGACTGGATGCGCTTGAACTCGCTGGCGGCGCGGCCGATCGCTTCTTCCCACGTGACTTCACGCCATGGATCGGTGATCTTTTCGCGGATCATCGGCTTGGTGATGCGGTCCTTGTGGCCGGCATAGCCCCAGGCGAAACGGCCCTTGACGCAGGAATGGCCCTCATTGGCTTTGCCGTCCTTGTAGGGAACCATGCGGACGACCTTGTCGCCCTGCATTTCGGCCTTGAAGGAGCATCCGACGCCGCAATAGGCGCAGGTTGTGACTTTGGAGTGGTCGGGCTGACCCATCTGGATGACGGTCTTTTCCATGAGGGTTGCCGTCGGGCAAGCCTGAACGCAGGCGCCGCAGGATACGCATTCGGAGCCGAGAAAATCGGTAGGGCCGGCGGCGACGCGGGACTCAAAGCCGCGACCGGTAATGGTGAGCGCGAAGGTGCCCTGCACTTCCTCGCAGGCGCGGACGCAGCGGTTGCAGACAATGCATTTCGAGGCGTCATAGGTGAAGTAGGGGTTCGACGTGTCCTTGGCGTCGCGCAGATGGTTCTCGCCATCATAGCCGTAGCGCACTTCGCGCAGACCGACAGCACCTGCCATGTCCTGCAATTCGCAATCGCCATTGGCGGAGCAGGTGAGGCAATCGAGAGGATGGTCGGAGATGTAGAGCTCCATGACGCCCTTACGCAGCGTGTGCAGGGTGTCCGTCTGGGTGCGGACGATCATGCCTTCTTCTGCGGGGGTGGTGCAGGAGGCGGGGGTGCCGCGACGGCCCTCGATCTCAACAAGACAGAGACGGCACGAGCCGAAGGGCTCGAGCGAATCGGTGGCGCAGAGCTTCGGGATTTTGGTGCCCATGCTCATCGCGGTGGCCATGACGGAGGTGCCCGCCGGAACGCTGACGCTGACGCCGTCAATGGTGAGTGTGACGGTCTTCTCCGAGACGCGGATCGGGGTGCCGTAATCGAGTTCTTTGATGAGCGACATGGTGCTCTCCTTACTCTGCAGCCAGCTTGTGTGCTGCGCGGTCAAAATCTTCAGGGAAATGGTTCAAGGCGCTCAGGACAGGCATCGGGGTGAGGCCGCCCATGGCACAGAGCGAGGCATCGGTCATGAGTTTGCCGAGATCACGCAGGACCGTGATGTTCTTCTCAGGCTCATGGCCTGCGATGATGCGGTCCATGGTTTCGACGCCACGGGTCGCGCCGATGCGGCACGGCGTGCATTTGCCGCACGATTCCTTGGCGCAGAAGGCAAAGGCGAAACGGGCCTGCTTGGCCATATCGACAGTATCGTCGAACACGACGAAGCCGCCATGGCCGAGCATGGCGCGGATCGAAGCCAGCGCCTCGTAATCCATCGGGGTGTCGAGCAGATCATTCGGGATATAGGCGCCGAGCGGGCCACCAACTTGAACGGCGCGGATCGGGCGACCGCTCAGGGTGCCGCCGCCGAGACCTTCGATGATGTCGCGGACGGAAATACCGAAATCGAGTTCGGCGAGGCCGCCGCGCTTGATGTTCCCCGCGATCTGGACGGGAAGGGTGCCGAGCGACCGGTTGAGGCCGTGGGCTGCGTAGGCAGCGCCGCCATTGGCCAAAATCCACGGCACGCTTGAGAGCGAGATGACATTGTTGACGATGGTGGGTTTGCCGAAAAGCCCTTGTAAAGCCGGGATCGGTGGCTTGGCGCGGACGATGCCGCGCTTGCCCTCGAGGCTTTCGAGCAGGGAGGTTTCCTCGCCGCAAATATAGGCGCCCGCACCGAGGCGGACTTCGAGGTGGAAGGCTTGGCCGGAGCCGAGAACAGATTTGCCGAGAATGCCTGCGCGCTCGGCGAGGCGGATTGCGGTTTGCAGCGTGCGGAAGGCGTGCGGATATTCGGAACGGAGATAGATGAAGCCTTGCGTTGCCCCGACGGCGACGGCGGCGATTGTCATACCCTCAATCAGTGTGAAGGGGTCGCCCTCCATCAACATGCGGTCGGCAAAGGTGCCGCTATCGCCTTCATCGGCGTTGCAGACAATGTATTTCTGGTCGCCCTTGGCGTCGTGAACGGTTTTCCATTTGATGCCCGTCGGGAAGCCGGCACCGCCGCGACCACGCAGGCCGGAGACGCGAACCTCTTCAACGGTTGCGGCACCGCCAATGGCAATGGCTTTCTCAAGCCCTTTGAAGCCGCCATGGGCGCGGTAGGCATCGAGCGACAGCGGATCGATGACACCGACGCGGGCGAAGGTGAAGCGGTTCTGGCGCTTCATCCAGTCCATCTCGTCGGTGAGGCCATGGCCGAGTTTGTGCGCGCCGCCGGTGAGGAAATTTGCATCGAACAGGGGCGCGACATCCGACACGGTGACGGGGCCATAGGCGACGCGGCCCGACGGGGTTTCGACCTCGACGAGCGGTTCGAGCCAGAGCATGCCGCGGGAGCCGTTGCGGATGATCTCGACGGATGCGCCGCGCTTTGCTGCCTCGCCGGCAATGTGGGCGGCTACAGCATCGGCGCCGACCGAGAGGGCTGCAGCGTCAATGGGAACATAGATCCGGAGTGCGGCGCTCATGACAAGGCTCCCTTGACGATCTCCTGAACAGACCTGCCATCGCAGAGTGCGGAGAGTTTTTCAGGTGTGAGACGCGCGACAAGCTCGCCATCGACGAGGGCGGCAGGGCCGAGCGCGCAATTGCCGAGGCAATAAATGGTTTCAAAGGTGACGGCGCCGTCGGCACTGGTGGAGTCGATCGCGAGATGATGCTCGCGGGCGGCGTGGTCGACGAGCGCCTCGCACCCGACGGCCTGACAGGCTTCGGCGCGGCAGAGCTTGATGACGCGGCGGCCGGCGGGCTCAGAGCGGAAATCATGGTAGAAGGTGATGGTGCCGAGCACTTCTGCCTTCGAGACGTTGAGCGCCTCGGCAATCAGGGGAATGGCAGCGCGGTCGATATAGCCGAAATTTTCCTGCAAAGCGTGCAGAATCGGGAGCGTTGCGCCCGCCAAATGCTTGTGCTCATTGACGATTGACGTTGCTACTGCTTCGTCCCAGCTCATCGATTCCATCCCGTGTCCCATGTCCAGATTCATGAACGCTTATAACTCTTATCGAGTTCTCGTAGTCCATTCTTGATCGGCAATCAAATAGGTTTTATCTAATAATTCATCGGAAATACCGATTAATTAGATTTAGCGGAATCGAGATGGATTAAACGGACGCTCAGTCGCCGGCGTCGAGCGGCGTGGAGAGTGCGAACAGGCTGCGGGCAAGGGGCGCTTGAGGTTGGCGATCCGCCATGATGAGACCCACCGAGCGCGAGGCCGCGGGATCGACGAGGCGGAGCGCTTTGAGGCCCGCGGGGATGCCGAAGAATCGCGGCAATTGCGACGGCACAATGCTGACCCAGCCGGGAACGGCGGCGTGCGAGCAGAGATTGAAGATCGAATTTGTTTCCATGACCGGATGCGGCGCCTTGCCGACCGAGCGGAAAATGCCGTCGAGAATGCGGCGGTTCTGCATGTCGGGGGTCAGAAGGCAGAGATTGAGCGTTGCTGCCTCCTGCCAGCCGATTGTCTCGCGGCTGGCCAGCGCGCTGTCGGCGCGGGTGAGGAGGACGTAGGTTTCGGCGTAAAGCGGTTTGGAGATGACGCGTTCGAGCGGTTCATTGTCGAGATAGGTGATGCCGACATCGATATCGAAATTGTCGATGGCGTCCTGAATGGCGGTCGAGGTCATGGACAGGACGGCGAGGGTAACGGCGGGAAAACGCTCGGAGAAGGGGCCGGTAATCTGGGCGACCAGCGGCAGGGCGGTGGGGATTGCGCCGATGCGGAGGCGGCCTTTCAAGCCTTGCCGCACATCGCCGATGGATTGCGCCATGGTGTCGACTTCGGCGAGGATGCGTTTGGCGTGGGCAAGGATCGTCTCGCCTTCGGCGGTCAGCCCCGTGAAACGGTGGCCGCGCTCGACGAGGGGAACACCTAGCTCTTCCTCAAGCTGCCGGATTGCGCCTGACAAGGTCGGCTGCGACACATTGCAGGCCTTCGCCGCCCGGGCGAAATGCTTTTCGCGGGCGAGTGCGACGAGATAGGCGAACTGTTTGATGACCATTGCGCTGTTTTAGCCTGAAGGGAGGAGGCAGGCAATTGCAGTCGTCTTGATCGCTTACGCGACTTCCTTCGGGCCGAGGCGCTTGTCGAGATAGGTGTTGACGAGGGCCATGAGGTCCTCGACCTTGTTCTCGAAGAAGTGGTTTGCGCCCTCGACCATCTGGTGTTCGAGCTGGATGCCCTTTTGGGTTTTGACCTTCTCGATGATCGGGATCACGTCTTTGGCAGGAGCTACGCGGTCATGCGAGCCATGTACGAACAGGCCGGAGGACGGGCAGGGGGCGAGGAAGGTGAAATCGAACCGGTTGGCGGGTGCGGCGATCGAGATGAAACCTTCGATCTCGGGGCGGCGCATCAGGAGTTGCATGCCGATCCATGCGCCGAAGGAGATGCCGGTGATCCAGCAGGCGCGGGCGTCCGGGTTGATGGCTTGCGCCCAATCGAGCGCGGTTGCCGCGTCCGACATTTCGCCCTGACCGTGATCGAACGCGCCCTGGCTGCGGCCGACGCCGCGGAAATTGAAGCGGAGGGTCGAGAATCCGCGTTCGAGAAACGCATAATAGAGGGCATAGACGATCTGGTTGTTCATCGTGCCGCCGAATTGCGGGTGCGGGTGCAGGATGATCGCGATCGGGGCGCCTTTGGATTTTGATTGATTATAGCGGCCTTCGATTCGTCCCGCAGGCCCCGTGAAAATAACTTCAGGCATTCATGCACCCTTCATAACGCTTCTTATCGAGTAACGGCCTTATCATCGGTACAACAAAGGACCGTCCCGCTTGACTCGGGAGTGTTCCATCGTCAAATAACACTTAGAATGGTTCTAAGATCCGACCGGTCGGTTCCAGCTGGCTGCGGTAATACCGCGGCGCATTGGACAGACAACCGCTCTTAGCACGGGTGCGGGGGTAAAATGCAAGCATTTCCCGCTTCTTGTGTTGGGTTTCGTTGGTTGGATTCAAGAATAGTGACGTTGTTGATGATGGAATTGGATGATGATCGCGGTCGTACGCGTCTATCTTGATCATAATGCGACGTCGCCGCTGCGTCCGGAAGCGCGCGCGGCGATGCTTGATGCGTTGGATCATGCGGCCAATCCATCCTCGGTGCATCGCGAGGGACGGGCAGCGCATGCGCTCATCGAGACGGCGCGGGATCAGGTGGCGCTGCTTACAGGGGCACAGTCGCGCGACGTGATTTTTACGAGCGGAGGGACGGAAGCGAGCATTCTGGCGCTGACGCCTGCGCTCGAAGTCGGTGGCGACCGGCGTCCGTTTACGCAGTGTCTGATGAGTGCAGTGGAGCATGTCTGCGTGCTGGAGGGCGCGCGTTTCGAGCGCAATGCTGTGGAACGTATCCCGGTTTTTCCGAACGGGCTGGTTGATCAGGCTTGGCTTTCCGAGCGGCTTGCTGCGATTTCGGCGGCAGGCGGGCGGGCGCTTGTGGCGGTGCAGGCGGCGAATAACGAGACGGGGATTTTGCAACCGATTGCGGCGATTGCGGCGATTGTGCATGCGCATGGCGGGATTTTGCACTGCGACGCGGTGCAGGTTGCAGGCAAGATGCCGATTGATCAGGTGACGGCGGGGGCAGACATGCTCGCGCTCTCGGCGCACAAGATCGGCGGGCCGCAGGGCGTTGGCGCGCTTGTGTTGCGCTCGGGCGGTATTGTGATCGGTGACCGGATGCTGCGTGGCGGCGGACAGGAGCGCGGGGCGCGCTCGGGGACGGAGAATGTTGCGGGGATTGCGGGATTTGGTGCCGCGGCTGCGGCGGTTTTCAAGGACCTTGAGGACGAGGCCCGAAGACTTGGTGCTCTTCGTGATGCTTTTGAGAATGCGATCAGAGATTTGGCGCCTGATGCGGTGATTTTCGGTGTCGATATGGCGCGGTTGCCGAATACGGTGGCGTTTTCGGTGCCGGGGCTGACGGCTGAAACGGCGTTGATGAATTTTGATCTGGCGGGCATTGCGCTTTCCTCCGGTTCGGCCTGCTCGTCGGGCAAGGTAAAAAGGTCGCATGTGCTTGAGGCGATGGGCGTTGCTGCGGACCTAGCCAAGGGTGCTTTGCGGTTGAGTGCGGGGTGGACAAACAGCGAGGCGGATGTGATCCGATTCCGCGAGGTGTTCGAACGCACTCTATCTAAGCGCGAAAAATTGATCGGGCGGCACGCGGCGTGAATGTGCGTTGCCCGGAACGGATGATGTGAAGCGAAGATGACGTCGGCCCTTGAAGCCGGAATGTCGGGAGAGATGAATGGTTGCGGTTAAAGAGACTGTCGAGCAGGTTCGTGCGCTTGATGTGGACCAATATAAATACGGGTTTTCGACTGAACTCGAAGTCGACAAAGCGCCGAAGGGCCTGTCGGAAGATATTGTCCGGTTTATCTCGGCGAAGAAGGGCGAGCCGGAATGGATGCTCGAGTGGCGGCTTGATGCCTATCGCCGTTGGCTGACCATGACCGAGCCGAATTGGGCGCGCGTTTCGTATCCGAAGATCGATTTCAACGATTCCTATTATTATGCGGCGCCAAAGATGAATGCGTCGCCAAAGTCTCTCGATGAGGTCGATCCGGCAATTCTCGATGCTTACAAGAAGCTCGGTATTCCGCTGCGCGAACAGGAAATTCTTGCGGGTGTACAGACGTCCAAGATCGCGGTGGATGCGGTGTTCGACTCGGTCTCCGTTGTGACGACGTTCAAGGAAGAGCTGAAAAAGGTCGGCGTGATTTTCTGCTCGATTTCGGATGCCATCAAAGAGCATCCGGAATTGGTGCGGAAATATCTCGGCTCGGTTGTGCCGGTGACGGATAATTATTACGCGACGTTGAATTGCGCCGTGTTTACAGACGGATCGTTTGTCTACATTCCCGAGGGTGTGCGTTGCCCGATGGAATTGTCGACCTATTTCCGGATCAACGAGAAGAATACCGGCCAGTTCGAGCGGACGCTGATCATTGCCGAGAAGGGCTCTTATGTGAGTTACCTCGAGGGGTGCACGGCACCCCAGCGGGACGAGAACCAGTTGCATGCGGCCGTTGTCGAACTCGTGACGATGGATGATGCAGAGATCAAATATTCAACCGTCCAGAACTGGTATCCGGGGGATTCCGAGGGCAAGGGCGGGATCTATAATTTCGTGACCAAGCGGGGCGATTGCCGGGGTGCGAATTCCAAGATCAGCTGGACACAGGTTGAGACGGGTTCGGCGATCACGTGGAAATATCCGAGCTGCATTTTGCGCGGCGATGGCTCGCGTGGCGAATTCTATTCGATTGCGGTGTCTAACGGCATGCAGCAAGTGGATAGCGGTACGAAAATGATCCATCTCGGCAAGAATACGACAAGCCGGATCATCTCGAAGGGGATTTCCGCGGGACGGTCGCAAAATACGTATCGCGGGCAGGTATCGGCGCATAAAAAGGCGACGAATGCGCGGAATTTTACGAATTGCGACAGTCTTCTGATCGGCGAGACGTGCGGCGCGCATACCGTGCCGTATCTCGAAAGCAAGAATTCGAGCGCGATGTTCGAGCATGAGGCGACGACGTCGAAAATCTCGGAAGACCAATTGTTCTATTGCCGCCAGCGCGGGCTTTCCGCCGAGGAGGCAACGGCGCTGATCGTGAACGGATTTGTGAAGGACGTGTTGCAGCAATTGCCGATGGAATTCGCGGTTGAAGCGCAGAAGTTGATTTCGATCTCGCTTGAGGGAAGCGTGGGGTAATCGACTTATATCCAGACGCCAGGCTGTGTCGGAACACTAAAATAATATTTCGTAGAACTAGGATTGGCTCAATGCTTGAAATTAAAAATCTCCATGTCGCGATTGAAGACGGATCGAAGAAGATTCTGAACGGGCTTACTCTGACGGTTCACAGGGGTGAGGTTGCTGCGATTATGGGGCCGAACGGGTCGGGGAAATCGACGCTTTCTTATGTGATTGCAGGCAAGCCGGGATATGAAATTCTGGACGGCGAGATTTTGCTCGAGGGCGAAAATATTCTCGAGATGGAGCCCGACCAGCGTTCGGCGGCGGGGGTGTTTCTGGCGTTCCAATATCCGCTGGAAATTCCGGGTGTTGCGACGATGACGTTTTTGAAAGCTGCGATGAACGCGCATTTGCGGGCGGCGGGCAGCGACGAGATCAAGACGCCGGATTTCATGAAGCGGGTGCGGAAGGCGGCGGATGATCTCGGGATTTCGCAGGATATGCTGAAGCGCGGGCTGAATGTGGGATTTTCGGGCGGCGAGAAGAAGCGCATGGAAATTCTGCAAATGGCACTGCTCGAGCCGCGCATCTGCATTCTCGACGAGACGGATTCGGGGCTGGATATTGACGCGCTGAAGGTTGTTTCCGAGGGCGTGAACAAATTGCGCTCGGCGGATCGCTCTTTCCTTGTGATCACACATTATCAGCGGCTTTTGAACTATATTGTGCCCGATACGGTGCATGTGATGTCGAAGGGGCGGGTGGTGAAATCGGGGGGCAAGGAGCTCGCCCTCGAGCTCGAGGCCAATGGCTACGCCGATTATGTTTCGGACGCGGCATAGGAGCCCGGACAGAATGACGATTATTACTCCGATCAGAACGCAGGCCGAGGCGGCTTATATTTCGCAGTTCCCTGCGTTTGAAGCAGGGCTAACGACGCGTGATCCCGCAGGGCTGAAACTGCGTCGTGCCGCTTTCGAGCGGTTTGTTGCCTTGGGTCTGCCGCATCGCCGGATCGAGCCCTACCATTATACCGATGTGCGGGCTTTGCTGCGCGAGGTGGCGGGGCCTGCAGTGCATGCCAAACACACGGTGGCTTTGCCTGAAATGGCCGTGCTGCCGAGCGCGCTTTCCGCGCTTGAGGCGTTCAAGATTGTGCTTGTCAACGGCGTGCTGGATCGGGCGCGGTCGGATCTCGGTCGCTTGCCGGAAGGTGTGAAGGTGCATGAGGAGGCGGAGCCGGCTGTCGATGGCGGTTTGGCGGATGATCCGATGATTGCGCTGAATACGGCCTTCATGACCGGGCGGGTGGTGATCACGATTGAAGCGGGGATCAAGCTCGACACGCCGCTTCATCTGCAGTCGATGATTGGCGGGGCGGCGGTGGCGGTGTATCCGCGCGTGACACTCGAAGTTGGCAAGGGTGCGGCGGTGACGCTGGTGGAAAGCCATTTCGGGCCGGATGGCGTGGCCTATCAGAACAATTCGCTGGTCGAGATTGTGGCCGGTGATGATGCCAAAATTGATCTGGTGCGGGTGAATGCGCACGGGAAGGCGGCGGCTGATTTTTCGACGCTGGCGGTGACGCTCGGGGCGTCGAACGTGTTCAATGCGCATTCCTTTGTGACGGGTGGTGCGCTCTCGCGGCATCAGGTTTTTTTGCGTCTTGAAGGCGAGCACTCGGTGGTGACGCTGAGTGGCGCGATGCTGCTCAATGCGCGGCAGCATGCTGATACGACGCTTGTTGTTGATCATGCGGTGCCGAACTGCCAGAGCCGCGAGCATTTTGCGCATGTACTCGATGGCGAAGCGACGGGGGTGTTTCAAGGTAAGATCATCGTGCGGCCATTGGCGCAAAAGACGGATGGCAAGATGATGAGCCGCGCGGTTGTGCTGACCGATGGCGCGACGATGAACAACAAACCGGAACTCGAAATCTTCGCGGATGATGTGCAGTGCGGGCATGGCGCGACCGTGGGTGCGCTCGACGAGGATTTGCTGTTCTATTTGCAGGCGCGTGGTCTGCCGAAGACAGAGGCGGAAGCGTTGATGTTGCAGGCATTTGCGGGTGAAGCGGTGGCGATGATCGCGCATGACGGCGTCCGCGAGGCGCTTGATGGTGCGATTGACGCGTGGCTGAAGGAGAGGGCGTGATGGCAGGAGCGACCACAATGACGATTGAGCGACCGTTTGATATCGCGGCAATCCGCGCGGATTTTCCGATCCTGTCGAAAACCGTTTACGGCAAGCCACTCGTGTATCTCGATAATGCGGCATCGGCGCAGAAGCCGAAAGCGGTGCTTGATCGCATGATCTATGCCTATGAGAACGAATACGCGAATGTGCATCGCGGCCTGCATTATATGGCCAATGCGGCGACCGAGGCGTTCGAGCATGCGCGCGAAACGATCCGCGCCTTCATCAATGCGGCTTCGACAGACGAGATCATTTTTACCCGCAATGCCACGGAAGCGATGAATGTCGTTGCCGCGAGCCTCGGGCAGATGGTGATCAAGCCGGGTGACGAGATCATTTTGTCGATCATGGAGCATCACTCCAATATTGTGCCCTGGCATTTTTTGCGCGAGCGGTATGGCGCGGTGATCAAATGGGTGCCGGTGGATGATGTCGGCAATTTTGATCTCGATGCGTTTGAAAAGCTTGTGACGCCGCGGACGAAAATTGTTGCTCTCACGCAAATGTCGAATGTTCTCGGGACCGTGACGCCGGTTGCGGAGATCGTCCGGATTGCGCATGCGCAGGGCGCTTATGTGATGATTGACGGGTGCCAAGGGGCTGTGCATCTCGCGACCGATGTGCGGGCGCTGGATGTCGACTTTTATTGCCTGACCGGGCACAAGCTCTACGGGCCGACCGGGATCGGGGTTTTGTATGGCAAGCGGGATTTGCTCGCCAAAATGCCGCCTTATAATGGCGGCGGCGAGATGATCAATCTCGTCACAACCGAGACGGTAACCTACAACGAGCCGCCGCACCGGTTCGAGGCGGGGACGCCGCCGATTGTGCAGGCTATCGGGCTGGGGGCGGCACTTGATTATATGAACAGTGTCGGCCGAGAAGCGATTTCTGCGCAGGAACATGCCTTGCGCGATTACGCCATGCAGCAATTGGGCGCGATGAATTCGATCGAGATTATCGGCAAGGCGCGGGACAAGGGCGCGATTGTCGCGTTCTCGATGAAGGGCGCGCATGCGCATGATGTTGCGACCGTGATTGATCGTGCGGGGGTAGCGGTGCGGGCGGGCACGCATTGCGCGCAGCCTCTGCTCGCGCGGTTTGGCGTGACCTCGACATGCCGGGCTTCTTTTGCGTTTTATAATACGGTAGAAGAGATCGATATTCTCGTGGCGGCTTTGCGAAAAGCTGAAAGCATGTTCGGTTGAGGAGAGCGTTATGAATGATACAAGCGTGTCCGATACGCCTTCGCCGAACCATCCGGCAATCGGCGTGAACCCGTCTTTGCCGCCGGAGGAAATCGACCGGCTGACCGACGACATCGTTGCGGCGCTCAAGACGGTGTATGATCCGGAAATTCCGTCCGATATTTACGAATTGGGGCTGATCTACAAGGTGGATATCGATGACAACAGGAATGTTGCTATTGATATGACGCTGACAGCGCCCGGATGTCCGGTTGCGGGCGAAATGCCGGGCTGGGTCGAGGCGGCGGTTCAGGCTGTACCGGGCATTCAATCGGTTGTGGTCAAGATGGTGTTTGATCCGCCATGGGACCAGTCGCGCATGTCGGACGAAGCGAGATTCGCGCTCGATATGTGGTGATAGGCGGCCTGCCATGACGCATGATGATCTTTATGATCTTTTCGCGCCTTTTGCCCGCGTGGTGCTGAAGCGGATGTTCGGCGGAACGAGTGTTTATGTTGATGGCCGGATTATTGCAATCGAGATTGACGGTGTGCTGTATCTGAAGGCGGATGATGTGACCGAGCCTTTGTTCGAGGCGGAGGGTTTGCAAAAGTTCACCTATTCGGCGAAGGGCAAGACGATGGCGATGCGGTATTTCCAGACGCCGGACGAGGCGTATGAGGATCCTGATGCGTTTCGTCCGTGGTTCAAACTGGCTGTCGAGGCGGCGATGCGGGCGCCGGCACCGCAGAAGAAGGCGGTGACATGATCAGGCCCTTACAATTGGGCCGATCAGTGTTACATTAGGTATTCAACGTCCGGGCCTTGACCCCGTGCGAGGAGAGAAGACGATGGCTTTGCCGAAATTGAAAGTGATGTCGGTGACTGACGCCGCGGCGGACCGTATCCGCAGCATTATGGCGAATGCAGACCGGCCGATCGAGGCGATCCGTGTCGGCGTCAAGAATGGCGGTTGCGCGGGAATGGCGTATACGATTGAGTATGAAGAAAAAATCCGCCCGGGCGATGATGTCGTCGATGAAAAGGGCGTGAAGATTGTTGTTGACCCGAAAGCGCTGATGTTTCTGCTCGGCACGGAAATGGATTTCCAGAGCGGGACGCTGGCATCGCAATTTGTGTTCAATAATCCGAACCAGACCTCAGCGTGCGGGTGCGGCGAGTCGGTGGCGATTACGCCGGCGACTGTTGAGGGCGCGCACGCGCACTCCTGACCCTTATTTCAGCTTTGCCGACCGCATCATGAAGCCCGGCATGTGATCGCCGAGGCCCAAAGGTGTTGGCTCATTATCCTCGGGATAGGACCGGCGCGGGCGATTTTCGTCGGACCGTGCGGGGCGTTCATCGCGCGGGGGGCGTGTGTCCCGCTGTTCGCGCGGGGCGCGTGGTTCAGCTGGGGCTGCGGCGTTCTCTGTCTGCGGTACAGGTGCGGGCGGACGCTTTGATGGCGCGTGCGGGGATTCTTTTGGCGCTTCCGATTTGATCTCGGCTGGTTTGGCTTCCGGCGATTTGCGGGGCTGGCCTTTGGCGGGTGCGTTGCGACCACCGCGACCGCGCGGGGCGGGGGCTTCGCTTGCAAAACCTGACTCGTCGAGCGAGGGGCCGAGCCATTCGATCGGGCGCTTGATCATGGCTTCAATTGCGCTGAGATTTTTGTGGTCCTCGGGGCTGATCAGCGTGAAGGCGGTGCCGAGTTTGCCGGCGCGGCCGGTGCGACCGATGCGGTGGACGTAATCTTCGGCGTGATGCGGGGCATCATAGTTGAAAACATGGCTGACATCGGGAATGTCGAGACCGCGGGCGGCGACGTCGCTCGCGACGAGGAACTGGGTTGTGCCGGCGCGGAAACCGTCAAGCGCAACGGTGCGGGCGCGCTGATCCATGTCGCCATGGAGGGCTGCGACGTTGAAGCTGTGGCTTAACAGGGATTTGAGCAGCAATTGCACGTCGATTTTGCGATTGCAGAAGATGATGCCGTTTTTCACATCGTCGGAGTCGCGCATCAGGCGGCGGAGCGTTTCGCGCTTCTGGGCCGGATTATGCGGAGTTGCGACGAGGCGCTGGGTGATTGTCGAGGCGGTTGTGGCCTGACGGGCGGTTTCGATCCGGACGGGATTATGCAGGAACGCATCGGTGATGCGCTGGATCTCGGGCGGCATGGTGGCGGAGAAAAACAATGTCTGGCGCGTGAACGGCACCATGCGGCAGATTTTCTCGATGTCGGGGATGAACCCCATATCAAGCATTCTGTCGGCTTCGTCGATGACGAGCACTTCGATGCCGGTGAGGAGAAGTTTGCCGCGTTCGATGTGATCGAGCAGGCGGCCGGGTGTTGCGATCAACACGTCGACGCCGCGGGCGATTTTGAGATCCTGATCGCCGAAGGAAACACCGCCGATGAGCAGGGCGACGTTGAGTTTCTGGCCGGCGCCATAGCGGACGAAGGATTCTTCGACCTGGGCGGCTAATTCGCGGGTTGGCTCCAGAATGAGCGTGCGCGGCATGCGGGCGCGTGCGCGGCCCTGTTCGAGCAGGGTAATCATGGGGAGCGTGAAGGCGGCGGTTTTACCGGTGCCCGTCTGGGCGATGCCGAGCACGTCGCGCCGCTCGAGCACGCGCGGGATGGCCTGCTCCTGGATCGGCGTTGGTTGTGTGTAGCCGGCAGCTGTGACGGCTTCGAGGACTTTAGGGCTAAGACCCAGTTCAGAAAAATTCATCGTTTAAGGCCGCCTCTCGGTCGCGGCATGGCGGGTGCAGGGCCCGGTTCGATCATGCGACGAACCTTCAGCGCTCTCAGCACCATTGAGCGCGCACCATAGGGGGAATCGTCAACAAGTCAATGATTTAGATGGAGCGGGAGTTTCATGGGCGGTATTTCACCTGTCTCGCAGTGTTACAAAACGGCTGCATGATGCGAGCTATTTTAGCCTCTTTCATTTGACGTTTCATGTCATTGTGATATTTTTTCAAAGTCTACCCTGGGTCGGCCTCTGCTGAAAAGCATGCTCCCGGGGTCAGTCTTGCCAGTCAAGTATAAGACTTTTCAGCCTCAATTTCACCCCTTATCGCGCATGACGCGGGATTTTTCGCGGTCCCAATCGCGCTTTTTGGCGGTTTCGCGCTTGTCGGCGACGTTTTTGCCTTTGGCCAACGCGATTTCGACTTTAGCGCGGCCCTTTTCGTTGAAATAGATTTTGAGCGGGACGATGGTCATGCCTTCGCGCTGGACGGCGGCGACGAGTTTGTCGACCTGACGGCGATGGAGCAGCAGACGGCGCGGGCGCTTGGGCGTGTGATTGAACTGGTTGGCCTGAAGATATTCCGGAATATTGGCGTTGACGAGGAAGAGATCGCCGTCTTTTTCGGCGGCGTAGCTCTCGCCGATTGTGGCCTTGCCCGCGCGGAGCGATTTGACCTCCGTACCGGTCAGCGCAATGCCAGCCTCGAACACTTCGCCAATCGCGTAATTGAAACGCGCTTTGCGGTTATCGGCGGCTACTCTGGCATTGCCTTTTGGTGCGGCTGTCATTGCGGCGGTTTGGCCCTTCAGGCGTTGGTGAGACCGGCAAACGCCATGGCCTTGCGGATAATGGCGCGGGTTGGCTCGGTGGTGGGAACCATGGGGAGGCGGACTTCGTCTGACATGTGGCCCAGCACGGAGAGCGCATATTTTGGCCCTGCGGGATTGGGCTCGACGAACAGGGCCGAATGGAGCGGAAAGAGCTTGTCCTGATAGGTCAGGGCCTTGGCGTAATCGCCGGAGAGGGAGGCATTCTGGAAATCGGCGCAGGCTTTGGGGGCGACGTTCGAGCTGACCGAGATGCAGCCATGGCCGCCATGCACGTTGAAGGCGAGGGCGGTGGCGTCTTCGCCGGAGAGTTGGATGAAATCGGGGCCCATGGCCTGACGCTGCTGGCTGACGCGGACAATGTTGCCGGTGGCATCCTTCACGCCGACGATGTTTTTGAGTTCATAGAGGCGGGCCATGGTATCGACGGACATATCCACAATGGAGCGTGGCGGAATGTTGTAGATGATAATCGGGATGCCGATGGCGTCGTTGATCGCCTTGTAATGCTGGTACAGGCCCTCTTGATTGGGCTTGTTGTAATAGGGGGTGACGATGAGCACGGCGTCGGCACCGGCCTTTTCGGCGTGGCGGGAGAGTTCAACCGCTTCGTTGGTATTGTTGGACCCGGCGCCGGCAATGACGGGAACGCGGCCCTTGGCCTCGTTGATGCACCATTCAACAACGCTTTTATGCTCTGCATGGGACAAAGTAGGGCTTTCGCCGGTGGTGCCGACGGGAACGAGGCCATGCGTGCCTTGCGCGATCTGCCAATCGACATGACCGCGGAAGGCGGCTTCATCAACTTTGCCGTTTTTGAACGGCGTGACCAAAGCCGTCATCGAACCCCTGAAAGTGCCATTCTTGCTCATGACGTCATTCCCCTCTTGCTGTCATTGCATCGCGTTGAATGACACATAAACATTTGCGCGGGCGCAGGGAAGGGCTGTGTGACGGTTTCTCGTTTGTTGCGCGGGAGGGTGCCTTGCGGACGCCGTATTTTTCGCGCCTTTTAGGAGAGAGGCGGGGTGATTCCCGTTGGCGTTGTGGAGGAGTTTCAGTGTCGATACGGATCAGCAGACGGGATGTGCTGGGAGTGATGGCCGGGTTGCCTCTGGCGTTGCGGAGTGCGGGCGCGCGGGCTGTTGAAGTGCCGTTCGGGCTCAGGCACGGGCTGAATGCGGAAGGGCTTGTGACGCTGAAGGCGGCGATCGGGGCGTATCGCGAGGCGGATCTGGTTCAGGGCGATGCGATTGCGGCGCGCCTCAACGACCCTTTGGCGCGGATGATTCTGGAATGGGTGGCGCTGCGCAACGTGCCGGAAAAGGCGGGTCTTGAGCGGATTGCCGCTTTCCTGAACGCGAACCCGACCTGGCCTGTGCTCGCGCTAATCCGGCGGAAGGGCGAGGATGCGCTCCGGACGGAAAAGCGGGATGACGAGACGGTGATGGCCTTTGTCGGCAAAGAGCGGCCTTTGACGGCCGTTGGCCGCGTGCTTTTGGCGCGGGCTCTGAAGGGCAGGGGGCAGATGGCGGAGGCGGTGAAGCTTGCGGCGTCTGTCTGGCAGGATGATTCGGTGCCGGACGAGATCGAGGCGATGATTTTGGAGGAGTTTGGTGACCGGCTCGGCATGCAGGATCATCGTGTAAGGCTGGCGACGCAGCTTTTTGCGGAGAATTGGGAAGCGGCGTTGCGGGTTGCGGCGTTGATCGGGCCGGGATTTGAGGCGATTGCGCGGGCGCGGAAGGCTGTGGGCACGCGGGCGGGCGACGCGGAAAAGCTGATTGCGGCGGTTCCCGAGGCGTTGCGGAAGGAACCGGCTTTTATCCATGCCGAGGCGCAGTTTTACCGGCGGGCGGACAGGCTGGACAAGGCCGCGGCGGCGTTGCAGCGACTGCCTAAGGGGGGTTCGCTTGTGAAGCCCGATGAATGGTGGACGGAGCGGCGCGTGCTGGCGCGGCGGCTGTTTGATGACGGCAAGGCGGATGCGGCGTTGAAGGTGATTGACGCGCATGGCGTGCCGGGGGCGACCAACCGGCTCGATGCGGAATTTATGGCGGGGTGGATTGCGCTTGAGGGGCTGAAGGATGGCGCGACTGCGGGCAGCTATTTTGCCGAGGCGCAGCGCTTTGCGACAGCGCCTTCCTCGCAAGCGCGGGTGGCTTATTGGCAGGCGCGGGCTTTGGTGGCGGCGAAATTGCCGCCGGACGAGGCGTTGACGCGGGCGGCGGTGCACGGGCTGACCTATTACGGGCAATTGGCGCGGATCTGGCTCGGGCGGCGGGAGATCGGGTTTAGGCCGATGCCGGTGCCGAACGGGGCGGCGCTCGGCGGGCAAGTGACAATGTCTGCCGTTTTGATGCTGAGCGAGGCGGGGGAAGACGAGATTGCCGCGCCGATCATGTCGGAACTGGCGTTGATGATGCCGGATGCGCCGGCTTTGGCGGCTTTGGTAATGGTGACGCGCTGGCTTGGCAGCAAACGGTTTGAAACCATGGTGGGAAAATTGGCGTTTCAACGCGGGATTGCCTTTGACGAGGCGATGTATCCCGTGGGCGGATTGCCCGATGTGCCGGATTTTGGCGTGGAGCGTGCGCTGGTGCATGCGCTTTCGCGGCAGGAAAGCTCGTTTGACCCGAGGGCGATCTCACCTGCGGGGGCGCGGGGGTTGATGCAATTGATGCCTGCGACCGCGAAGGAGACGGCGGCGAAGGCGGGGTTTGATTTTCAGGAAACGTGGCTGCTGGATGACCCGACCTATAATGTGAAGGTGGGGACGTCGCATTTGAAGGAATTGCTGGAGCTTTGGGGCGGAAATTATGTGCTCGCGATTGCGTCTTACAATGCGGGGGCGACCAATGTGAG
Source organism: Alsobacter soli (assembly GCA_945883115.1). Classification (GTDB taxonomy): domain Bacteria; phylum Pseudomonadota; class Alphaproteobacteria; order Rhizobiales; family Beijerinckiaceae; genus CAIUPE01. The sequence goes on from CAMCXA010000005.1 coordinate 69,485, forward strand.
GCGCTGGGTGACGGCCTATGGCGACCCGCGCCTTGCGGGCACGGACAGGGTGGCGTGGATCGAGCGGATTCCCTTCGGCGAAACGCGGACCTATGTGCAGAAAGTGCTGGAAAATCTGCAGATTTACCGCGCGCGGCTTGAGGGACAGACGCAGATTGCGCTGGATGCGGATTTGGCAAGGGGGAGTAGGGAGTAGTGAGTGGCGAGTGGGGAGTGGGGTTTTCCTTCTCCCCGCGGGAGAAGGTGTCGCGGGACGCGACGGATGAGGGACTAACGCCCACCGCCGGCCCGCCGCTTAGCTCCTTGCGTTCGTTACTCGAAAAGCGCCACTGGGTTTTCGTTTGGCTAACGCCAAACCGCTCCTCACCCTCACCCGTCTGCTCCGCAGCCACCCTCTCCCTCAGGGAGAGGGGAGAATGACGGCGGCACTAAAAAACCCCGGTGCGGGAGCACCGGGGTTTCTTTGGATGCCTGATCGGGAGGATCAGAAATCGCGGTTGATGCGGAGGTAGACGGTGCCTTCTGTAGTCTTGGTTGCACCTGTCTTCGACTCGGATACGAGGTATTCCGGACGGATTGTGAGGTTCTTTGCGACAGTGTGCTGATAAAACACGCTGTAGGAGGTTGTTGTCGTTTCCGTTGCACCACTCTCGTGCTTGTTTTGGACGCCTGCGAGAGCGACCATGCCGTTTGCACCAACCTTGGCGTTGATTTCAGCACCCATGCTGGAGCCCTTCAAGGCAGTGGTTCCAACGAGATCATCCAGCGCTGCCGGAGAACCCGTGTATTTGCCAGCTGCTTCGCTCATGCCGCCGAACAGAATGAGGCCGACGCCGCTGCCGACATCTGCTGTCAACTGGCCTAGGAAAGCATAGCCCTGCTTCGTGCCTGTGCCAGATGCTGAATTGATGGCTTCATGTGAGACACCCGTGACCTTGACGCCGACCGGGCCGAACTTGCCGGAGACCTGAGCGAGAATGTCCGGACGGTCAGAGATATAGGTGGATGCGTCAACATTGTTATTATTCGCGTTCTCAAGGCCGACTGCAATGGAAGCTGCGCCGAGTGCCATCGTGTAGTTGATGCCTGTGTTTGACTGGCCCCAACCTGCACCGAACTGATCAGCTGTTGTGCCAGCGATGTCGGCGAGCGAGTCTTGACGACCGGCGGAGATGCCAGCGAACTGGACATAGGCCTTGTCGAGTGCGCCATTGGCCAGACGACCGAAGCCGCGAACGACGCCGATTTCGGTGTTCGAGCGGGCGTCAAGATTGAGGCGATAGCCGCCAGCCTGAGAATATTTTGCCGCCGTATTATTAGCGTCTTCGGCCGCTTCCGTGGCGTATG
>CAMCXA010000006.1 GCA_945883115.1 Alsobacter soli
ATCCCCGTCATCCGCCGCATCATGATCGACGCCCCCCACCCCGCCATCCAGCTCACCGTCCCCCTCCAGGTCGACGCCCGCGCCGCCGCCAATTGGGACGAAGCGCATTAGGCCCCACCCCGTCATCGCGAGCGAACGTGAAGCGATCCCGCTAACGCCAGCCATTTCTCTCCCAAGCCCACCCGTCATTGCGAGGAGCAAAGCGACGCGGCAATCCAGCCTCGTCCTGAATCACCAACTGGATTGCGTCGCTCCCGCTCGCAATGACGCCCCCCGTCATCGCGAGCGAACGCGAAGCGATCCAGTTAACGCCAGCCCTTTCTGTCCCGAGCCCGCACCGTCATCGCGAGCGAACGAGTGCCTCACCCGTCATCGCGAGCGAAGGCGAAGCGATCCAGCTGATGCCAGCCACGTCTCTCCCAAGCCAACCACCCCTCGCCAATCACCAACTGGATTGCGTCGCTCCCGCTCGCAATGACGCCCCTCCCGTCATCGCGAACGAACGTGAAGCGATCCAGCTAATGCCCGGCATTTCTCTCCAAAGCCCGCCCCGCCATTGCGAGGAGCAAAGCGACGCGGCAATCCAGCCTCGTCCTGAATCACCAACGCGAGTGCGTCGCTCCCGCTCGCAATGACGCCCCCCGTCATCGCGAACGAACGTGAAGCGATCCAGCTGATGCCAACCATTTCTCTCCCAAGCCCAACCCCACCACCCCACGCCAACGACCAACTGGATTGCGTCGCTCCCGCTCGCAATGACGGCCCAATCCACTCGCCCCCTTTCCATATCCTCCGCGTTTAGCTACTTCTTGCTCTCCCCCACCCCCCGGAGCCTCCCATGTCCGCGCCTCTCACTTTGTCCTTCACTGATATGCACACGGCGGGGGAGCCTGTCCGCATTGTCACGGGCGGTTATCCGGAACTTCACGGCGCAACCCTTCTCGAGAAGCGCCGCCACGCGCGCGATGCGTATGATCATCTCCGCCGCGCCATGATCTGGGAGCCGCGCGGCCATGCCGGCATGTATGGCGTCATTCCCGTGGCGTCCTCCCGCCCGGGCTGCGTCATGGGCGTGTTGTTCACCCATCATGAGGGCTATTCCACCATGTGCGGCCACGCCACCATCGCGCTCGGCCGCTGGATTGTCGATCAGGGCCTCGTGCCCCGCATCGAACCCGTTACCCGCTTTTCCATCGAGGCCCCCTGCGGCGTGCTGCATCTCGCCTGCACCGTCGAGCACGGCACCGTCACCCATGTCGGCTTCGAGAGCGTCCCCGCCTTCGCCGTCGCGCGCGATCTCCCCGTCACACTCGCGGGCTATGGCACGCTCGCCACCGATCTCGCCTATGGCGGCGCATTTTATGCCATCCTGCCCGCCTCCCGCTTCGGGCTCGATTTCTTCGGCACCCCCGTCGACACACTCGTGACCGCCGCCGGCACCCTCACCGATCACCTGCGCGCCACCTACCCCTTTGACCACCCCGACGCCCCCGATCTCGGCTTTCTCTATGGCACCATCCTCACCGATGACGCCCCGCCCGATCACGAAAGCTGGAACCTCTGCGTCTTCGCCGAACGCCAGATCGACCGCAGCCCCACCGGCTCCGGCGTCACCGCCCGCATGGCGCTCGATCACGCAAAAGGCCTCGTCACCCAAGGCGTCACCCGCACCTTCCGCGGCATCTCCGGCGGCCCCTTCACCGGCCGCGTCACAGCCCCCGCCGATTTCCCCCGCGAAGGTGCCGTCACCATCGCCGTCGGCGGCCAAGGCTATTATGCCGGCAAGGGCGAATTCACGCTCGAACCCCAAGACCCCCTCGCCACCGGCCTCACCCTCCCGGGAACGTTCAACGAGGCACGGGTGACCAACCCGTCATCGCGAACGAACGTGAAGCGATCCAGCTAGAGACTGGCGAAAGGCTCCGAGTCGTCCCCACCCCGTCATCGCGAGCGAACGCGAAGCGATCCAGCTAGAGACTGGCGAAAAGCTCCGAGTTCCCAACCGTCATTGCGAGGAGCGAAGCGACGCGGCAATCCAGCCTCTTCCTGCACCACCAACTGGATTGCTTCGCAAGCTCGCAATGACGACACCTTACTCCCCACTCGCCACTCGCCACCCCCATACCCACTCCCCACCGGACATTTCCAGTTCCCGTGTCCAACGCCAACGTTGGACAAAACTGCTGGACATTTTCCGTTCCACTACGGCATAACACACTGGAAATTGGGGGGGTTGTTCCATGGCAACGCGGATGATTGGAGTGGACATGCCGGCACGGCTCGGTCGCGCCCTTCTCGTCCTTGCGGGCCTCTGTTTCATGGCCTCCCCCGCCCTCGCCGCCGAGGGGTTGGACGGCACAGCACTCGGCGTTTTATGGGCCGTGCCGTTTGTCGGCATCCTGCTCTCGATTGCGCTTTTTCCCTTGTTTTTCAATCATTTCTGGGAGCATCACCAAGGCAAAATCGCCGCCTTCTGGGGGCTGCTGCTGGCCCTGCCGCTCCTCGCCTCGGTCGGCTTCGAGGCCACGGCAAGCGCGCTGCTGCACGCCGCTTTCCTCGAATACATCCCCTTCATCCTGCTCCTGCTCGCCCTCTTCACTACCGCCGGCGGCATCGTCATCCGCGGCAACCTCCACGGCTCCCCGCTGACCAATGGCGCCCTGCTCCTGCTCGGCTCGGGCCTCGCCAGCATCATCGGCACAACGGGCGCGGCGATGGTATTGATCAGGCCGATTATTCGCGCCAACGACAACCGCAAAAGCAACGCGCATGTTGTTATCTTCTTCATCTTCCTCGTCGCCAATATTGGTGGCTCGTTAACCCCCCTTGGTGACCCGCCTTTATTCTTGGGTTTCTTGAAGGGCGTCGATTTCTTTTGGACAACGACGCATCTGTTCAAAGAAACACTTTTCGTCGGCGGCATCGTATTCGCAGTTTTTCTTGCCCTCGATTCCTGGCTCTATCACCGCGAAGGCGTCACCCGCGCCGATCCGACGCCCGACTCGCAGCTCCGGGTCACCGGCCTCGTCAACCTCCCCCTCATCGGCATCATCATCGCCGCCATCCTCCTCAGCGCCTCGTGGAAGCCCGGCCCAGCCTTCACAATCTTCGGGATTACCGTTGAAATTCAAAACCTTATGCGAGATTGCGTAATGGTCGCCGTCACCCTCGCCTCGCTCATGGTCACCCGCAAGATAGACCGCTCCGCCAATGGCTTCAGCTGGGGCCCCATGCTCGAGGTCGCCAAGCTTTTTGCCAGCATTTTCATAACGATAATCCCTGTTCTCGCCATGCTGAAGGCCGGCTCCGCGGGCGTCTTCGCCCCGCTCGTGGCCCTCGTCACCGATGCGGACGGTGCCCCCATCCCCATGGCCTATTTCTGGCTCACAGGCGGCCTGTCCTCGTTCCTGGACAACGCCCCGACCTATCTGGTCTTCTTTGAACTGGCAGGCGGAAACGCCCAGAAACTGATGACAGAAGGGGCTTTAACCCTCGCCGCCATCTCCGCCGGGGCGGTATTCATGGGCGCGAACACCTATATCGGCAACGCGCCCAACTTCATGGTCTATGCCATTGCCCGCCAACGCGGCGTCAAAATGCCCGGCTTTTTCGGCTATATGCTCTGGTCCGGCGCGGTGCTTATCCCGTGCTTCCTATTGGCAACACTGGTCTTTTTCTGACGTTCCCCGCCTTCCGGCGCGGAACGCCACTGGCGTGAACAGACTCAGATCGAGCCGCTGATCCACTTCGAGAGGTCGCCCTTCGAGGCCGCCCCAACCTTCTGCGCCGCCAATTGACCACCCTTGAAGATCATCAGCGTCGGGATCGAGCGAATGCCCATTTGCCCCGCGATTCCGGGGTTTTCATCGACATTCATCTTCACAATCTTCACTTTTCCGGCCATTTCCTTCGAAATTTCCTCAAGCGCAGGCGCAATCATCCGGCACGGGCCACACCACTCCGCCCAGAAATCGACCACAACCGGCTCCGTTGATTTCAGAACGTCCTGATCGAAACTCGCATCCGTCACTATCATGGTCATGGCCGAATCCTTACCCTGCACGGGAAAATCCCCGAATCGACCGAGAACGTAGGGAGCCAACCCTCACGCGTCAAGGGAAGCGGCCTGAACAATCTTCACAAGGGCAAGGTCAAGCTGCGCATCCGAAAGCGTGAAGACCCGCGGCCCCGCCGTGTACACAATCAGGCAAACCACCCGCCGATCCGGATAAACCGGCACAAGAAGCGCCCGATAGAGCGCCAATTGCGCAATATACGTCTCCGGAATGTCCTCCAACCGCTCAGGTGCGCGCGTCGCCGTCTTGTAGTCCGCGATAAAAACAGCCTCTTTCGTCACAGCAAGTCGGTCAATTTGAGCAGAAATATCCCGCTTTTGCCTCTCTCCGAGCATTACTGACCCGGAAATCGCTATTTCAGCTTTGCTTTCAGGCCCAAACAGAGCCGCCAACTCCGGCGCGGAGATGAGCGCCACAACTTCTTCCGCAAGTTGACCCTGCTGGGCCTCGGTGAGCCAGTTTCCGCGTATCTTGAGAAGTATTTGGGCGAAGCCGGCTCTTTTGTCGCGCGCAATCTCAGGCAAAGTTTGCAAGAGGGAATGGACTAGATTTCCCCTGCGTCGGGCATCGCGGGCAAAAGCGCTATCAAAGGGCCTATCAGGAGCATTGGCAGCGCTCAGGGCGCTCGAAGGCCGCAAAGGTGGCATTGTTTCAGGCTCCGACGGAGCCGCGCGCTCCAGCCAGTCCGGCTTCTCAATACTTACAGGGGGAGAGCCTGCAGACAGAGGATCCCCCGTCGGCAAATTGTAGCTTTGGAGACGAAGCGCTCCATCCGGCGTGTCAGGGTCGGTTGCAGTCACAAGGAGCCCACTCAGCCCTTCCTTGATCATTGTATACCAGCAGTCAGGTGGCGGCTCATTTATGCCCGTAAATCCGCTGATATAAAGACGATCGCGAGGGCGCGTGAGAGCCACATAAAGCAATCGCCGGTGTTCATCACGGGCCCGCTCCTCTGCGGCTGTCCTCAGCGATGCGAGATACTCATTGTCGGTTCGTTTCTTCGAAGGGGACCAAATCGGGATTTTTACCCCCGTTTCACCCTCTTCCACGCTCCAGAGCAAGGATTGTCCGCCACTTTGCACGGCAGGGCCACACGTATCGGGAAGATAGACAATCGGTGCTTCAAGCCCCTTCGCTCCATGCACAGTCATCACCCGCACTTCATTCCGCGCCGCATCCATATCCCGCTTCACGGACAAATCCGCTTCGCTAAACACCGTCAAAAAGCGGTGCAATGACGGCGTTTGCATCCTTTCATGGTCAAGAGCTAACGATAGGAACGTATCAATCGCGTCCCCCGCCTCAGGCCCAAGACGTTGAACGAGCACCTGCCGGCCACGATCAGGGCCCAAAACGTTTGCATAAAACCCGAACGGCCCTAGGCGCGAACTAAGAGCCTGCCAGCGGTCAAGCCGCTCGACAATACCTGGAAAGCCCAAATCAGCGGCCCTGCTGAATAGTGCATCCCTCAAGGAGCCAGATCGACCATTAGCGAGGTTACACAACGCATCCTCACTCATGCCCATGAGAGGAGAGCGAAGCAATGCAGCCAAAGTTAGATCATCCTCCGGCGACAGCATGGCCCTCCCGAGAGCCATCAAGTCCATAATGGCAATATGTTCCGTCAGTTTGAGGCGATCAGCACCGGCTACTGGTATCCCCGCATCCTTAAGAGCGCGAATAATCGCTTCAAAAAGGCTATTCCGGTTGCGCACGAGAATAATAATGTCGCCAGCCCGAATTTTTCGTGCCGAATGTGCCCCCGGGTTTTCCTCATCCTGAATGCGTTGTGTGGAGTGAGGTCCGATCAATGACTGAATGTGGCGAGAAACTTGGTGCGCCAGACGCATCGCGGAAGAACGCCGATCTGTTTCATCAAGCGGAGAGGCCCATGACTCCGGCTCGGTCGACTTCTCATTCTTAAGGCTTGGCCATATTTCAACTAAGCCGGGCGCTCTAAACCGCTGCGTCTCATGAGAAGTAGCTACCGGCTCGCTTTCAAGCCCTTTGAATCTTGTGAGATCCGAAAAAATTTGATCAACAGCCCGCAAGACGTCCGGAGTTGATCGAAACGACAGCGTGAGTTTTTCATCGTGAAATTTGAACTGGTTCACGCTTTCCGTACTGTTCAGTCCATTGATTTTCTTACTGAAAAAATCCCGTGCCCTTGAAAACGCTGCCGGATCCGCACCTTGGAAACTATAAATGGATTGCTTCGGATCACCGACCGCAAAAACCGTTCGCTTGAAATTTCGTGCAGAATGCCCGTCAAAAAACTCCCCCGCAATGCGTTTGAGAATTTCCCATTGATCAGGGCTTGTATCTTGCGCCTCGTCGATCAAAATATGATCAATACCTTTGTCGAGCTTGTAGAGAACCCATTGCGCATCGACTCGTTCGAGCAGTGCAAGTGTTCGCTCGATAAGATCGTCAAAATCGAGAAAACCTGCTCGAGCTTTTTGCTGATTATAAGCACTGAAAATGGAGTCAACGACGCGCATGAGCGCCCGTGTCCGCTCGTAAGCATCAACCGCACGCAACTGATGAAGGAGTGAATTTATTCTGTCACGTTCAAGAGCCAATTTCTCCCGAATTTGCGGGTGAGGACCGTGAATTTGCTTTGTAACCAGGTTCTTGTCATCGCGCGGAAGGCCATCGGATTTAAAAAAGACATCTCCGTAAATTTCAAACCATATTTCGAAATCCTGTATTCCAATGGAAGACCTTAACGCTTGCCCCCGACTAATGTCTGTAGACAAACCCTCAAACAAGATTGGTGTCATCAGCACACAATCAGCATCAGAAATTCGCCCGTTATAAATTTTTTGCCGGATTTGACTTGCAGTCTCATGTTCGAAAACCGTGAGCATCGACCGGAGTTTTCGGGCCATCCCTTCCGAAGACGAGTTACCTGACCCAATTCGCCTGAGGTTTGTCCGCTGTGCCAGTGCTTCTTTTAAAACTTTTTCGAACCCGGACTCCCCTGCTTCATCAGAAATCAGACCCAAGGCTAAGGTAAGCTCACGATCCACCCCTGAATTGGCTTTTTTTAAGGTTTGGTTGATTGTATCCGCGATCAATGCCGCCTTTTTCTGATCGTCCAATACCTCAAACCGGGCCGCGACATTTGCTTCAAACGGAACAAGATGCAGGAGTCTTTCGCAAAAGGCGTGGATTGTTTGGATCTTGATCCCACCCGGTGTTTCAATGGCCCGCGCAAAAAGCCGCCGGGCTTGCGCGAGGCGAATAGCGTTGGGATTCTGGCCATCCAGTTTTTCGATTTTTTGCGAAAGGTCAAAATCACTCAGTCCGATCCACTCGCCCAATTCTTTAAAAACCCGGTTCGCCATATTGGCCGCAGCCGCCTTCGTATAGGTGAGCGCCAAAATTCTGGATGGATCCGTGCCATCAAGCAGAAGACGTAAAATGCGTTGAACAAGCACATAGGTTTTCCCCGACCCAGCATTCGCCGCAACCCAAGCAGAGGCGGAAGGATCTGATGCACGTCTTTGGCGTTCAGTGACATCGTTTGACATAGCGGCAGTCATTATTCATCTCCGCCATTCTCGGCATCGCCAATGATTGTCCATTCTCTCACGCGGGCAAGATGGTCATAGGGCTTGGCATCTCTTAAAAACTGCACCGCTGGGCGGGAATAGAATGGTCGCCCCCTGTTCCAATGGGCATCAATCAAGCTGACAAATTCATCATAATGCGCTTCCGTCAGTACGTCGGGATCAATTTCAGTCTTCCCTCTAGAAATATCACGAATAGTTCCCCCATCGCGGTCCATCAATTTAACATAAATAAGCGCCGTAGGCCGTGTTGCATCAATTTTCGCGAAGGCTCCGCGCTTGACCATTGCCGCCTCAAGAGTCAATTGCGGCGAAAATCCGATCCTGGCTTCATTGACGCCCGGCACGCGGCCCGTCTTGTAATCAATGACTGCGAAACTCTTGTCGGGGCTAATCTCAATCCGGTCAGCACGGGCGGAAAGAGTGAATTCCCCCCCTCCGGGAAGCATGATGGTTAGCTTTCCACTTTCCTCTACCCTTATTAAAGTCCCGTCATTCCGTCGTTTGAGTTCCCAGGCGATGAACCAAGTTGCGGCGCGCTGAAACCTTGGCCACCAAAAAGCGACGAACTCAGGCAAATGCGCAATCGGCTCAAAAGCCTTCCATGCAAGTGTTTCGAGAGTGGAGATCGCATCTCCCCGCAGCATTGCAGGATGCAGCAAACAAAACTGGTATAACGCCTGATGAACGGCCGTTCCACGTTCTGCAGCTCCCGGCTCACGGCCAATCGACTCCAGCGGATCAAGTTCAAGTACATGCTTAGCATAGACCGCATAAGGATCACGACGTAGCGTCTCTATTTCCGTAACACTAAGACGACGCGGCAACAGATGCGATGCCGGAACGGGCGCAGGTCTTTGTATAGCAGCAACAGCCGGCGACTGATCAATTGCCCGGGCAAGAGCCAAAAGAACGTGTCCCCGATCCAAGGCTGGACCAAAAAGATCTTTGCCTGCTAACGCTCTGATCCGTTGCAGGAATCGTGAAGCGACAGTCGGATCACCCCCGTTCTTCATAGTTCGTGTAATAATGATCTCTGATGCGCCCATCGCTTGAACAAAATCATGAGCGGTTTGCCCGATACGTCGCTCTGGAGACGGCAAATCCAGAGCATCACGTGCTGGACGGTTCAGGAAAGAATCCGATTTTGTCTCCGGTGGCCACGTTTTTTCGTCGAGCCCCGCCAATATGACCAGATCGGCACTGAGCAAGCGAGCTTCGAGCAATCCCCAGATATGAAGCCTTTTGTGGTGGGGGCCTCGCCGAACCACGATTTCTCCGGATACAAGTGCCCGAAAAAACATGGGATAATCAAAGAAACTACCGATGATCCCGCTATCTCCTGCTTCTGAGACACTGTCGAAAAGACGCAGCAAGACATCGCCACCATCCGCAGCGGGAAGAGCCTCGCTGCCATCGTGAAACCGCGCGAGCGTCACCAAAGCCTGCTCATGCAGCGCCGCAATCCCGGAATAGGAAACCGGTTCCGATCTATATGCTATTGGCAAAGCGCCGAAAGCATTCGAGAGACGGTCGACGATCTCTCTAGCCGCATCCCAACCTTTCTCCGTAATCCTGCGTAACGGCCTCAAGGCATGGTGATCAAGTTGTGTCGTCGCTGCTAGGTCAATAGCTGCTCGCAGATTGGCAAGGCCAGGAGAGGGAGTATTCCTTCTGAAAACACCAATTTCAATGGCGTTTCGCCCCGCTATCTTGGACTCATCTGTCATTCCCAGAAGGGTGAGTGGATGGTCGATCAGCGCCAACAGACTGTGTGGCCCAAAGCCGTCGGCAGCCGCGTCAATCACAAGCTGTGCAAAAGTTCCTGCTTCCGAACGGGGCAGAGGTACACCAGCGGAGTCCCCGACGTCGATATTCCAGCGTCGTAACTCCACTGAAACCCGCTCCGCCAAAGCTCGGTCAGGAGTTACCAGTGCAGCGGTCTTATCAGGCGTTTCAAGTGCCCCACGCATCGCAATCGCTATCGCCAGAGCCTGCTCATGCTCGTTATCCGCTTCAACAATACTCACCTCTGCAAGAGCGTCAGCCGTCGAAGCAGCTAAGTTCGTCGATCTGGCCAGATACCATTGATCCGTCGTTTCCGCCGGCTTGAGCGCCTCTGAAAGAAAGGCGTCACGGGCAGCCAGTTTCCGTTCTGGCAGCCCAATCTGCTTGACATCCTCTCTCGTGACCCCAAGCGTTGTCAGAAGGCGTGCCAACAACGCCTGTGGATGCCCGGGATAGGGCATTGACGGCTTATTGCCTGTCAATATCCCCCATGAAATTGGATCCAGTGCCTGATCAAGCCCCGGCAAAACGACGGCGCCCCGCGGCAGCCCTGCGATTGCAGACAGGAGTGCTGCAGTTGCGGGCATCGAACCGGTTGATCCTGCGGCCACAACGGGGGCAAGCGGGCGATCACGCCGCAGACGTTCAGTCTCTCTCAAAATCAGCTTATGGCGCCGCAATGCCGCGTCCATGACACCAATTTCGGCACAGTAATTCGGCCACTCCCGCGCCGCGATTTCCAGAAAATTTTTCGAGATTGCCCAATATTGGTCAGAAAGATCATCCTCGACGAGTTGATGTATCTGCTCCCAGCCGGTGTCGTGAATTGCAAGCGTATCAATCAATTTCCCAAGGGCGTCGGCCAATCCCAAGGCGTCCTGCGCAGATGTCGCAACCGCGAACCCGTTCGGGTCGGAGCGGATTCCTGCTGTCAGACGCTCGCTGAATGGATGCTCCCCTTTATCGCTCGATAGCGCCTCGGAAATGCGCTTCGACCATGCCAACACAAGGCGGGCAAGAATGAGACGGCGACGCGTCGGGTCGATCTCTGGCAGTAATGCAGCATCGCCTTCAAGCGCTTCCAGCCCGCTATCCAAAAGGAGTTTTTCTTCCGCATCCTCCAACCCGCCAAGAGGCACAATCCGCGGCATCAACAAGGTGCGCTCCGGAGCCAACGCTTTCAATGCCTCGGTTAACGCACGGGCGGCACGGCGTGTTGGAACAAATACCGTACCTTCGGCAAGGGATAGCGGATCCCCCAGTCTTGGCCATCCCTCAATCAGTTGCCCTTCCAAAAGAGCTTTCGCAAGTGATGGCAAAAATGGCGCACCCGGAGGTATCGTGTAGACTTTCGCCTTCAATTGCATGTGATCAAGGCCTTAAAGGGTGCTGCGGCGAAGTCGCATTTCGGCTGCCTCGATCGCATTCGGTGTGCCGACATGGAGCCATTCGCCGTCCAGTCTCAACCCGAAGAGCTTTTCAGCGCTGATGGCCCGATCAAATAACAGATTGAGCGAAAAAGGTCCCTCGGGAGTGTCTGAAAACAACTCTGGCTTCATAATCCCGACGCCCGCATAGACGAAGGGCGCTACATGTCGCTCGACCCTTCGGTGCAAACGCCCATCTGCCTCCATCGTGAAATCCCCCTTCCCCTCATATCCCGTTGCCAGAGCGCTTGCGACGACCAGAAGGAGAATATCCATCCTCTCCGGTTCCCAAGCCTCTGCAAGACGCATCAGGTTCGGCCGGGGTCCGTCGATCCAGAACGAATCGCCGTTCAGAACAAAAAATGGCTCAGGGCCAAGTGCAGACAGCGCTTTCTTGATGCCACCCCCCGAATCCATCAATCTAGCCGTTTCATCCGAAATGATCACGTCGGCTCCCGCGCGTGCCGCAATGTGCGCTCGCAGCTGGTCAGCAAGATAATGTACGTTCATGACAATTCTTGGCACACCAGCCGCCTCGATCGGTTTAAAGATGTGCTCGATCAACGGCTGCCCGGCAACCGACACCAATGGCTTGGGCCGACTTTCCGTTAAAGGTCGCATGCGCAACCCGAGTCCCGCCGCAAGAACCATGGCACTTTTTGGCATATTTCTGGGGCGGTTCTGCTTCATCGCGGGATGCTCCTTCGCTCTGCGGTCAGTCCGCACTCCCAAATAAATCCGGCATATGCTCCCCATACCAAGCCTTGAGAGGGCCAAGCGTGTGATGAGAGAGATTTCTGCGCAAATATCCTTCCAGCATCGGAATATGTTTTAAATACTGCGGCTTACCGTCCCGTTGATCAAGTCGCACAAATATCCCGAGAATTTTTGTAAGTCTCTGGGCGCTAAAAAGCGCGAGAGCACTCGAAAAACGAAGCCCGTCGAAATCGGAATTTTTTGAAGTTCTCATATGCACGTAAAGGTCAGTCATCTCAGACGCCAGCGATTCCGGAACCTGCACCCGCGCATCATAGATAATGGAGCCAACATCATATGCAGGATGACCGATCAATGTATCCTGAAAGTCGATCACGCCCACCCGGTCCGTACCCTCCCGGGAGGGTTGCCAGATCAGGTTGGGTGAGTGGAAATCGCGCAGCACCCATGTCGGCTCGGCTAGCGCAAGAGGCTCAAGTGCCCGTCGCCACAGATTGAGGAATATCCCGCGCGCTGAACCCGATAACGGCTTGCCGGTTCGGCTAGGAACATACCAGTCAAGAAACAACTCAATTTCGACCATTAAAGGTTCAAGATCATAAGTTGGAATAGTATAATACTGGCCTTCAACAACGGGCAAAGCCCGAGGTAGCTCCTGCCCGTGTATTTCGGCCAGCAACCTGACGGCTTCGAGGTAACGTTCGCGAATGGGACCGTTGTGATCGACAAAACCGTCAGAACCCAGATCCTCCATGAGAACAAGGCCATCCTGAATGTTTGCCGCATAGATTTCAGGCGCGCTAACTCCAAAAGTTCGAAGTCCTTTCGCAAGTGCAACAAATGCAGACACATCATCCGCCAGACGCGCCAGCGTGCGATACGTTTTCCCCGCTCGAATAATCGGACCCTGCTTTGGCGTCGGTGAGATCATCAGAATTGCCGACTTGCCGGGCAGAACAAGCCGCTCATAAAGGCGTGAGGATGCGTCACCTTGCACAAGATCACGTCGTGCATTGCCCCAACCCGCGTGATCCAACAAATCCGAAAGCGCCCTTGCCTGCTGAATCCGCTCCGCCCAACCGCCTGTTCCGGTGAGTGTGATGGTTCGCCGCATACCGCCACTGTCAGGCACGATATCCAGTCTGACATCGAGGCGATGGGCGGTAAAAAAGTGTTCCGCCCGTTCAGGCCATTCAACGAGCATCAGCGAGCAGGAGGCAGCATCCTCCCAACCCAGTTCGATGAGCTCATCAGGCTCTCTAATCCGGTACAAATCCGCATGGACAATGGGAAAACGCGGCCCCTCATAATTCTGCATTAACGTAAAAGTCGGGCTTGGCACTTCAAGCTCAGGATCACCCATGATTTCACGGATCAACGCACGGGCGAAAGTTGTCTTTCCTGCGCCCAAATCACCCGACAACGTAACGAGATCGCCCACGGCAACTGCACCCGCGACCTGGCGGGCTACGTCAATCGTTGCGTCTTCGCTGCCGACATCAAATCTCCAGCGGGCGATCTTCGAATTGCGATTTTCCGGCGAATATGACGCCATTCTCTTGCCTTTCAGGCCGCCACTTCCGCGCGGATGGGCTTACCTGAGTCATCAGGAAATAGGCAGCTGACCAAAGTACCGGCACCCGGTTCTGATACAATTTTTACCTGGCCACCGTGCAATTCTACAAGCGCTCGAACAATGGAAAGCCCCAGTCCAACGCCACGGTGGCGCGTTCCTGCGCTGTGGGTTTCAAACCTGTCAAAGACGCGATCAATCAACTCGCGGGGAATACCACGCCCCTCATCGCGAACCGACAGCGAGAGGCCTCCCGAATACCTTCGCGCGGTAACTGTAACCGTCTGACCTACACTGGAAAACCCGATTGCATTGGAGAGCAGGTTAAATAGAACTTGCCGAACCCGCTTCGTGTCCGCTCGGAAGGAGCCGATATCAGAGGGAGAGTCAACGACAAGGTTGATATTTTGCTCTGCAAGTCTATCCTTCAAACCTTCAACGGCAATCTCGATAGTTCCAAGCACATTGGTATCGCTGATATCCAGTTTGGCCTCGCCAGAGTCGAACGATGCCAGATCAAGAATATCGTCAATAATTGCCATCAATGCATTCGATGAATGAATGACGTGACTTGCATATTCTCCTTGCCTTTCGTTGAGCGCCCCGGCTGTGCCGCTAGCCAATAACTCCGTAAAACCGATCACATTCGTGAGTGGCGAGCGAAGTTGGTAGGATACATGATGAATGAAATTCTCGCGTAATTGCGCCGCTTGCTCGAGCGCATCATTTTTTTCCTTCAGCGCACGCTCGACCTGCACGGTATCCGAGACATCTACGAAGGTAACAAGCGTTGCTCCGTCAGGCAAAGGCGCAAGAGCGCAGTCCACGATACTGCCATCATGGCGTTCCATACGGAAAAATTGACCTTTTCGACTTTCATTTAAACCGACAATGCCACTTCGGATTGCAGTCCAAACCGTTACATCGGCAAAGAGATGATGCGCATCAAGAATAATCTGGTCGATATGAGGGCGGTTCGCGATCCGGTTCCCGTCAAGCTTCCAAATTGACTCGAAAGACTGGTTTCTGAGCTTGAGGCGACCGTCGGTTCCGAAAACCGCAACGCCCTCCTTCAGCGAATTGAGCGTTTCGCTCTGCACCTGCGTCAACGAGTTGAAACTCGATTCGAGATGGAACTGTGCCGTAACATCGTCGAACAGATAGGTTATGCCACCCTGGGGATTTGGATTGATCACAACACGTAACGTTCTCCCCCCAGGCAAATACCAAGCAGTTTCCTGCGTTTCAACTGATCGATAAGCCTCAAGCAGCGCTCTTTTCCAGCTTCTGTAATCAGCCTGCTCGGGCAATCGACGGGCATCACGCAGACAATCGAGTACTTCGCTGTCGGTAGGGTGTGAGTCCACAAAGGCATCGGTCAGCTGCCAAAGCTTGCGATAAGCAAGATTGCAGAATGTCAGCCTTTGCCGTTCGTCAAAAATTGCAACAGCCGTCGGCAACTGATCCAGTGTCCCCACATGATTTGCCATGTGCCGCACCAGATCAGAACGCACCGTCTCGAGATCCGTCACATCAGCGGCATATCCCAGCGCGCCGATGTCGACCGGTGTTTCAACAACATCAAAAATTCGACGCTGTCCAAGTACAACTGCAGGAAAACGTCTCTGGAATACTTCGCCCGACTTTGTTGTCTCAGCCGCCTCGTTTCGATTGTTATAATCAAGAAACTCGATCTGTCGCGCAATAACGTCTGAGGCATCTGTTGCTTCAACAGCAAAGGCATAAGCCTCGTTTACCCAGTTGAGATGTCCGTCTTTGTCACGCAACCATATTGGTTGCGCCAAAGTGTCGAGCATGCCCCGAAGACCCAATATCTCGGTTTTATATGCCTCATTGGATGAAGCTATCTGAAGCAGTTCCTGCCGGGTGGAACTGACATCGCGGAGTCTAAGGACGGCCGATCCGATAACTGCCCGTCCCTCAGCCTCAATGTGACGCCCATTTGTCGCTTGGAGCATGAGATGAAAACCCTCGCCCCTGAGGCGCAAGCGATGAACGGCCGCGTCAAGCGATTGAGCAAGCTTCGGTGAAAGCCACAAATTGAACGACAATGGCGCTTTTGCACCGACAGCTTCGGTTAATGCCGCAAGGTCCCCCTGAATGTCAGGCTCTCCGTCCGAACTTGTCCAGCTGATAAAAATCTGCGTCTCGGTGGAAAGAAAAGTTTTCATCCTGTCATGATCAATTCGCAGCGAAGCTACCAATGCCTCGAGGTGGCGCTCACCATCACCGCGCTTGCGCCTTCTCGCGATCAAAAACATCACCGCCCGTACAGAAACAAGCAACACCACCGCAGCCAAAGCTATCGATTGTGCTCCAAAATTGAACTGGACACCGAATATTCGATCAATAAAATCGAACAAGCCTAAAAAAAATGAATTTTCAGTCGAAAGCTGCATTCCAAAATCGTCCCGCCGGGTTTCATCAGTTCAAAACATTTCTGACGCACATACCGAATCACCAAGACATTACATGGTCGATGATTCGCAGCGGAAGAGGTTAACAAAGCCTAAAGACACGGTTTCTGAAGACCGTTGCCAATAAGACTCACTTTTGAAAAAGGCCCGGCAAATGCCGGGCCTTTTTTTGATCAAATTTGGGCAGGTATGGAGACTCAGTACCGATAATGATCTGGCTTGAACGGGCCCTGTGTCGGCAATCCGAGATAATCAGCCTGTTTCGGGTTCAATTTTGTCAACTTCACACCAATCTTTTCGAGGTGAAGTGCTGCCACTTTTTCATCAAGATGCTTCGGCAGCGTGTAGACCTTCTTGTCGTATTGCCCCTGTTTCGTCCAAAGCTCGATCTGGGCGAGCGTCTGGTTTGTGAAAGAGGCCGACATCACAAAGGACGGGTGCCCTGTCGCATTGCCGAGATTGACCAACCGACCTTCCGAGAGAACGATAATCCTCTTCCCGTCAGGGAATTCAACCTCGTCAACCTGTGGCTTTACATTGTGCCACTTCATGTTCTTGAGCGCTGCGATCTGGATTTCGGAGTCAAAATGTCCAATATTGCAGACAATAGCCCGGTCCTTCATCGCACGCATGTGATCAACGGTCAGAACATCGACATTTCCGGTGGCCGTCACAAAGATGTCTGCCCGCGTAGCGGCGTCTTCCATCGTCGTGACTTCATAACCTTCCATCGCAGCCTGCAAAGCGCAAATCGGATCGATTTCCGAAACCATAACGCGGCATCCTGCATTTCGGAGTGATGCTGCAGAACCTTTGCCGACATCGCCAAAGCCCGCGATCATCGCGACTTTACCCGCCATCATCACGTCTGTCCCGCGACGAATTCCGTCGACGAGTGACTCACGGCACCCATAAAGATTGTCGAATTTCGATTTCGTGACCGAGTCGTTCACATTGATCGCAGGGAATAACAACTTGCCTTCATTCGCCATGATATAGAGACGATGAACGCCAGTGGTTGTCTCCTCGGTGACACCCTTGATGTTTGCACCGTTGCGGCCGTACCAACCCGGATTGGCCTTCAACTGTCGCTTAATTGATGCAAAAAGGACCTCTTCCTCTTCGTTGCTCGCCTTGTCGAGAAAAGCGGTATCGCCCGCTTCGGCGCGCATCCCGAGATGGATCAACATTGTTGCATCACCACCATCATCAAGGATCATATTCGGGGTCCCGCCGTCATGCCATTCGAAAATTTTGTGGGTAAAGTCCCAGTAATCTTCGAGGCTCTCGCCCTTAATGGCGAAAACAGGCGTTCCTGCCGCCGCAATCGCCGCTGCTGCCTGATCCTGTGTCGAATAAATATTGCACGAAGCCCAGCGTACTTCGGCGCCCAGCGCCTGAAGCGTCTCGATCAACACCGCTGTTTGAATCGTCATGTGCAAAGAACCGGCAATGCGCGCGCCCTTCAAAGGCTGGGACGGCCCGAACTCTTCGCGGGTTTTCATCAGACCCGGCATTTCTGTCTCGGCGATCTTGATTTCCTTGCGACCCCAATCAGCTAAGCCGATATCTGCAATCCGGTAGTCATGGTGGTGATGAGGCATTGTTTTCCAGCTTTCCTAAAATTGAATATGGCGCGCTTATAGCATCCGTATTTCCAAAGAGTCTTTGGAAATATTCCCGAGAAAGGGAACCGGATACCGCTAGGATGATTATTTAGTCTTCTTCACCAAACCGGTTGGCAATCAACGCTGTCAGCGACTCGAGGGCAGCTTCGGCATCATCTCCGGTCGCCGCGAGCATGATAGTCGAGCCGATCCCGGCTCCGAGTGTCAGTATGCCCATAATCGACGTCCCGCCGACCGTCTCACCACACCGCGTCACTGTGATATCGGCGTTGAAGCCCTCGGCGCATTGAACAAACTTTGCCGTTGCCCGCGCATGCAATCCCTTGCGGTTGACAATCTGAACCTCGCGCACAAGCGCATCATTCCGATGAGTCGCGGGCGGGCATGGCGCGTCTTCCATCAAGAAGGGATCATCGGTCATGCTACCCTCTCGGCTCCATCCATTATTTTCCGGCAAGTACCCGGCTGGCGACGTTGATATATTTTCGGCCAGCGTCTTGGGCTTGAACAACTGCGTTTTCGAGATCGCAATCGTCTCGAACGCTGGCAAGCTTGATCAGCATCGGTAGATTGATACCCGCAACAACTTCCGTCCGACCGGAACCCATCACCGAAATCGCAAGATTGGATGGCGTTCCGCCAAACATATCCGTCAGCACCACAACACCCTGTCCGCTGTCAACATCGCGCACGGCATCGACAATCTCCGTGCGCCGCATGTCCATGTCATCCTCGGGGCCAATCATCACCGTAGCAACTTGCGTCTGAACTCCGACAACGTGCTCCATCGCAGCACGGAATTCGGCGGCGAGGCGGCCGTGCGTCACGATAACCATACCGATCATCAGAACGTCTCCCGGCTAATTTGGCAGATTACGCAAACCATGGTGCTCTCTGAAAACAAAAAATGGACCCGGGCTACTCAACCGCCCTTTTCACGACCTCATGCCCTGCTTACCCGAGAATGGACAAAACAAGATTTCCTTCCGCAGCCGAAGTCTCGATCCGCGGCAACCAGACCCCCTGAATAGTAACCAGTCGATCTTCTTCGTTCGGACTACGTAGTCTTACCTGCTTTGAACAGTCAACAACAAGTCGAATGATACAGGCAGACTCATAGGGTGTATCGACAATTCCGACGCCGCGCACCTCTACCATTCCCGCAATCGCCGGATGTCCCGACGCAACCAAACGCCCACTGTTTTCAGCAACAAAGACCCTGTCATCGCCGACAAGTCGAGCAAAAATACCACTCTGTGTTGCGAGGGCGACCAAATGCCGTGCCAAAGTCGTCTTTCCACTACCGGATTCGCCCCGGATAAGGATCCCTCGTTCCCCGATAACAACACAACTCGCATGAATTGAGGGCGCCATTTCGATATGTTCCTTCATGGCGTCGCTGACAGTCTAATAATAAAGCGCGCGCCGATCGGCATCACATCGGGCTCATGTGGACTTTGTGCATATCTGTTTTCCGCCCAGATCCTTCCGTGATGCGCCGCAATAATCTGACGGGAGATTGACAAGCCTAATCCCGAATTTTGTCCGAAACCCTGCTCAGGACGATCCGTGTAGAAGCGCTGAAACACTTTTTCCAAAGCGTGTGCAGGAATTCCCGGCCCGTCATCCTCGATCACGATCTCGATATCAGGACCAATACGCCCTAATGATACTCTCACCTCGCCACCCGTCGGCGAGAATGAGCACGCATTTTCGATCACATTCGTCAGCACCTGGCCGAGACGGCTGTCATGACCTGTCACGATAAACGGACTTTTGGCATTGGCCGATCGTTCTATGTTCAGCTTGACCGATACATGGTTTTCCCGCGTGATGCTGTTCGCAACGCCAGTTACTGCTTCGGCGAGCAGGGCCAGATCGACCTTTTCCGCATCCGCGCGCGCAAGTTCCGCATCGAGGCGCGATGCATTTGAAATGTCACTGATCAAACGGTCAAGTCGCCTCACATCATGCTGGATAACTTCAAGCAGGCGCGCACGGCTCTCGTCGGTTTTAGCGAGCGGCCACGTTTCAACGGCACTGCGCAGGGAAGTCAGGGGGTTTTTGAGTTCATGCGCCACGTCCGCCGCAAAACTCTCGATTGCTTCGATCCGGTTATACAGCGATTTGGTCATCTCGCTCAGCGAGCCAGATAACTGTCCGATTTCGTCTGATCGATCCGTAAAATCTGGAATTTCCTCCCGAATCTTCACTCCCCGTCGCACACGGTCTGCTGCCGCCGACAATCTGCGGATCGGTCCTGCAATCGTACCCGCAAAAAACGCGGAGACAATCACCATGACCGCGGCAGCAACGCCGAAAATCCGGAAAATCGCCATGCGCTCTTTGTCGATCGTCGTGTCAATATCACCCCCGAGGGTTGATAATAAAAGGACACCCTTCACAAGCCGCGAACGCTGGATCGGCACAGCCACGGAAACAATTGTATCACCGAGGCTGTTCACCCGCACCGTACTCGCAGGCAATCCACCTAAAGCACGCGCGACTTCCGGAATGGTCCGGCCCGAACTACCTCCAGCCTCCTCGACCGGTTTGGGAGCCATCGAACCAAAACCATGCTTCATCAGGTTCCACGTCCGCTCGAAAATCGTTTTGTCCGTTGTGTCCGGCGGTGCCAGATCAAACTTTAAAATGTCGCCGCGCGAATAGAGTGATGCTGAATCGAGCAATAATTCCGCATCCTGATCATAAATCCGCGCTCGGGTACGCGTTGGTGTCACAAGCCTCCGCAAGAGCGGTGCAACCCGCGAGGGATTGATCGAAAACTCCACCTCGTCATCGCCGACGACAATACTCTCGCCGGCTTGCATCTGCAGTAATCTCTCCGGATCAATTGTAATCGAGTCTGTTTCAACGGTTGCCGAGCCTGCGATGGCACCTGCAATAATTTCTCCCTGAATCAACAGACTCTGGACCCGGGCATCAATCAGTCCCTCTCGAAACTGGTTCAGGTAGAGAAATCCCCCCAATAGGGCCACAAGACCTACGAGATTTAAAACGATGATACGGCGCACGAGACTTGATGACGCCTGCAAGCCGAGAATTCGGATAGCCCGACGCACACGGTACATAGCTCCCCCGTGACGCGGGGATAAACCGCGCCGGGAAAGATGATCCATTTCGGCGCCTTCACTGGCTCTCATAATTGCCCGTGCTCTGAAAAATCCGCCCAATCGCCGCAATGACCAAAAAACAGCAGGTGTACCCACCTCGGATACACCCTATTCTACTCGGCAAACCGGTATCCGACACCGTAAAGCGTTTCGATTTTTTCAAAATCATCATCGACCACTTTGAACTTCTTGCGAAGCCTCTTGATGTGACTGTCGATCGTTCGGTCATCCACATATACCTGATCATCATAAGCCGCATCCATCAATGAACCCCGACTTTTGACAACGCCAGGGCGGTTTGCAAGAGCCTGGAGTATCAAAAACTCTGTCACAGTCAGCGTGACGTTCTTGCCCTTCCACGTACAGGCATGCCGCTCAAGATCCATCTTGAGTTGCCCGCGTTCGAGCACACGAGCCTCTCCCTCGCGCGCAACCGGAAGATCCTTCGCACTTGCACGACGCAGCACTGCTTTCACACGCTCAACCAACAGTCTTTGAGAAAATGGTTTCCGAATAAAGTCATCAGCTCCCATTTTCAGACCGAATAATTCATCAATTTCTTCATCCTTGGAGGTCAGAAATATCACAGGAAGATCAGATTTCTGCCTGAGACGCCTGAGCAACTCCATGCCATCCATACGCGGCATTTTAATATCGAAAATAGCAAGATCAGGTGGATTTTGCTTCAATCCGTCAAGCGCTGATGCGCCATCGGTATAGGTGGTTACGCGGTACCCTTCACTTTCAAGAGCGATTGAAACCGAAGTCAGAATATTGCGATCATCATCGACAAGGGCAATTGTTGGCATTGAATGGATCCGATTCTCATAAGACCTATTTATAGCCTTTCATACTAGAACATAGCGAGGCCAAATTGTGGCAGAGCTTATGCTGGACACCCCTTATTCCCGAAATCCTTGACGAAACGACGATAAAATTCAATCTGATCCCATGAAAGAAAAATCGCAACTGCTGCGCCCGACGGATGAGAGTGCCTTGGCGCTTGCCGGACTATTGCTCTCGAAAATTCGATGGGGCGCCCTAGCCACACTCGCCCCTGACGGATATCCGCTCACAAGCCTCATCAATATCGCCTTTGATCGAGACGGCAGGCCTCTCATGCTCGCGTCACGCTTGTCGGACCACACAACCAACCTGCTCGCCGATCCGCGCTGTTCTCTCCTGATCAGCGACCCCGGAAAGGGAGATCCTCTTGCCCATCCGCGACTAAGCCTCACCTGTAACGGCCAACACATCACCGATGCGCGCGAAACGGTGCGTTATCAGGACATTCGTGCTGATTTTCTGGAGCACCATCCGAAATCTGCACTCTATATCGATTTTCCGGATTTCCTCTTTTTTCGGCTCGACTTGCTGGGTGCCCGGTTGAATGGCGGCTTCGGCAAAGCCTACCAACTGACAAGCTCCGAGATTTTATCACTCACCGCGTGCAAACCATAGCACGCAGCTCAGGTCGGAACGGTTCCGTTCAGCGAAAGAACCTCACCGGCAAGATACAGCGAACCGGCGATCAGAACCCGCGGAGCAACGCGCCATTGCCGCTCACGCAAAAGCCTGAGAGCTTCTTCGACTCCCGCGCATGGCACAGCTGGTAATCCGGCGGCCTCCGCCAGAGCGGCGACTTCAGCAGCCGACCGCGAAGCAACATTTCCCTTAATCGGAATAGTCATCACTTGTCCGGCAAGACCGGCGAAAGGCAACAGAAATCCGGCAGAATCCTTCGTACCAAGCATCCCGACAATCATCACCAACGGCCGCGATGCCCGTTCCTCGAAATCAGCCATCGCTGCTGCAAGAACTTTTCCACCATCCGGATTATGGCCGCCATCCAACCATAATTCGGCACCTTCAGGCAGCTGATCTGCGAGACGGCCGCGAGTGAGACGCTGCAAGCGTGCTGGCCATTCGGCGCCAATAATCCCTGCTTCGTAGGCGGCAACGGGAAGTCGCCCGAAACCCGCTGCTCGCAACGCAGCCACAGCAGTCCCCGCATTGATCTGCTGGTGCCTTCCGGCCAGCCTAGGCAATGGCAAATCAACTAGGCCATCCTCGTCCTCGACGATCAAACGCCCTTGTTCTTCCCGGATATGGAAATGCTGGCCCGCTTCGATCAGACGCGCTCCAACGCGCGCTCCATACCGCTCAAGCACGGGCTCGACTTCAGGAAATTCTTGCGGAGCAATAACAGCTGGAACCCCGCGCTTCATAATTCTTGCTTTAGCGGAAGCAATCAGCTCAGGCGTATCGCCAAGATACTCCGCATGATCCCGTGAGATCGGCGTGATCACCGTTGCGAGCGGTTTATCAATCACATTCGTCGCGTCGTAAATGCCGCCAAGCCCAACCTCGAGCAACAATACATGCGCAGGATGTTCTGAAAACAACAGAAAAGCTGCTGCAGTTGTCATTTCGAATAACGTAATCGGTGCCCCTGCATTTGCCTTCTCACATCTTTGGAACGCATCAACGAGGGTCGCCTCCCCGACGAGATGACCACCACCGGGAGCCCCCAACCTGATCCGTTCATGGAAGCGCACGAGGTGCGGCGACGTGTAGACATGAACGACCAGACCGACAGCTTCGAGGATCGACCGCATAAATGCGATTGTCGATCCTTTCCCGTTCGTTCCGGCAACATGGATCACCGGTGGAAGTTTTCGATGCGGTTCTCCCAACGCCAGCAGCAACCGCTCGATCCGTCCGAGGGACAGATCGATCAGTTTCGGATGCAGCGAAAGAAAACGCTCGAGGATCGTTTCCGACGGTTCCATGGTATGAAAAGCTTACCGCGCGGCGATAGCTGCGATTTCGACAGTATATTCCGGTGCCGCCAATTTAGCTTCCACCGTTGCACGTGCAGGTGTCGATCCGACGACAATCCATGTATCCCAGACGGAATTCATTTCGCTAAATGTGGAAATGTCGGCAAGCCAGATATTGACCGACAACAGCTTTGTTTTGTCGGTTCCCGCCTGCGCGAGCAAACCATCGATCTGCGCCAGTATGTCTTTCGTCTGTGCGGCAACGCTCTGGCCTTTTGCGGCGTCAGCTACTTGACCGGCAAGATAGACGGTGTTTCCGTGAACGACGGCCTTGCTCATACGAGGGCCTGCTCCGATACGTGTGATGGTCATAAAATGCTCCTGATCGCGGAATGAAGTTAATCGACAGGCGATGGCCTAACCTGCCAAAGCGTCCGGCGCAACCCGGATGGTGTTGCCGTTCGCGAAAGTCGGGTTTAGAGAGTGTAGTCATAGTTACCTGACGAGACGAAAAGGCGCGTCAAAATGGACACAGACTATCTGATTGAACGCCGAACGCTCAAAAAACGGATAACGTTCTGGCGCATTCTTGCGTTCTTGGTGGCGGTTGGTGCGCTGATTGGCGGCGGCCTCTATATGGGAGGCGGCACCGAGTTGGAGCGCCATCAGGCTCATATCGCACGTCTGAAAATCTCTGGTATCATCACAGGGGATCAGGCAACCCTTGATACGCTCAAGAATATTGGCGAGAGCAGTGCAAAGGCAGTATTCCTCGTCATTGATAGTCCGGGGGGGACAGTCACGGGCTCAGAGGCGCTTTTCGAAGCCATCCGAAATGTGGCCGCAAAAAAGCCGACGATCGCAATCGTCGATGGCCTTGCCGCATCCGGCGGTTACATCGCCGCCCTAGGCGCTGATAGGATCATCGCGCGACGTACTTCTGTCGTTGGCTCGATCGGCGTCCTGTTCCAATACCCTGACGTGGTAAAACTGCTCGACTCTTGGGGTGTCAAAGTGGAGTCGATCAAATCCGCCCCTCTCAAAGCATCGCCAAATCCGGTGGAGCCTACCTCGCCCGAAGCGCGCGCAGCGATTGCCGCTGTTGTCGAAAGTAATTTCAACTGGTTCAAGGAACTCGTAAAAGAGCGGCGAAACCTTACAAATGAAGAAGTGCAAACCGTTTCCGATGGCAGAATTTTCGCTGGCGAACAGGCGCTACCTCTCAAATTGATCGACGAGATCGGCTCCGAGAAGCAAGCACTTTCATGGCTTGCGAAAGAGAAGGGAATTGACGAGACGACCCGCGTCATTGACTGGAAAATCAAATCGCAGGACAATTTGTTCGGATTGACAGACGCATTGGCCTTGGGTGCAAGGCTTGCCGGTTTCGAAACATTGGCACTATCAATTGATCAAGCGGCACAAGCTCAGAAAAAGCTAAGTCTTGACGGGGTGTTAGTCCTCTGGCACCCTTCGCTCGACATTCAGTAGAAACAAGCATACCCACAGTAGCGGTCGCTCCTTAAAGAGAAAAAGTATGATTAAGTCAGAACTCGTTCAAAAAATCGCTGAACAATATCCGGAACTGTACCAACGGGACGCTGAAAATGTCGTCAACGCCATTCTGGATGAAATTGTAGAGGCATTAGCCCGCGGTGATCGGGTCGAAATCCGTGGATTTGGTGCGTTCTCTGTCAAAAAGCGTGACGCCCGCGTCGGCCGCAACCCTCGGACGGGCGAACATGTGCCCGTCTCGGAAAAAGTGGTTCCCGTGTTCAAGGCCGGCAAGGAAATGCGCGTCCGGCTGAATATGGAAGCGGGCAAGCGCTAGGCGCCCAAATGTTGGGAGGCATGCTTGAGAGTAGCGCTCAAAGCGATCATTCTGGTTCCCGTATTTGTTCTGCTGATTGTGTTCGCCGTAGTGAACCGCGCACCGGTCACCTTGCTGTTGGATCCTTTTGACCTCACGGCTCCCCCGCTCGCGATCACGGCACCGCTCTTCATCATCATTTTCCTGTCTTTGATGGTTGGTATTGCAGTTGGCGGCGTTGGCGTCTGGATTTCTCAAGCAATCCACCGCCAATCCCTACGCCATCACAAGCGGGAAGCGGAACGTTACCGCGCTGAGATTGAAGAACTCAGACGCCGCTCGGATCTGCCGCCCCTACCACAAGCCCCGATGATTGGCTGATCCGAAACTGCATCCATCATAAGGAATATCCTATGCACATCATATCCGCCGATATGATCGATCAGGCTCTCGATCCCGTAACCTTGGCAGATGCGCTGGCTGATGGCTTTCGCTCGGATATCATCCTCCCCCTCCGCCATCATCACGACATTGAACGCACATCGCAAAATGCAACGCTTCTCCTGATGCCTGCATGGACCGGGAAATCCGCGACACCCGCCTATCTCGGCACCAAGATCGTGACGATTTTTCCAGGCAATGGCGCTCTCAATCTCCCCAGCGTCTACGGCACCTATCTGCTGCTTGACGGCAACACCGGTGCGGCACTGGCTGCCCTTGATGGAACACGGCTGACACTATGGCGCACCGCTGCCGCTTCCGCCCTCGCCGCCCGCTATTGCGCCCGCCCCAACGCGACGCGCATGGTGATGGTCGGGGCCGGCGCACTTGCGCCCTTTCTGATCAAGGCGCATTGCGCAACGAGCCCGATCAATGACGTCGCCTTGTGGAACCACAAGCCGGAAAAAGCGGTCGCTTTGGCTAACACACTTCGTGCCGAAGGACTTCCGGTTCGCGCGGTCACCGACCTCGAACACGCCGTCCGCGAGGCGGATATCGTCTCGAGTGCCACCCTCTCTACCCAACCCCTCATTCTTGGTGCCTGGCTCCGGCCCGGCATGCATATTGACTGCGTCGGCGCGTTCAAACCATCCATGCGCGAAACAGATGACGCCCTCGTTCAACGCGCAACCTTGTTCTGCGACACGCGAGAGGGCGCGATGAAAGAAGCCGGTGACTTTTTCCAACCCCTCGCTGCCGGAATCCTCAAGCCTGAGGATGTGAAAGCGGATTTATTCGACCTCGCCCGCGGAACACATCGGGGCCGCTCGAGCCCTGACGAGATTACGATGTTCAAATCAGCCGGAACGGCCATTGAGGATCTAGCCGCAGCCATCCACATCTGGAACCGCGTTAACGCCTGATATGATAGACAATTCGCGTCCCTCATGCGATGAAACCATTAATGTCGGTCATCGTTAAAATCTGCGGAATTAAAACGGTAGAAGCCCTCTCGGCCGCGCTCGATGCGCGTGCGGATATGGTCGGCTTTGTGTTTTTCCCGCGCTCCCCGCGTCATGTCGAACTCGATCAAGCCGCTACTCTCAGTGCACTCACGGGAACCCGGTCGGCAAAAGTCGCTCTCACCGTCGATGCATCCGATGAAACCCTTTCCGCCATCATCGACGCGCTCAAGCCCGACATTCTTCAATTGCACGGTCATGAAACGCCGGAGCGAACTGCCGAAATCCGCTCCCGCTTCGGCATTCCCGTTATGAAAGCCCTCGGCGTGGCGTCAGTCGCCGATCTTTCCGACGTCAAAGCCTATGAACAGGTAGCCGATCGCCTCCTTTTCGATGCCAAGCCTCCCAAAAATGCCGCCTTGCCAGGAGGCAACGGGCTGGTTTTCGATTGGCAGATTCTTTCAGGTCTTGACCTTACCAAGCCATTCATGGTGTCAGGGGGACTTGATCCGTCCAATGTCGCAACCGCTCTCGCAATGACTGGCGCTCCCGGCGTCGATGTGTCATCTGGAGTGGAAACAACACCCGGCATCAAAGACCCGTCAAAGATCAAGGCTTTCATCGCCGCCGCAAGAGGCTTCAACCCGCACAGATCACCGCGCAACCAAGAGGATAAAGTGTCGTGACACTACAGCAGACGCTCAACTCGTTCAGAACCGGACCGGACGAAACCGGCCATTTCGGCCAGTTCGGCGGCCGTTTCGTCGCTGAAACGCTAATGCCACTCGTCCTGTCGCTCGAAAAAGCCTATGCCGAGGCAAAGGCCGATCCGCACTATCAGGGCGAGATGAAATCCTACCTCACCCATTATGTCGGTCGCCCGAGCCCGCTCTATTTTGCCGAACGCCTCACCGAACATGCTGGCGGCGCGAAAATCTATCTGAAACGCGACGAGTTGAACCACACCGGCGCACACAAAATCAACAATGTGCTTGGCCAGATCCTGCTTGCCATGCGCATGGGCAAAACCCGCATCATCGCCGAAACCGGCGCCGGCCAGCACGGTGTTGCAACTGCAACGGTTTGCGCCCGCTTCGGCCTGAAATGCATCGTCTATATGGGCGCGGTCGATGTCGAGCGCCAGAAACCAAACGTGTTCCGTATGAAAATGCTTGGTGCCGAACTCATCCCCGTCACGTCAGGGTCGAAAACCCTGAAAGACGCGATGAACGAAGCTCTGCGCGATTGGGTCACGAATGTCGCGGATACGTTTTATTGCATCGGCACCTCAGCCGGTCCGCACCCCTATCCGATGATGGTGCGTGATTTCCAATCCGTCATCGGCACGGAAGCCCGCGCCCAGATGATTGAGCGCGAAGGTCGCCTACCTGACTCCATCATCGCCTGCATCGGCGGCGGCTCAAACGCGATCGGCCTATTCCATCCCTTCCTCGATGATCCGTCGGTCGAGATTTATGGCGTCGAGGCCGCCGGTCACGGCGTTGCATCCGGCCTTCATGCCGCATCGCTAACGGGCGGTCGTCCCGGCGTTCTGCACGGCAACCGCACCTATCTGCTGATGGATCCTGATGGCCAGATCGCTGAAGCGCATTCGATTTCGGCGGGCCTAGATTATCCCGGTATCGGCCCCGAGCATTCCTGGTTGCATGACATGGGGCGCGTCAAATATATTTCCGCAACCGATCAGGAAGCGCTCGACGCCTTCCAGCTGCTCTCGAAACTCGAAGGCATCATTCCCGCGCTCGAACCCGCTCACGCGATCGCGCGTGCCGTCGAGATCGCCGCGACCAAGCCGAAAGATCATCTCATGATCGTCAATTTGTGCGGTCGCGGCGACAAGGATATCTTCTCGGTAGCTGAACATCTGGGAGGCATGGAGTGACCACGCGCATCGACACACGCTTTGCCAAACTTGGCGCTGAGGGACGCGCCGCTCTTGTCACCTTCGTGATGGCCGGCGATCCTGATCCGGCCACCTCGCTTGCAATCATTAAGGCTCTTCCAGCAGCAGGCGCCGACCTTATCGAGATCGGTATGCCGTTCACCGACCCGATGGCCGATGGCCCCGCTGTTCAAGCGGCAGGATTGCGTGCGCTAGCAGCCGGCGAAACATTGGCCGGAACACTCAAGCTTGTCCGCGAGTTCCGCGCCGGCGATCAGTCAACGCCGATTATCCTGATGGGCTATTACAATCCCATCTATATTTATGGCGTTGACCGTTTTCTCGTCGATGCAAAATCTGCAGGAATTGACGGCTTGATTGTCGTTGATCTCCCTCCCGAGGAAGACGACGAATTGTGCAAGCCTGCTCTCGCGGCCGGCCTCAATTTCATTCGCCTCGCAACGCCGACAACCGACGATGCCCGTCTGCCCAAGGTGCTCACCAATACGTCAGGCTTTGTCTATTATGTATCGATCGCCGGCATCACCGGCGCTACAACACCTGATTTCGGCAAGGTTGCAACGGCCGTTGCGCGTATTAAATCACACACAAATCTCCCGGTTGCAGTTGGGTTTGGCGTCAAAACCGCCGCTGATGCAGCTGCCATTGCAGCTGGTGCGGACGGCGTTGTTGTTGGTTCGACACTCGTCGACGCGGTTCGTCACTCATTGGACGCAAACGGCAAGGCAACGGCAAAGACGGTTGAGTCCGTTGTTGCACTCGTAAAAAATATCGCTTCGGGCGTCCACTCGGTCGCTAAGCCGAAAAAATAGATCCGGCAAGGAAAGTCACCATGGAAACGATGAACTGGATTTCAAACGTTGTCCGTCCCAAAATCAGGTCGTTCCTGAAACGGGATACGCCACAGAATCTCTGGATCAAATGCCCCGAGAGTGGACAGCTC
This sequence comes from Alsobacter soli, assembly GCA_945883115.1. Taxonomy (GTDB): domain Bacteria; phylum Pseudomonadota; class Alphaproteobacteria; order Rhizobiales; family Beijerinckiaceae; genus CAIUPE01. The sequence goes on from CAMCXA010000006.1 coordinate 29,220, forward strand.
GTTTTCAGCAAAGACGTCGAGGCCAATCAATATGTGATCCCAGGCTCCGACTATCATATGCGAATGTCAGCCGTGATCCGCCTGAAATCAATGTTCGACGGCGGCACCTTCGAGGATATCGCGCTTCCGGAAGTCCCTTTGGATCCGCTGAAATTCCGCGATGAAAAGCGCTATGTTGATCGTCTGCGGGACGCCAAAACAAAAACCAGCCTCGTCGACGCGATCAAGATCGGCGTCGGTACCGTGGAGGGGCAAACAGTTACCATCGGGGTTCAGGACTTCGACTTCATGGGCGGTTCCCTTGGCATGGCGGCAGGTGAAGCGGTCATCCGCGGACTTGAAACGGCAACCGCTCGCAAAACGGCTTTTATTATGTTTGCCTCGTCTGGCGGTGCTCGGATGCAGGAAGGCATGTTCTCGCTGATGCAGCTTCCGCGCACGACTGTTGCGGTTCAGCGTCAACGTGCTGCAGGGCTTCCCTACATCGTTGTTCTCACAAACCCGACAACAGGCGGGGTCACAGCCTCCTACGCGATGCTCGGCGATATCCATATTGCAGAGCCGGGCGCACTGATCGGCTTTGCCGGTCCGCGCGTTATCGAGCAAACCATTCGCGAAAAACTGCCTGAAGGGTTCCAGCGGTCCGAATACCTCAAGGATCACGGCATGGTCGATATGGTTGTTCATCGGCACGAGCTGAAAGCAACGCTAGCGCGCTTGTGCCGTATTCTTTCCAATACGAAGCCAGCGAAAAAAATCGCCTGACGCCCTCCCTCCTTACGTTCACGGAGGGAACAAAAAATGCATAAGGTAGGGCTTACAATGAGAGACATCGGCATCGGTATCATCGGCACCGGCTTTATGGGCAAATCTCATGGCTTTGCCTACCGAGCGGTAGCGGGACAATTTCCCGTCGCACGCAATCCCGTTCTTGAAATGGTGGCCGATATCAATCTGGAGACAGGTGCCGCTGCCCATCGTCAATTGGGCTTCAAGCGCGTGACCACGGACTGGCGTGAACTCGTCAATGATCCGAAAGTCGAGATCGTCTCCATTACATCACCCAATCTCTTGCACCGTGAAATGGCGCTCGCCGCCATCGCAGCAGGCAAGCATGTTCATTGCGAAAAGCCGCTTGCGCCTTCCGCCGACGACGCGCGTGTGATGATGGAAGCGGCTGAAAAGGCCGGTGTACGGACCCAAGTCGGCTATAATTACATCAAAAATCCGATCCTCAAACTCGCCAGAGACATGGTTGTATCTGGCGAACTTGGAGACATTATCGGTTTTCGCGGCATTCATGCCGAGGATTACATGGTCGATCCGACAGGGCCGTGGAACTGGCGCGTTGACCCGCGCGGTGGTGGCGGCGCGGTCGCAGACCTCGGCAGCCATATCATCGGCATCGCCCGTTTTCTTATTGGCCCGATTGTCGAACTCTCTGCCGAGCTTGAGACAGTCGTCAAAGAGCGCCCCGTTTCTACCGGCTCAACCGAGCGACGCAAAGTCGAAGTCGATGATGTTGCCCGCCTGACATTACGTTTTGAGCGCGGATGCACAGGATCCATCGAAGCAAACTGGGTTGCAACCGGACGAAAAATGCACCTTGGTTTCGAGCTTGCGGGAACGAAGGGATCGCTCGTCTTTACGCAAGAGCGCTTCAATGAACTTCAATACTATAAAGTGGGTGACGATCCGCGCCATGCCGGTTTCACAACGATTGAAGCCGGTCCCGCCCATTATCCTTACGGTCTGTTCTGCGTAGCACCCGGACACCAGATCGGGTTCAACGATCTGAAAACCATCGAGGTTGCCGAATTTCTGGCATCCATTGACGGTGGCCCTGTCCTGGGACCGGACTTTCGCGAGGCTTGGGAAATTCAAAAAATTGTGGATACAGCCATTGCCGCGTCAAAAGACCGGATTTGGCATAAAATACCCTAAATTGGCCTATTTACCGGCTGTCATGATCAATTGCAGATAGCAGATCCTGCGTTTAAACGTGCGACTTTCATTATACTCATAGATCACCAACCTTGGTCGGTCCGCATGCGGTCGCTCTACCTTAACCGCAATTTCATCCGGCAAGAGGATTCCAATATGCCGAAGCGCCCGATGGGCATCGTTCTCGATTTCCACGAGCAATCCACGGTCGACCCAGCAACGCGCAAGCACTGCACCCAGATAGTGGAGGATTTTTTCCCGAATATCCTTTGAGTCAATAACGATCTCGATCGGGGGCTCTTGCTTGAAATTATTGGAAGCACCTGGCTCGGGAAACTCGTGAACAACCAGCTCACGACTCTCACTGGGAACAATTGCCGGTACCCCGCCAGAATACGCGCTCTTCAGCATAGTCCCCATTCCTTCATCTTAATTTTCTTCAGGAGACTAATTTCACAAAGTTAAAAACTACGCAAGAAAATTTAGAATTTATTAAATATTTCCGACCACGTTTTTCTTAAAGCTGAAAGTCCTTTCAGAGCTTAGTTCAACAACATCACATCTGCGTGGGCTGTACGAAACAGGCCAGCCCTGTAATTGATCATCACATATTCGATATTCGTCGTGTTAGGCTTAATACTGACAGGTATTGACTGACCAAGGGCGCCAAGCGAAAGCATGACCCCATCAGATATTCCTTTTGCTTGAGAGGCGTTGGCACAGTGAATGTCGATTTTATCAATTTTTCCAAAAAACAAATCTCTCAGCATATTCGGCATAATGTCTCTCCATAAGCCGGCAAAATATCTGCCGTATTTATCATCGCTTCTTGACTAGCAAGGATCATGCCCCGAAATGCTTTTTGCCGGTTGAAGCGCGATTAAATTTGCGAGGGCGCCAACAGCTTGCAATTCTATCCGTCCCTATGCGACATCGAACAAATGTCACGCGCCACTCACCCAGAAATACCACGCTTCCCGTCCGGGAATATCTTCGGCTTTGTCGGGATTGTGACGGCAATTCGGCTGGTCGTCGCTGCCTTTGCACCGCTGACCGGCGATGAAGCCTATTATCGTCTCTGGTCGCTCTATCCCAATTGGGGCTATTATGATCATGCGCCCATGGTCGCCTGGTGGATGGCGCTTGGCAGCGCACTTTTCGGAGATACGACCTTCGCGCTAAGGTTTCTGGCCCCCGTCTCGGCAGGTATCGGCTCCCTTTTCCTGTGGCGAACAGCAGCTCTTTTGCTCGACCGCCCGTCAGCCGATCGAACAGTAATCTGGTTCAATGCCATGCTGATCGTCGGCGTCGGCAGCATTGTCATGACACCCGATATTCCCTCGGTCTTTTTCTGGGGCATGGCACTTTGGGCGCTTGCGGAAGCGAACAGATCTCGAAAAGACGTTTGGTGGCTTCTCGTTGGTATATCCGCAGGGTTGGGAATCCAGTCGAAATATTCCGTTCTGTTTCTTGGCCCGGGCATCCTGCTCTGGCTCGCCCTTATCCCCGCAAACCGGTTCTGGCTTCGGCGGTGGGGCCTATGGACGGGTGGAGCTATCGCTGCCCTTGTCGCAAGCCCACTCCTCTATTGGAACGCGACCCATGAATGGGTTTCCTTTCTGAAACAATTCGGGCGCACAGTGCCGAAAAGCTGGAGCTTGCAATATCTTCCAGAATTTATCGGCGCGATGCTCCTCTTGATGACACCGGTCATTTTTGGCTTTGCCCTCATCGGATTGTTCAGGGCTGGGCGACTTTCCCTCGGCGGAAACTCAAAACTGGCCCTTCCCGTCCTGACAAGCTTTCCATTCCTCATCTATCTCGTCAGCCATTCCCTACATGATCGCGTGCAGGGTAATTGGCCAGTCCCGATGATGCCCGCCTTTGCAATTCTTGCCGCCTTCGCCGCTAGCCTGATCGTCAACTCCACAACATCCGCGCGATGGAAAAAACAATGCGTCAAGGTCGCGGCGCCGCTGGGTTTCATTCTCTCGACGCTTGTTGTTCTCGAAGTCCTGCGTCCTTTCCTGCCAATCGCGACATCCGTCACGCCGCTTGCCGAAATGCGCGGCTGGGCGGGGTTTGCACAAGAAGTAGATCAGCGGAGAAAAGCCTCGAGCGCCGCGTGGGTGGCTACACTCTCGTACACCGAAACCGGCCAACTTGCCTTTCAACTCGATCACATCGCCCCTGTAATCCAGATTGATCAGCGGATGCGCTATGTGTTTGCGCCCGAACCGGATCCCGCACTCATCAACGCAGCCGGACTGCTTGTTGCACCCGCTTCGAAAGCGGAAGCCTATCGTTCACGCATGAAACACTGCAATGTACAGTTCGAACCGCTCGGAACGCTTGACCGGAAGGATCACAACATCAAGCTTGAAACCTATGCGCTCTTTCGGATCACGGGTGCCAAGCTTGAACCGAGCCTCCCGCCACGCGGGAAGAGCAAACGAGAGTGTCCGTGATCGCCTCGTCAGTCTGCCCCGATCAGAGCTTGCCCGAATAAGTCGCCTCATAGAGCGCGTGTGCACTTTTTACATCAAGCGGCACGGGGTTCCCCCCCGCGGTTGGATCTTCCGGTGCCATCGCCGACATCAGCTCGAATTTGGTATTGTCGACGCCAAAATCCTTCAGCGTGTGCGGCACACCAAGTTGCTTCCGCAAATCGATAATCCACGCCATGAACGCCTCGAATGTCGGCGCAAGGCCGATATAAGCCGCAAGCCGCACGATCTTCGCCTCGATCGCGGCGCGGTTGAACTGCAATACATACGGCATGAAAACAGCATTCGTCATGCCGTGATGCGTATCATATAAAGCACCAACCGGATGCGAGAGGGCATGAATAGCCCCCAATCCCTTTTGGAACGCCGTCGCGCCCATCGCAGCTGCGGACATCATATTCGCTCGCGCCTCGATATCCGTACCATCCTTGAACGCCCGCACGAGGTTTTCCTTGACCAGTCTGATCCCCTCCACCGCGATCCCCTCGCCCATCGGGTGATAGAATGGCGAACAATAGGCCTCCAGGCAATGCGCGAGCGCGTCCATGCCCGTGCCTGCTGTAATCTTCGGCGGCATGCCAACGGTCAGTTCCGGATCGCAGATCGTCACTTTCGGCATCATTCCTGGATGGAAAATCACCTTTTTCGTATGCGTCGCTTCCTGTGTGATCACACCTGCGCGGCCCACTTCCGAGCCCGTTCCCGCAGTCGTCGGTACCGCGATCACCGGTGCAATCCCCTTCGGATCGGCCCGCGTCCACCAATCACCAATATCCTCGAAATCCCACATCGGACGCGTCTGTCCCGCCATGAAGGCGATCACTTTTCCCGCATCAAGCCCCGATCCGCCACCGAATGCGATCACACCATCATGCTTTCCCGCCCGCATCACCTCGAGCCCGGCATAGATATTCGACTCGACCGGATTAGGCTTGATCTCCGAGAACATCGCCCGGCCGAGCCCTGCAGCCTGCAGCGCATCCAAAACAGCCAGCGTCATCGGCTGTGTCGCCAGAAACGGATCAGTTACCAGAAGCGGCCGCATGATCCCGTTGTTCTTGCAGAGCTTCGGCAACTCCGAGATTTTTCCTGCGCCAAAACGGATCGCGGTAGGGTAGTTCCAGTTGGCCGAATGTGAAGTTGTCATGATGATCTCGCAGAAAAGAGGAAAACAAAGGCGCCGTTTGACGACTTGAAATCAGAGTGTCCTGAGGTGATAGCTCTTGGCACGCGTCAGCATGTCATAGCCGATCTCGGAGAGGCTCACACCCCGTCCGGTATCCTTCACACCTGTCCACGCCAATGCAGGGTCAAGATAGTCGCAGCGGTTCATAAACACGGTGCCCGTCTCGATCTCGCGGCCCAGCGACGCAGCAGCAGCCTCGTCCGAGGTCCAGATCGCGGCAGTCAGGCCATAGGGGCTGTCATTCATCAGCCGCACGGCCTCTGCATCATCCTTGACCTTCATAATACCAACCACAGGGCCGAAATTCTCCTCGCGCATCAGAGTCATCGAATGGTCAACGCCGGTCAGAACCTGCGGCATTAAATAGGTACCGCTCCCCTTGTCCGCCGGGAATAAAGCCGCATCAATATGCGCTTTCGCACCCTTGGCCACCGCTTCTTTCACCTGCGCGCGTACAATATCCGCGCCCTTGGCCGTCGCCATTGGTCCGAGGGTTGTTGTCTCGTCCAGCGGATTGCCGAGCTTGTACGCCTTAGTCAGCGCCACGAAGCCCTCGACAAAACGATCATAAAGACTTTCATGCACATAAATGCGCTCGATACCGCAGCAGCACTGTCCCGAATTGAAGAAAGCACCATCAACGAGATTTTCAACCGCATGATCAAGATTGGCATCTGCCCGCACATAGGCCGGATCCTTGCCGCCAAGTTCAAGCCCCAACGACGTAAACGTCCCCGCTGCCGCCTTTTCGATGGCACGCCCACCTGCAACCGATCCCGTAAAATTGCAATGGTCCACAGATCCCGATGACAAGATGCGCGCCGTGTCGTCATGCGTGAGAACAAGATTGGTAAAGAGCCCTTCCGGCATCCCCGCCACCTGCATCGCAGTCGCAAAGCGCTCCCCGACCAGAATGGTCTGCGCAGCCGCCTTCAGGATCACGGCATTGCCTGCCATCAGCGCCGGTACAACCGAATTCACCGCCGTCAAATACGGATAGTTCCACGGTGCCACAACCAGCACAACACCCAGAGGCGTCTTTTCGATATAGCGGGCGAAACCCTGTTTCTTCTCGGGTACAATCGGCGCTAACGCGTCGGGCGCAATCTTGATCATGTGACGGGCGCGCTCTTCAAAGCCGCGGAACTCGCCACCCCATTTCACGGGACGTCCCATCTGGATTGCGATTTCAGGCACGACTTCCTGGTTCATCGTCAGCATCGCGTCGACAAAAGCCGTAAGCTTGGCAGTACGCTCGGCGAGCGGAACTTTCGCCCAGAGCTTTTGCGCCTGACGCGCTGCCGCGAGAGCAGCCTCAATCGCTGCAGCAGAGGCCGAAGGCCGCCGTGCGACTTCGCGGCCATCAATGGGGGAGATGCAAAGAATGTCTGTCATGGGAAGGTGGGCCTGTTTGTGAAAGTGGTTTTAGAGGCGAATAGCGAATGATGAGTAGCGAATATTCGCCATTCGCGACTCCCCACTCGCCCAGCTTAGATAATTTCAAAATACCGGGCCATTTCCCAGTCCGTAATCGCACGCCGGAATTCCCGCTCTTCCCACTCGCGCGAGGCCGCATAATGCTCGACAAAAGCATCGCCAAACAGGGCCCGCCCGGGCTTTGAACCCTTCAACCGTTGCGCAGCTTCCCATAAGGTCCGCGGCAAAGCACGGCTCTTCGGCAGCTTCACATCATAGGCATTGCCGGTCATTGGCGCACCCGGCTCGATCTTGTTCTCAATCCCCCAAAGACCAGAACCAATCGCAGCGGCAAGTGCGAGGTAAGGGTTGATATCAGCAGCCGCTACCCGATACTCGATCCGTTGCGACTTCTCCGACCCCTCGATCACACGCAGTGCCGTCGTACGATTATCCACAGCCCACGCCGAGTCCGTTGGCGCCCAGAACCCTGGGATCAGTCGCGTATAGCTGTTCACCGTGCAGGCAACCATCGCCAGTAATTCGGGCATTAATTGCTGCTGCCCGCCGAGATACCAACGCATCGTGTCGGACATAGAATAGGGCTTGGACTTGTCATAAAACACGCCCTTCCCCGTCTTTTTATCCTGCAACGATGTGTGCAAATGTCCGGATTGTCCGGGCCAATCATGCGATGATTTCGCCATGAACGAAGCCATCCAGCCGCGCTTTTGCGCCAGAACCTTCGTGTAAGTCTTGAACAGCGCAGCCTTGTCAGCAGCCGCCATGGCCTCGTCGACCTTGATGGCCGCCTCCAGAACACCCGGTCCGGTTTCCGTATGCAACCCCTCGATCTCGAAGTCCATCTTCCGTCCAAGATCAAGCAAATCCCGATAGAAATCGGCATGCACAGAACTTCTCAGCATTGAATAGCCAAAAAACCCGGGCGTAATATTTTTCAAATTCTTGTAATTCTTTTCTCGCACCGAATGCGGCGTTTCCTCAAACAGAAAAAACTCGAATTCTGCAGCGGCACTCACCTTGAAGCCCATATCAGCCGCCTTCGCCAGAACACGCTTCAGCGTACCGCGCGGACAAACCTCTTCCCACTTCCCGTCAAATTCGCAAATAAACAACGGCAGATCATCCTCGAAAGGGATCACACGCATCGTATCCGGCACCATGCGGACAGCAGCATCGGGATAACCCGTGTGCCAACCGGTTACCTTGGCATTATCATAAAGCTGGTCATTCGAATCCCAGCCGACAACCACGTCGCAAAAGCCCAACCCTTTCTCAAGGGCGCTCTCAAACTTGTCGCGATTGATATATTTTCCGCGAAAAACACCATCAATATCGAACAAACCCACCCGCACATAAGGCAAATCCTTCTCTCTGACATAGGCCAGAGCTTCAGCAGCAGATGTAATGCGCGGTGGTGTGCTCATGATCATAAACCCCGTTGGAAACAAGCACCGCGGGCGTCACCGCCCGCGGTTAAAATAATTGCGCGATTGCGCCTAGGCTCAGTTTTCGCCGACCGCCGCTTCAGCTTCCTTGATCGCAGCCTGCCGCTTGGCAATCATATCCCCAATAGGTGGACCTTGGAAACGACGGTTTTCAAACAGGACCCAGACAACAATCATTAGGACAATGAATCCGACCGTGATTGCAAGTGCCCAATCATTTGGCGGTTGAATTCCAGCATAGAAGATGATCGCCATTGCAATAAGCGAGAGGAAACCAACAAGCTTGAATGTTCCGCCGCCAATGCTCCACGGACCCGGCTTTGGCCATTTCGCTGTCCCATATGCAACAATGCCGAGTGCAATCGGCAACGCGAAGGAGAGGAACAGGAAAATCACGGTGCATGAAACGACGATCGAATAAGCCGGCGTTCCAGCGATTGTGATGGCCGATGTCAGCCAGACGAACAGCACCGAAAGCGTCGATGCAACCCAGATGGAAGCAACAGGTGTCCGGAACGTGGGGCTAACCTTGCTCAAAAACCGTGGCAAGCCGCCATCACGTGCAAAGGCAAACAACATGCGGGATGCTGATGTCACCGTCGCAAGGCCACATAGGAGTTGTGCGACAAAAATCGCAACATAGAGGACCATTTTCAGGGTTGGGTTTACTTGGGAGTCCATCGCCCAAAAGAACACGTTCCAGCCTTGCTTCGCAGCTTCGTCCATGTTCGGGATCATCAGGACGAATGCGCTCAGCATCACCCATCCGAAAAGGCCGGAATAGATGACCGAATTGACCATGCCACGTGGAACGGCGGTGGCTGCAACTTTGGTTTCTTCTGCCGTATGTGCAGACGCGTCATATCCGGTAATCGTATAGACTGGCAGCAACAGACCAAGCACAAAAGCCATCAGTCCGCTAACGGCCACAGGCCATACGCCACTCGCACCTTCCGTGCCGGTATAGTTCGAGAACGTGTACAAGCGGGCAAAGTCGAGAGATGGCGCCGAAACCAGACAGACAACTGTCAAGGCGACCGCTGTGATCAGGATCAGATAGCCGGAGAAGTCCGTCAACTTCGCGGTCAATCGGATGCCGACGTGATTAATCACAACCTGAATAGCGGTAATCACGGCAACAAAAATTACCCGGTGCTGAAGCGTGTCTTCAATGCCGAACATCGCACCGAACGCACCGAAGAAGAAATAGAATGTACCGACGTTGATTGCGCCCAGAACGGTGATCAGTCCGAGAAGATTCAACCAAGCCGACATCCAGCCCGTAAAACGGTTACCGAGGATGGAACCCCAGTGATACAAACCACCCGCAGTTGGATACGCCGAACTGATCTGAGCCAGTGCAAGCGCAAACATTCCGGAAAGGAGACACCCGACAGGCCAGCCGATCCCGATTGCAGCGCCACCGGCACCCGCGGTCGCCTGCCCGAGCGAATTGATACCGCCCGAAAGAATGCAGATGATCGAGAACGAAATCGCAAAATTCGAGAAGCTGCTCATGCTTCTTTCGAGTTCCTGCGCATATCCCATCGAATGAAGGACCTTCAGGTCTTCCTTCTTGTCCTTTTCGCCATAATCGGCATCAGACATTGACATAGCTTAATCCCCTTCTTGTTTTTAACCATCCGCCTAGTTCATCCCCCTGAATTGTTCAGGAAAAAAATGCGGTTGATCACTGAACTCAAAAACCGGTTCACCTGATACAGAATTAACCCTGATTTCCCCAAATGGTCAATGTTCGAACGTTATCATTGCGTTAATCGAGAAAAAGGCCGGATATCAGGCGATACCCGGCCACAGTATGAGGGAAGAAGTCTAAAGAAATCACTTCAAATTGATCAGAACAGACCTTCAATATTGCCGGATGCCCCAATAAAGATCTTTTCCGCCGACGGCACTTTTGGAAGCCCCGGCATCGTCATCACTTCACCACAGATCACAACAATGAATCCGGCGCCGGCCGAAAGCCGCAATTCCCGGACTGGAATCGTATGCCCTGTTGGTGCGCCGCGCTGGTTCGGGTCTGTCGAGAATGTGTACTGCGTCTTCGCAACACAAACCGGCAAATGGCCATAACCAGCCTTTTCCAACTCGTCAAACTGTCCCTTGACCTTCGCATCCATGACAATATCGGTCGCACGATACACTTCACGAACAATCGTCCGCATCTTCTCGACGAGTGGCATTTCGTCCTTATAGATTGGAGCGAATGGAGCCTTGCGCGGGGCTTCAGCAACCGCAACAACCTTGTGCGCAAGCTCTTCAATACCTGCAGAACCCTTGGCCCAATGCTGGCAGATGACAGCGTCAACGCCATATTCCTTTTTGCAGAATTCGATAATCAGCTGATGTTCGGCTGCAGTATCGGACGTGAAATTATTGATGCCGACGACCGGCTCGACACCGAACTTGCGAACGTTTTCAATGTGACGTCCGAGGTTCACGAGACCCTTCCGCAAACCTTCGATGTTTTCCGTGCCCAACTGGTCCTTCGTAAGACCACCATGCATCTTCAGCGCGCGGACTGTAGCCACAATCACGCAAGCATCTGGCGTCAAACCCGCTTTGCGGCACTTGATATCGAAGAACTTTTCTGCACCCAGATCAGCGCCGAAACCTGCTTCGGTCACAACATAATCCGCCAACTTCAACGCCGTACGTGTCGCGATCACCGAATTGCAGCCATGCGCGATATTGGCGAACGGACCGCCATGCACAAAGGCCGGGTTCCCTTCGAGCGTCTGCACAAGGTTTGGCTGGATAGCATCCTTGAGCAAAACCGTCATAGCACCGGAAGCCTTCAGATCCTTCGCGGTAATCGCCTTCTTGTCGCGCGTATAGCCGACAACCATGCTGCCGAGCCGCTCTTCCAAATCCTTGATGTCACGCGCCAGACAGAACACCGCCATCACTTCGGAGGCAACCGTAATGTCGAAGCCGTCTTCGCGCGGGAAACCATTCGAAACGCCGCCCAGCGACGAAACAATCGAACGCAGCGAGCGGTCGTTCATGTCGATCACGCGGCGCCACGCGACGCGGCGTGCATCGATATTCAGCTCGTTGCCCCAATAAATATGGTTATCCAACATGGCGTTGACGAGATTATGCGCCGAGGTGATCGCGTGGAAATCGCCGGTGAAATGCAGATTGATCTGCTCCATCGGGATGATCTGCGCATAACCACCACCAGCCGCGCCACCCTTCACGCCGAAGCACGGGCCGAGTGACGGCTCGCGAAGGCAGATTGCCGCTTTCTTCCCAATCCGGTTCAGGCCATCGCCCAAACCAACTGTCGTCGTCGTCTTGCCTTCACCTGCCGGCGTCGGGTTGATCGCAGTTACAAGGATCAGCTTGCCGTCCTTCTTCTTTTCAAGAGACGCAATGTAATCGAGATCGATCTTGGCGATGCCACGACCATAAGGCTGGACAGAACTTGCTGGGATCGCAAGCTTGTCTGCAATTTCCTGAATGGGACGAAGTGTTGCTTCGCGTGCAATTTCGATGTCGCTTTTCATGCCGTTGCCTTCCAAGACGTGTGAAAACAGGATAACAAAGCAAGCAGATTTATCCCTTGTCACGACTTCATCAATTCCGATTACGACTTATACTATCTGTTTTTCGCCAGTGTTCACTGGGAAGAAATTTTTTTGCTTGTTAAATGTTCAATTTACGACAATCAGTCACGTCAAAATCCGACACCTGTCATCGCTCCGTATAAAAACCTCTGAAACGATCCCTGAGAGCGTTTTTTTGCACTTTTCCCATCGCATTCCGTGGCAATTCATCAACGAAAACAATCCGCTTGGGTTGTTTGAATTTGGCAAGCCTCGTTTCGATCAACGTCAGGATCGCCGCCTCATCCGGGCATTTTCCAGTTACCGGCACAATCACTGCCGTCACACCCTCGCCAAAATCCCGATGCGGCAGGCCGATGACGGCACTTTCAACAACGCCGTCAATCGCATCAATCAATTCCTCGACTTCTTTCGGATAGACATTGAACCCGCCCGAAATGATCAGATCCTTGCCGCGCCCCAGAATCCGCACATAGCCGCGCTCATCCACCGTCCCGAGATCGCCCGTGATGAAAAACCCGTCCGCCTTGAATTCCGCAGCCGTCTTCTCCGGCATCCGCCAATAGCCTGAAAACACGTTCGGCCCCTTCACCTCGATCATGCCGATCGTATCTTTTGGCAGCAGGGCTCCGGTCTCCGCATCAACGACACGCAAGCTCACGCCAGGCAATGGCAAGCCAACCGTCCCCGCAATCCGCTCCCCGTCATACGGATTAGACGTATTCATATTGGTTTCCGTCATCCCGTAACGCTCAAGAATGGCGTGCCCGGTCCGCGCAAACCATTCCTGATGCGTCTCCGCAAGCAGTGGTGCCGATCCCGAAACAAACAATCTGATCCCCGCCGTCGTCATTCGCCCCAAATCAGGATGCCCCAACAACCGCGTATAAAATGTCGGAACACCCATCATCACAGTCGCGCGCGGCATCAGCCGCATCACGTCATTCGGCACAAATTTCGGCAGAAGCAGCATCGATGCCCCCGCCATCAGCACCGTATTGATCGCCACGAACAGTCCGTGCGTATGATAGATCGGCAGCGCATGCAGCAGCACATCTTCGCCAGTAAACCGCCAATAATCAACCAAAGTCAGCGCGTTCGACACCAGATTATCGTGGCTCAGCATCGCCCCCTTGGAGCGCCCTGTGGTCCCCGACGTGTAGAGGATCGCCGCAAGATCATCCCCTCCCCGCGCCACATCCCCGAAATCCGTCGCCTGCCCCGCCGCCATCTGCCGCAAAGTTCCGGCCCCGGTCGGGTCCATCGTCACAACGGCTTTGACACCATAGCGCGCAGCAATACCCTTTAGTTCGCTTTCCCGTGACGGGTCACACACCAGGATGGCAGGCTCCGCATCGCCGACAAAATAATCAAGTTCATGCACTGTGTAGGCCGTATTCAGCGGCAAGATCACAAACCCCGCCCGGATACAGGCCAACATCAGAAACACAGCATCCGCCGATTTCTCGATCTGGATCGCGATGCGGTCTCCCGGCATGGCACCAAGCGTCTGCAAAGCCCGCGCATACCGCGCCGTCCCCGCAAGCAAGTCATCATAGGTAATGACGGCGCCGTCCGGCGTCTCGATAAAGCGCCGCCCACCCTCCGGCATCCGCGCCCTGAGTGCCGCGAAAAAATGATTATCCATCACAATACTCTCGTGTCACGAGCGCGGATCAACCGGACGCACCGTCTGCAACCCGAGCACATCCTCCAGCACGCCCGCCGCAGAGAGCAACCGCGCATCGCCATTCGAGGCCCCGATCATCTGAAGCCCCACAGGCAAGCCATCTTTCGTGAACCCGCACGGCAGCGACAGAGCCGGGCATGCCGCGAGCGTTGCCGGGGCAACGATCAGAAGCCAATCGACATAAGTCGCAAAATCAACGCCGTTACACTGCTTCACATAGCGCTCGCCCACCGGAAACGGCGGCACAATCGTCGCCGGGCACAGCAGCACATCATATTTCTCGAAAAAATCAGCCATACGCGCCGCAAGAGCCGTCCGCGCAAGCTCGGCCTTCACAACCATCTCCATCGGTTGCGCAAGCCCCTTCTCGGTATTCCAGATCACTTCCGGCTTCAATTTGTCCCGATGATCCCGCAACAGTCCCGACATCCCGATCGCATAAGAATGCGCCCGCAATACCTGGAAAATCTCGTAAGCATCGGAAAGATCAGGATGCGTCTCCTCGACAATCACCCCCGCATCCGAAAATCGGTGCGCCGCTCTTCGCGTAATCTCCGCCACCTGCGGATCAACCGGCGTAATCCCGAGGTCCGGCGAATACGCCACCCGCAAAGGCTTCAACCGCGCCTGCGCAGCGGCAAGAAAAGAGTGCGTTGGTCGCGGCTTCGAGAGCGGGTCGCGCGCATCATCCCCTGCCATCGCATCGAGCAACAAAGCGCAATCATCAACCGTCCGCGCCATCGGCCCCTCGACTGCGAGGCTCCCGTCAAGCTGCCCGCCTTTTGAAAACGCCACTCGCCCCGGCGAAGGCCGCAATCCGACAATTCCGCAGAAACTCGCGGGATTGCGGAGACTTCCTCCGAGGTCCGACCCATGCGCGACCCACGCCATGCCGGATGCAAGCGCTGCCGCAGCTCCGCCAGATGATCCCGCCGCCGACATCTTGGTATTGTACGGGTTCACGGTCGCCCCAAACACCTCGTTGAACGTGTTGGCTCCCGCGCCGAATTCCGGCGTATTGGATTTCGCATAAATCACCCCGCCCTCCGCCTCGAGGCGTGTCACGAGCAAATCGGACTTTTCAGGCACCGCATTGGCAAAAATCGGTGAGCCATGTGTCGATCTTACGCCTTCCACGTCCGTCAGATCCTTGATCGGAACCGGCAGACCCGCCAGCACCCCGCGCTCCGCCACAGGCTTTTGCATCAAGGCCCGCGCATGCGCCCGCGCCCTCTCGAAGCACAAGGTCGGCAAAGCATTGATCCGCCCGTCAACCTCGGATATCCGCACTTCCAGCGCATCAAGGCATTCAAGCGGCGATACGTCGCCCCGACGCAGTCCCTCGACAACCTCAACCGCTGATGATTTAACAAGCCCAGATTTCAGCATCACCTACCCCGCATTTGAATATCGAAATCCTAAACGCTTTCGTCACAAAAGGAAGGGGCTCATCACGCGCGTATTTGAATGATCCGTATAAAATTCCTGCTAGACGGGTCAAATGATCGAAGGAGACTTATCCGGCATAATCAGCGTCAGTGACGGGAAATAATCTCGGTATCTGTTTTGGTCCCTTGTAAGCAACGGATACCCCGCAACAGCGGCGTGAGCACCAATAAAGAAGTCTGCAAGCACATTGGTTTTGGTTCCTTCCCGCCGCCGGTACTGAAGAAACGCCTTCCCGGCCAAAAACAGTGCCGCGCGGGGAATTTCTAAAACGTGCAGATCAAGAGATATGATCGTGTCATCCAGCTTCTCCACAGTCGAAAAAGCGAGCGATAATTCTGCATAGATAATCGGATTAATCGCTAATTGGTGGATCTTCGACTGCGCCCCTAGCTGGAAAACCGACCACTCGACCCATTGAGGATCATCCTCCAAAACATCCAGCAGAATATTGGTATCAACGAGGAGCGTCACGTTTCACCGCGAAGCAATGCCATCAACTCATCGGTACGCCAGCGAATATCGGCTTTACCGCGCGCCGATTGAAAACGGTCAGCGCCTGACCCTCTCTGACCACCTGCCTTTTGAATCACAACTTGCCCGTCCGGACCGATCGCAAAGTCCACACTGCTGCCCGCCGTCAGATGCAGAGCATCACGAATATGCTTCGGGATCGTAACTTGACCCTTGATTGTCAACGTCGTCGCCATTCAAGCACTCCAAGAGTATTACCATGATGAAATTAGTAATACAAAATGGATAAGCTTCAAGCTTTTTTGGTAAAACACAGACGAACGCTGCTGATGTATCGCGCATGTGGGGCGCATTGATAAATGACAGAATTGCAGAACGGAACTTCAAAAAAGCTCAATGCACCGCTGGCCCGAAGCCTCTCGACGGAAACGTTCTTAATAATGGTACAGCTACCCCGGCTTGAACGGGGGACCTCTAGATCCACAATCTAGCGCTCTAACCAACTGAGCTATAGCTGCATTGCACTGAAGCGGGCGGACACTACGCCGAGGCTCCACCTTTTTCAAGACCGTAATCGGGTCAAAGCAAAAAGGATGCGCCTCGGCATGTGGTCACACGAAGGATAGAGAGATTGGTGCGCGATCAATCAACGTCCCGAAGTCAATCCGGTAAGCGCATCGCGCACGGGCTGAACCACGAGCGTTGCCGTTTTTCCGGCAAACGCGTTGATCTCGCGAATCTGCTTCGCAGACTCGTCAAACTGACGACGAAGGATAGTCGAATTCAGATCAATCATATCCGAAAGCGAACGCACATGGGCAAGATCGCGCGCATATCCGAATGCGGCATCGAACTGGGCTTGCATCAGCGTCGCAAGCCGTGCCTGCGTTCCAACCGCACCTTCCTGCGCCGCACGGGAACTCTTCTCGAGACCGGTCGTAAGATGGTCGGTCGTACTCTTCACCGCCTTGAACAGATCACGCGCTTGCGTCGCAGCGAGATCGGAAGCGGTCTTGACTGCGTGTTGCACATTGATTGACGATATTTGCTCAGCCGTTGATTGAACCGTTGCCGATTTTTTGACCGGTGCAGACATCTTTGGCTTCGGCTTTGCCATGCGCGCTTTCGCAGATGTCGAAGCAATTGGCTTATCCGCAGCTGATTTTGTGATCAACTCGGCAGCACCATTCAACTTCAAAAGTTCAGACGCTGATTTCTGCTGGGCTTTTGCAATCGTCTGAGGTGCCAAAACCTTCTTCCGACGACCACGCCCCTTCGGTTCGCTCACGACAAGAGGTCGGACGCGCTCGGCCGGGACGATTGGTGCAGTAGGTGGACGACGCAAAAGAGTGCCTGTCACCTCGGAACCGATCTGTTTTTCGGTCGCCGGGGAGGTAGCCAAAGCAATTGCAGCAACAGTTGGCACAGGCTTTTCAACCGCTGGCGTTTCATTTTTGTTCGGCGAATCTGAATTCACGGACATGACAATCTCCATTCGATAAGAGCGTGTCGGGACCTTTTCAATCATGGCCGATTGGTTGACCCGACGTCGATCCAATCGGCGATCATCTCCTTAACCCTTGAAAGCGTGCGAGGCCGTCCGCTGCATTTCGCTGGATGCCTTCTCGATTGTGCTTTGCACGTCTTCGGCTGTCTTCCGAGCACTTGACTGGACCGTGGAGCCAATATCAGTCATCTGCGATTGCAGCGTGCTGATCTGGGTCTTCACAAAATCCGACTGGATCCGCATGACATCTTGCATATCTTTTGCGTTGACGAGTTTTGCCGCGTAATCAAACGCCGTAGCGACGTTATGTTCGGCATATCCGAAAGTCTTTCTGACAAGCTCGCCTGTATTGCTCTGCAACGAGGCAGTCTGCGCATCGGCAGCAACGACGGCCTTTCCGGCAGCATCGAAAAATCCGTCAAAGGCCTTCTTGGCCTGCTCGACGCTCTTTTCGGCAACGACACGCATTTCAGCAGGAATTTCAAAATTCAATGGCGATTTGGACATGGTCTGGACCCCTGTATAAGAAAAAATACGAACACTCTGATGCTGCGTTGCAACATAATGCTGCACTGCACAATTGTCAAGAACCTTCTTGTTAACGACGTTTTCATTCTGATGGCCGCCGGAGCATCAAGATGATGGACGAAACTGGTTCTAATCGATTAAACCTTTAGCAGAATTGATCAAAGACAAACGGACGAAGATATGCCCTGGAAGGGTTGGGTCATTCGAACAACGAATGAAGCGATACGCGCCAGTTGAGTGAATGATGGAACGAGAGCCAAAATCAGGACCGCCCTCCGCGATTTCAGGAAAAAGGGCGGCAGTTCAGAAAATTCGTTTCCTATGGAAAACGGATAAAAACGGCGTCTGGTCTTTTCCGGAACCAAATGTCGATCCTGTCATTCAACGATTTGAGTCTCTGCTCTCCGGAACCAACTTGGTCGGCTCATCAGGCGACGCGATCCTCGACTCGTTTGATCCCCTCACTCAGGCCCTCGCCGGCAGAAGTACTTTTGAAGGCGTCAGAACGACTTGGACAGATCAATCAAATCAATGCAGTTCAAATCTTCAATTCTGGGGAACGCCGCTTTATTCTGCCGAAAGGGAATTTGAGGGCTTTCAGGGCTTCGGCGTCGTGATCCCGGCCTCGAAGGAGCCAACCTCGGAAATCGACGAGAAAAGTCACGCCACCCCTAAACTCGGACGTCAATCCACGACACGGTCGCCGCAAACTTTGTCAGATGTCGAGCGGCAAGCATTCAGGGAAATTGCAAAGGCACTCAGCAGCAGTCTGGAAACTGCCCGGCGGGAAGAACCAGCCAGTGCCTCGGTGCAAATGGAACCTGAACCGTCCGCCCACTTGGGCCCTGTTCAAAAAGGCTCTGGCACCGAGAAAGCAGCGCTACTCGAGAACTTGATCGATCGTCTGCCAATCGGTCTACTTATCAGCAGGGGCTCGGTTCCCATTTTGATGAACCGCACGCTCCTTCAGGCAACCGGATATGACAATGTTGATGATTTTTACCGGGACGGCGGACTTGAGCGCCTGTTCAGTGGACGAGATCCCGAGCGTGCGTCCCTGCTCCGTGATGATCATGCAATTCCCCTGAAGCTCCGGGACGGCAGCATCTCGGCATCGTCCGTCCATATTCAGACAATCAATTGGGATGGACTTCCGGCGACCATGATGACGTTCCAGCCTCTATCCGAGTCGGTCGGATCGACGCAGATGCCACCGGCCAATGATCACGATAAGCACTCGGCGCGTGAACTCTCGGCAATTCTCGACACAGCAACCGATGGCGTCGTTGTAATCGACGTAAATGGTCTCATCCTGTCCGTAAACCGCTCCGCGGAAGCGCTGTTTGGCGATGATCAGATTGCGTTGATTGGCGAAAAATTTACCGTCCTTCTCGCTCCCGAATATCACTCCAAGGCATGGGATTATCTCGATAGCCTAAAGGAGGGAGGCATCTCGACTATTCTCAATGATGGCCGTGAAATGGTTGGGCTTGAACGTCACGGCGGCCGAATCCCTCTCTTCATTACAATCGGGCGCATCGGCGATGAAAGTCTCGGAAAATACTGCATCGTCCTGCGCGATGTGACACCTTGGAAGCAGGTTGAAACGCGCCTTGATGAAGCACGCCATCAGGCAGAAGCGAGCAGCGCCCAAAAATCGGATTTCATCGCTCGGATCAGCCACGAGCTTCGGACTCCGCTTTCCTCAATTATCGGCTTCACCGAAATCATGATGGAAGGACGGTTTGGTCCGATCGATAATGAACGTTACCAGTCGTATCTGAGGGACATTCATACCTCCGGCTCCCATATCACGAGCCTCGTTAACGACTTGCTTGATCTGTCCAAGATAGAAGCAGGCCACTCGGACCTTGCTTTTGTCGAGGTCGACGTGAACGAACTTTTGGCTCGAACAATCGGGTTGCTTCAGCCGGATGCAGCTCGGGGCAAAGTGGTTATGCGGTCAAGCCTGTCCTCGACACTGCCAAAAGTCATCGCCGACGAGCGATCACTCACCCAGATATTCCTCAATCTCCTCTCGAATGCCGTTAAATTTACGAACCCGGGCGGTCAGGTGATCGTATCGACCGAATTGAATACGGAGCGCAGGGTAGTGATCCGGATCAGGGACACCGGTATCGGCATGACAGAGCAGGATATAGCAACCGCGCTTGAACCGTTCCGGCAGATTACGACCGCAGGAAGGTCGGGTGGTACTGGCCTCGGCCTAACACTGACGAAGGCTCTCGTCACGGCCAATCGCGCGGCACTCGCGATCTCGTCAGAGAAGGATGCGGGTACCCTCGTCGAAGTCACTTTTCCAACGGCCAAATTGATGGCTCATTGAACGCGCGGGATCAGGTGCCTCCGTTAAGTCATAAAAGCGTCAGAGTTTTCCATCTAAGAGAGACAAGACGGAATTTGATTCTGGATGATCGCTCGAATGATGAAAATTGACGCCCATGAGTGACGCAAACACACCTGAATTCCAACAAAGTCCAATCTTCCAATTTAAATCGCCATTATTACCGGTAATACCGCCTTTATTACCGGTAATTCAGGGCTTTAGACGGTACAACCAATTGGAACGTGGGATTGGGCGATTGGGGACCCTTGAGGTTCGCCTTGCGCGGTCAGCAACTGACATTTTGAGGGCTCAAAGGCTTCGTTATGCCGTATTTTACGAGGAAATGGCCGCAAAACCGACACTTTCCAACCGTCTCCTCCGTCGCGACGCGGACGCCTACGACGCCTACTGCGATCACCTGCTGGTCTTCGACCACGCAGCTACTTCAGGCCACTTGAGACGCCCTAAATTAGTCGGCACTTATCGCTTATTACGACAAGAAATTGCCAGTCTTTACAAAGGGTTCTATACTGCATCGGAGTATGATATTGCTCCCCTTCTGGCCCGTCATCCCAGCACCCGTTTTCTCGAACTCGGCCGCTCCTGCGTCGCCCCCGCCTACCGCGACAAGCGGACCATCGAACTCCTCTGGCATGGTATCTGGACCTATGTCCGCCATCACAAGATCGATGCAATGTTCGGCTGTGCGAGCTTCTCAGGCACAGATACCGACGCTCTAGCCGTACCCCTGAGCTTCCTGCATCACAAGGCGCTCGCGCCCACCGAATGGCAGGTCAAAGCACGACCAGAGCGTCTAATTCCTATGGATTCTCTTGCACTTACATCAATCGACCACCGGGCTGCGCTGGCCTTGCTCCCCCCCCTGATCAAAGGCTATTTGCGGGTTGGAGCACGATTTGGCGAAGGTGCTGTCATTGACCAACAGTTCGGTACAACTGACGTTCTCGTCATTCTGCCCGTTGAGTCCATCCAGGCCCGCTATATTAACCATTTCGGGCATGAGGCGGAACGCTTTGCCGCATAACGCTGGAAAACTTCTCATTTCTCAAGATTCTACCTGATTTTTGCGATTCATCCCGCTATCAATAAAGGCATCGTCGCCTGATCAGGGTCAATGCTATGTTGCCGCAAGAAATCATCCGCCGAAAGCGGGATGGAGAGATACTCAAGCCTGAAGAAATTAGCGAATTTATTCAGGGGCTTACAGATGGACGGGTAACCGAAGGCCAGGCAGCGGCGTTTGCCATGTCGGTCTTTTTTCGGGGGATGAAGAGCCCCGAAACGGTAGCCCTCACACTCGCAATGATGCGTTCAGGCACTCAGTTATCTTGGCAAGAACTCGATGGTCCCGTTCTGGACAAACATTCAACGGGCGGCATCGGCGACAATGTTAGCCTCATGCTCGCACCTGCAATTGCCGCCTGCGGCGGTTATGTCCCGATGATTTCCGGTCGTGGCCTCGGCCATACTGGCGGCACTTTGGATAAACTGGATTCAATCCCCGGCTACATTTCCCAACCAGATAATGAATTGTTTAGAAAAGTTGTTCGTGAAACAGGCGCCGCAATTATCGGCCAAACTGCAGATTTAGCTCCTGCGGATAAACGCCTCTACGCCATTCGGGATGTGACTGCGACAGTTGAGTCGATCCCTTTGATCACGGCATCCATCCTTTCAAAGAAACTCGCCGCTGGGCTTCAAGGACTTGTCATGGACGTGAAGACAGGGAACGGCGCATTTATGCCAACCCTCGAAGGTGCACAGGAACTCGCAACAAGTTTGGCCGACGTTGCTAACGGTGCAGGATTGCGGACAGTCGCCTTGATTACTGATATGGATCAACCACTTGCATCTGCAGCAGGCAATGCTGTTGAAGTTTTGAATGCTGTTGAATATCTAACCGGCGCTCATCGCGACGAGCGACTTCACGAGGTTGTCATCGCGCTTGGAGCTGAAATGCTTGTGATTGGCGGTCTCGCTAAGGATAGCTCAGAAGCCCGGAAGCGCATCACTCGCTCAATAGAAGATGGGTCCGCGCTGGAACGGTTTCAGCGAATGATCACGGCTTTAGGCGGCCCTCATGATTTTGTAGAACGTCCTGCTACATACCTCCCCGTGGCACCAGTTCAAACGGCCTTAAGGGCGGATAAAGATGGCTTTGTAAACAGCATCGCAACACGCGATATCGGAATGGCTGTTGTCGCAATGGGTGGTGGCCGCACGCGTGCGGATGATGCGATTGATCACGCTGTTGGCTTCTCTCGGCTTGCCGGAGTTGGTGCGCATCTTAAAACTGGTGACCTGATCGGGTTGGTGCATGCGCGAACAAATTCTGCCGCCGAATTGGCCGCAGATATGTTGGCGCAGGCGTACACAATAACGCCCCAAGCGCCGCCGGTTCGACTTCTGATCCACGCAGTTCAATCCGGAAAGTCATATTCACAATGACATTACTTATCGCGCTCGGCACTGGTGATCCTAATCCATGGGTTACAAAGTTCCGCGAGTTTCTTCCTGGGATGCAGATTGCAAAATTAGGCAACGATTTTGATCCTGATGAGATCCAATATGCCATGAGTTGGTATCATCCGGTTGGGTCGCTCTCAAATTTACCCAATCTTCGTGCCATTTTTTCGATGGGCGCAGGCGTTGATCATCTTTTTCGAGATCCTAATCTACCTGATGTGCCGATGGCGCGAATTGTCGACTCAGACCTGACAAATCGGATGACCGAATATGTTGTGATGCACACGTTGAACATCCTTCGGCAGTCCCGACGCTACCGAACTCAGCAACTTCAAGGCGTCTGGCAAGACGACGATCTTCAACCTGTTGCGTCAGATATTCGGGTTGGTATCATGGGCATGGGTGTTCTCGGGAGCGACGCCGCGCGCAAGCTCGCATTGCTCGGTTTCAAAGTTGCGGGATGGAGCACTTCAGAAAAACAAATTGATGGAGTCAAAAGCTATTGCGGCTCTTCAAATCTCCCACCCTTTCTTGCACGAACAGATATTTTGATCTCGTTGTTGCCGCTGACACCGGAAACCCGCGGTATCATCAATTCGAAAATGCTAAAAGGCCTTGCGCGTGACGGCCGCGTTCCAGCGCCGTCACTTATCAATGCAGGCAGGGGCGGATTGCAAATAGAAGACGATATTCTTGCATGTCTGGACGATGGTATAATTCATGAGGCAGTTCTTGATGTTTTTCAAACAGAACCATTGCCGCCAACGTCCAGGTTATGGTCGCATCCTAACGTGACCGTCACTCCACACAATGCCTCAGTTTCCAACCCTCTCGCTATTGGTAGATCGATCGCAGAAAAAATCAAAACACTCGAAAGTGGCGGAAAACTGTTGAACAGCGTTCACCGTGACCGTGGTTACTGACGATGCAGTTTACATTCGGAGATTAACGGATCAGCCGCCGAATAGATGTAATTGATCCTCCACCTTTCGCCAAAATACGATCACGAACAGCAATCAATGATTCACTAACGACTAGCATTTGATGCCCGCTAGCATGCAGAATTTTGTTTGAATTTTGCATGATCCCGACGTGCCCATTCCAGAAGATCAAATCTCCACGCATCAGATTTCCCGTCACTTCGTCGATCGGGACAGGAAATCCGATTGATTTTGCCTGCATGTCGGTATCACGCAGCGAATTAACCCCGATGGCATCCAGACAAACCTGAACCAACCCAGAGCAGTCAATACCTAGACTTGTTTTTCCGCCCCAATAATAGGGCAATCCAAGAAAACGCTCCGCGACAGTAACGAAATCATTTTCGAAAACACCAATTTCAACCAGATGGTTCGCGAAAACAAAGTGGCCGGTGTCAGTCACTGCAAATCCATTTTTTACAGCTTTCACATTTATCCGGCTACCAAGAGAAAGCGACGCAATCGGCGGGAGCTTTATGCTTGGTCCACCGTAGAGAAATGTTCGAAGCACGGCGGCACGATGCGTTGGTTCCAGTGTCTCCAATACCAGCGCACTACTTGGCATATATCCAACGTAACCATCACGTGCGAGTTGGCCCCAACTCCAACCTTCCTCAGACTCTTCGTAAACGATAAAAATTTCTCCGTATAACGCTTCAGTATCAAGTTGTGCATCAGGAACCGGCAATCTGCGAATGTCGGCAGCACCATGAATAACAGTACACCTTTTTCCTATAACAAAGCGGGCGGCATCAACCTTTCCCGTAAGGTAATCAGCCGCTATGTCGCCTCTAAATGGGGTCAACCGTGGATCAAAATCAGTCACGGGGGCAAATTCACATCTAACGGATTAACTTTGTAGTGCATCGAGCAAAATTCACATGTGACACCAATCACACCATCGTCACCCACCATGGATGAACGCTCTTGAATTGAAAAGCTGTTCAGCATTCCGGTAATCCGTTCTTGCGAACAGCGGCACTTCTCAATGATGGATTGAGGTTCGAAGACTCTGACTCCGCGCTCGTGAAATAGTCGATAGAGTAAGTCAATATCCGAAATTTCGGGATCAAGAAGCTCGTCATCTGCCACAGTTGACACGAGAACTTGCGCTTCGCGCCATGCTTCGTCTTCATCTACTTCAGTCAATACGACGCCTTGTGGAGCATCCCCCGGATCAAGATCACGAATCGTCTGCCGACGATTGGCGCTAGGTAAAAATTGAACAATGATCCCGCCCGCCCGCCAGCAAGAATGTGTGCTGCCGGTAATATCGGGACGGGTCAAAGAACCAACCGCTAGGCGCACTCGTGTTGGAATTTGTTCTGATTGCACAAAGTACTGCTGCGCGGCTGCCTCAAGCCCTTGTCCGTCCAGTGCGACAATACCCTGATACTGGGACATGTCCTGCCCCTGGTCGACCGTTAACCCAAGCAACCCACGGCCTAATAACGGGGCGTTGATAGACTGAGCAATAGCCAGACGCTCAGCATCAAACCGTGCATAACCCCGAACGCGGTCCGGCGCGTCAAAATCGACAACCAGCAAATCCACGGGGCCATCGGAGCGTGCCTGAAGTTGAAACCTGCCTTCAAATTTTAGAGATGCCCCAAGAAGGACGGTTAAGACAACAGCCTCCCCAAGAAGTGCTGAAACAGGTTCAGGATAATTGTGCCGCCCTAAAATCGAGTTCACCGTTTCACCAAGGCGAACCGTCTTGCCACGGACATCAAGGGTCTCGACAGCAAACGGCGTTACGTGGTCAAGACTTACGGGATCTTGAAAAGTAGAACTCAACCGATTACCCCAAAACACCATGCAAGAATGCCCTTTTGGGCATGGAGACGATTTTCTGCTTCATCAAAAACAACAGACTGCGGTCCGTCCATCACTTCATCGGTGACCTCTTCGCCACGATGAGCGGGAAGACAATGCATAAATAGCGCATCCGGCCGGGCCGTTTGCATCAATTCCTTACCTACTTGGAAAGGCGACAACAAATTATGCCTCCGCCCCTCATCGTCATCTCCCATAGAAACCCAACAATCCGTAATAATACATGAGGCGTCATGCGCTGCCACGAAAGGGTCGTCAGTCAAAGAAATTATTGCACCCTGCGCACTCGCTATATCGATCAAATTTGACGATGGAGCTAACTCTGGAGGTGTTGCAATTGATAACGCGAAACCAAATTTAGCTGAGGCTTGAATCCATGACGCAAGAACGTTGTTTGAGTCGCCCGTCCAAGCGATCTTATGGCCCTTTATTGACCCTCTATGCTCTTCAAAGGTCATGATATCAGCCATGACCTGACAGGGATGCAAAACTTTTGTTAGACCATTTATAACAGGAACCGTGGCATACCGAGCCAATTCGCACACTGATTCATGATCTAATGTTCGGATCATTATTGCATCAACATAGCGCGATAGAACCCGGGCAGTATCAGCAATAGTCTCGCCACGACCGAGCTGCATTTCAGCCCCGGTCAACATCAAGGTTTCGCCACCCAATTCTCTCATGCCAACATCAAAAGATACCCTTGTGCGCGTCGATGGCTGATCAAAAATCATGGCGAGGAAACGCCTCTCAAGTGGCATCGAAATAGGTCTTACTCCAACACTTCGCTCTTTCTTGATCGAATTGGCACCGGCGAGAATCAACCGAAGCGTGTCACCGCTCAAATCAACCAAATCAATAAAATGCCTCGGCTTTGTCACGCTTTGGTTCCCCCAATCAGCTTAGCCTTAATGTCGGCGTCGATATCCGCGCAGGCGCGTTCAATCCGGTTCAAACCTTCCGATAATGTCGCCTCATCAATATTTAATGGCGGCAATAGCCTAACCACATTGTCTCCTGCGCCAACGGCTAACATGTTTTGCCGTAACAGTGCCGATACAACTTCACTGTTTGCGACATGAGTTTTTATCCCGAGCATCAAACCTTCACCGCGAACCGCATCAATAACATTTGGATACATGTCTTTGATCTCTGCAAGTCGCTGACGCGCAATGAGAGAGAGCAATCCGACTTGTTGAAGGAATCCTTCGGCGAGAACGAGGTCGAGCACCGCGTTTCCAACAGCCATTGCGAGTGGATTACCTCCAAATGTCGAGCCATGGGAGCCAGCGACCATCCCTTTTCCAGCCTCTATTGTTGCGAGACAAGCACCCATCGGAAAGCCCCCACCGATACCTTTGGCTAGCGCCATGATATCGGGAGCAATTCCACTTCTTTCATACGAAAACAAGTTACCAGTCCTGCCAATGCCCGTTTGAACTTCATCAAAAATGAGAAGAAGTCCATGCTGATCACAAAGGTCACGCAAACCCCGAAGGCACTGGGATGGTACGACGCGAACGCCACCCTCACCTTGTATCGGCTCAATAAGTATTCCTGCGGTTTCCGGTCCAATTGCCGCCTGAAGGGCAGCATGATCCGCAAATGGGACCTGATCAAAGCCCTCCACTTTTGGTCCGAAGCCTTCAAGGTACTTTTTTTGGCCCCCAGCTGCAATTGTAGCCAAGGTCCGTCCGTGAAATGCACCTTCAAAGGTTATGAGGCGATAGCGCTCAGGTTGCCCGTTAGCAGCATGATATTTTCGAGCCATTTTGATTGCACATTCGAGCGCTTCAGCACCCGAATTTGTAAAAAATACCGTATCTGCAAAGCTTGCACTCGTTAGTCGGCTTGCTAAACGCTCACCTTCTGGAATTTTGAAAAGATTTGACGTGTGCCAGAGCTTATCAGCTTGTGCTTTCAGGGCAGCGGCAAGGTGGGGATGGGCATGCCCAACGACATTCACAGCTATGCCCGACACGAAGTCGAGATAACGTTCCCCACTTGCAGTGTATAACCACGGGCCTTCACCGCGCTCAAAGGCCAAATCAAGACGAGCAAATGTGGGTAAGAGAGCCGAGTTAGCTAAAACCATACAATTTTGCGTCGTACAAACGCCTCCCCTTCAAGGGCCCTAAAAAACAAAAGGGCCGCCCTCTTTGGGACGGCTCTTAACGCTCACATCTTATAATGGGTGCATTGCATGTCAATCATAATGCACGCGACCACTCTATCGCTTTACCGACAAGATATCCACTACGATCATTGCGGAAAAGGTCATGATCTAGCCTGTCACGCTTGCGGCTGACCTACGTGATATTGTAGTCATTGCCTTAGATAACTACGATATCTGGTAATCGCCGCGGTTTTTTTAGCCGACGGTTATTGGTTCATGTATATAATCTGCCCCAGCTAGGTGGGTATGATTTGGCACCGAATGACAGAGGTAAAAAATGTCTTGGAACGATGAGCGTGTTGAAACTTTGAAGAGGCTCTGGAACCAAGGCTTGAGCGCGAGTCAAATCGCCGGAGAGCTTGGCCACGGCATCACACGCAATGCTGTAATCGGAAAGGTTCATCGGTTAGGACTATCGGGAAGAGCAAAATCGCCATCTGCAGCAACGTCAAGACCGAGAAAATCCACTCGGGCACCGAGCCATCCGATGGGGCACTCGACGATGAGCAGGATGAGGCAGTCGTCGGGAGGTAGTGCATCAGCAATGAGCATGCCAACAATGCGTGGAAGTCTTGCCCTGAGCGCCTCTCTACCGATGATGAATCCGATTATAGAATATCAGCCGGCACCAATTGAAGACGTTGTTGTTCCGATGGCAGAACGGATCACGTTGATGGAACTGCGTGAAAGCACATGTAGATGGCCGTTTGGTGACCCTAGCGCAGCAGATTTCAGATTTTGTGGCGCCTCATCACCGATTGGAACTCCCTATTGTGAGTTTCACAGCAAACTTGCGTATCAACCATCAAACGACCGCCGTAAAGCCCGTCATTAAACTAAACAATGCGGTTTTGATAAACATTAAAGATCCAATTTGGAGCATATATCCGCATCAACTGTAGGTTTCGTCAAAAGAATAACCTCCACCACGCACGGTTCGAATTGGATCTAATTCTCGAGGCTTGTTTATTGCTTTGCGAAGGCGACCGACATGCACATCAACAGTTCGCTCGTCAATTTCGGTGTCTATTCCCCAAACTCCATCTAACATCTGGCTCCTGGAAAATACTCGGCCCGGACGTTCCATCAAGAATTCCAACATCTTGAATTCAGTGGGGCCAAGGTGGACATCCCTATTACCGCGTCTCACTCGATGGGTATTTCGATCCAAAACAAGATCTCCAGCTTCCAAAATGTTAGCGATCCGCCTGGGCGCGACACGCCTGAGCAAAGCACGGACCCTTGCCAATAATTCGGGCACAGAAAATGGTTTGACGATGTAGTCATCCGCGCCAGTGCCTAATCCGCGGACGCGTTCACTTTCTTCCCCCCTCGCTGTCAGCAGAATGATGGGGAGAAGTTGCGTCTCGGCTCGCTGGCGAATTCGTCGGCAAAGCTCTATTCCAGACAATCCTGGCAACATCCAGTCAAGCAGGACTAGATCGGGAGTCTGCTCACGAAGCATAATCTCTGCTTCATCACCACGAGCAGAGCTGTCTACTGAATAGCCCTCTGCTTCAAGGTTGTAACGAAGCAGCATCGTAAGTGGCTCTTCGTCTTCAACGATAAGTATTCGTGGGTTACGGCTCATAGAATTTGATCCAGCTTTATTGTTTAACCCGTCAGGTCGAAAGCGGGATAATTGCATCTGATGCGCGAGGGCGATCGACCGATATGGCCTCCCCCGTTATCAAATAGTGGATCGTTTCAGCTATATTGGTTGCGTGGTCGCCAATTCGCTCAATATTTTTTGCACAAAACAAGAGATGGGCACAGAACCCGATATTTCGTGGGTCTTCCATCATGTACGTTAACAACTCGCGGAAGAGCGAATTATATAGATTGTCAATTTCTTCATCGTGCCGCCAAACGTCCATTGCAGCGGCATCATCGCTTTGAGCATAAGCATCCAAAACACGTTTCATTCTATCAAGAGCAAGGTCACTGATATGAACGACGCCACCAACAATTTTTTGCGGGGCAAATTGTCCGTCAATGGCGACAACACGCTTTCCGACATTCTTTGCCAAGTCGCCAATCCGCTCCAGATCACTTGCAATCCGAATTGCTGAAACAATAGCTCTCAAATCGATTGCCATCGGTTGGCGTTTGGCAATTGTAAGCGTTGCTTTTTCCTCAACTTCCCGTTCCAGCGCGTCCAAACGCGGATCGGTAGCAATTACGCGCTGCGCAAGGACCGTATCGCCCTTCACCAACGCAGTAATTGAATTAGAAAGCATTGACTCGGCAATACCCCCCATTTCGGCAATTTTCCTTCCGATTTCCATCAAATCGTCGTCATAAGATTTTACGGTATGATCTGGCATCGTTTTGCTCCCCGGGCCGGTTAATGGCGACTTCAGCCGAAGCGGCCGGTAATATAATCCTGAGTTCGCTTGTCACCGGGCGAAGTAAACATCTTCGACGTGTCATCGAATTCGATAAGCTCACCCAGATACATGAACGCCGTTTTCTCTGACACACGAGCCGCTTGCTGCATGTTATGAGTAACGATCACAATCGTGTATTCTGATTTTAGTTCATCAATAAGTTCCTCAATCTTTGCAGTCGAAATCGGATCCAACGCGGAACAAGGCTCATCGAACAGAATAACATCGGGCCGAATAGCCACTGTTCTGGCGATACAGAGACGCTGTTGCTGACCACCAGACAAGCTGAGGCCGCTTTGACCTAGCTTGTCCTTTACTTCATCCCAAATTGCCGCCCGGCGTAACGAATCCTCGACGCGACCATCCATCTCACTCTTTGGAAGGGACTCATACAGTTTTATTCCAAAAGAAATATTTTCATAAATTGTCATCGGAAAGGGCGTTGGCTTCTGAAAAACCATTCCAATTCGTGCCCGCAACAGATTGAGATCAAGGCCCGGCACTAAGATATTTTCACCTTCAAACAACACTTCACCCTCGGCGTGTTGATTAGGATAAAGGTCATACATCCGATTTAGAACACGCAGCAAAGTCGACTTTCCGCAACCAGAAGGCCCGATAAACGCAGTCACCATATTTTGGTAGAGCGGAAGCGTAACCTGCTTCAAAGCACGACTGTTGCCGTAATAAAAATCGAGTTTTTTAATGGAGATCTTTTCCACAATATTTTTGTTTTCGGTCATCAACTATGTCCTCGATGAAGTAAGAGCTCGTGAAACAATGCTTAACGTGAGCACTGTAAGAGTGATGAGCAATGCTCCCGACCATGCCAATTGCTGCCAATCCTTGTACGGGCTGAGAGCAAACTGAAATATAACAGCTGGCAAGCTGGCCATTGGCTGGCTAAGATCGGTACTCCAGAACTGATTATTCAATGCAGTAAACATTAATGGCGCTGTTTCACCGCTGACGCGGGCAACTGCCAACAGAATTCCGGTAACCATCCCGGTCCGAGCGGCACGATAAACGACCTTACGAATGACGAATGACCGCGGCATACCCAAGGAAGAAGCTGCTTCACGCAATGGAACGGGAACGAGCCGCAACATATCCTCTGTTGTCCGCACAACGACGGGAATAACGATCAAAGCTAATGCAACTCCGCCGGCAAATCCCGAGAAATGCCCTAATGGCGCGACCATCACCTGATATACAAATAATCCGATGATGATCGAAGGAGCCGAGAGTAGAACATCATTTATAAATCTTACGATGGAAGCCAGCGCGGACTTATCTCCGTACTCCGCAAGATAGGTGCCTGCCATCACACCGACGGGTGCGCCGAGGAGCACCCCGATGAAAGTCATCAGCAGACTACCAACTATCGGATTAAGCAAGCCGCCTTCGCCCCCAGGAGGTGGAGTCATTTGTGTAAAAAGTCCCGAATGAAACCCGCTTATGCCCTTCCAGAACAATCCACCGAGAATAAGCGTTAATATACCAAGACCAATGATCGTCGATATAAAGCTCAGCGCCATCCAGACCTGGTTGCGGGTCCGACGATAACGATAAAGCGCATTCATGTGCCTGCCCTCAAATTCAAACGCATTAGCAAGAGCCTCGCTAAAGCGATAACGATAAACGTGATCACGAACAGAATGAGACCTAATGCGATCAGTGCAGAGGTATAAATATCACCGACCGCTTCAGTGAACTCATTCGCAATATTTGCAGAAATTGAGGTTCCAGGAGCAAGCAAGGAGCCAGAGATTTTGTGCGCGTTACCAATGACAAAGGTAACCGCCATTGTTTCTCCAAGAGCGCGACCCAAGGCCAACATTATGCCGCCAACAACACCCGACTTCGTGTAGGGAATTACAATGTTCTTGACGACTTCCCAAGTGGTGCAACCCATACCATAGGCCGCTTCTTTCAAGACTGGTGGTACAGTTTCAAATACGTCCCTTGATATCGAGGTTATGAATGGCAATACCATGACAGCTAGCACCAGCCCGGCGGTCAGAATGCCGATGCCGTAAGGAGGCCCCTGAAATAGGGTCGAGAGTATCGGAATACCCTCAAAGGCAGAAATCAAGGAAGGCTGAACATACACCTGAAGGAATGGAGCTAAGAAGAATAGCCCCCAAATTCCATAAATGATTGACGGAATTCCCGCGAGCAACTCAATTGCTATCGCTATCGGACGACGTAATCTCGGCGTGCAAATCTCTGTTAAAAATACAGCAATCCCCAAACCGATAGGCACTGCGATTAACAAGGCAATCGCGGAGGTTACCAAAGTGCCAAAGACTGCGGCGCCAGCGCTAAACCGCTCGGTAACAGGGTTCCAAGAGGAAGAGGTAAAAAATTCAAACCCCATCGCTTTAAATACTGGTATTGAGCCATGAATGAGTGAAACAACAACGCCAGTTAAAATAATCAAAACAAGTACAGCAGCAGATCTTGACACAATTCGAAAGGTTGCATCGGGAAGCCTAAACCCGCGGACTGCCTTTGCTTTATCAAAGGTTAAAGCAGTTTTCAGTTGGGTCGCTTGCAGAGCCGTATCATTCACCTGAAAAACTCCTGTCGGAACCATTCGATTGCCAATCCTTCTAATAGATTGGCCGCAAACTTCGTTTACGCTAAGGATCAAGCACCATAATTGATCAGTTTAATATGAGAAGGGAAAGAGGAGAAGGTCACCTCTTTCCCATCCTATTCACATTCGTAAAATTTTTGTTTCCGAAAGTCTCATATCAAGTCTCACTTAATTTCAGCCAAGATTTTGCTGACATTGTTTACCACGCTGTCCGGCATTGGAACATAATCAAGGTCCATCGCCATCTTGTCACCGCTAGCAAAGGCCCATTTGAAGAACTTCACTGCAGCGGCGGATGCCTCTGCATCTTTTGCTTCACGATACATCAGGATCCATGTCGAGGCAGTCATCGGCCAAGCGGTCGCACCCGCTGGATTGCTCAGGATGACAGCGAAGCCAGGCTCGCTATTCCAATCTGCACTCACAGCACCTGCCTGAAACGCGGCGAGTGATGGCGCAACGGTTTTGCCCGAAGCGTTCACCATTTTCGTGTAGGCGAGACCGTTCTGCTTAGCATACGCGAACTCGACGTAGCCGATTGAACCATTAGCCTGCATCACATTATTTGCGACGCCTTCGTTACCCTTGGCGCCGATACCTACCGGCCACTCAAGTGCAGTCGAAACACCAACATTCTTCTTCCAATCTTCGCTTACCTTCGCGAGATAATGCGCGAAGTTGAAGGTTGTGCCCGAACCGTCAGAGCGGCGAATAACAATGATCGCACTGGATGGCAGTTTCAGGCTCGGATTCAGAGCCTTCAAAGCCGCGTCGTCCCATTTTGTGATCTTGCCCAAATAAATGTTGGCAAGTGTCGGGCCGTCAAGAACCATCTGCGCAGGATTGATACCATCGATATTTACGACAGGAACAATACCACCCATCACCATCGGGAACTGGACTAAACCCCATTTTTCCAGATCGGCACCGCTCAAAGGAGCGTCGGTCGCGCCGAATGTGACTGTCTTCGCCTGAATCTGCTTAATTCCACCACCAGAACCGATCGACTGATAATTCAAGCCAATTCCCGTCTGCTTCTTGTAGGTGTCAGCCCATTTTGCATAGAGAGGGTATGGGAATGTAGCACCTGCGCCGGAAATATCAGCTGCCAACGCTGAGGTCAAAGAAGCTGCGAGCGCAAAGCCAGCAGCAATAATCGTCGTGAATTTCACGGTATGTCTCCATAGTTACACTGAACGACGAAAGGCGAAGCAAAGGTCGCATCAGCCAATCAACGAATAACGGACGAAACCGTTTCGTCCTTGCACCTGATTAGACAGTGTCAATGACATATTTGTGACGTTTGTAATGACATTTGTGTCATCTATACGGTAAGGCTCCGTGAGTTCAAAAATAATTCGAATATTGCGGCAGAAATACGCGAAAAACGGCACCCGCGCCGAGTTGACTTTCAACAGCAAATCTTCCTCGGTGACGATTGACAATATGTTTTACGATAGCGAGACCAAGTCCCGTCCCGCCCTTATCCCGACTAGCTGCGACATCGATACGGTAGAATCGTTCTGTCAGACGGGGAAGAAATTCGGCGGCTATTCCAGGGCCATAATCCCTGACAGAGAGCTCTACTTCAGGAACTCCGGTGGTGTTTATGATTGAATGATCAACACAAACTTCGACCTTTCCGCCTGACTGCCCATATTTAATGGCATTTTCAATCAAATTTTCAATAAGCCGGAGTAATTCGTCTCGCTCGCCAACGACAAAAACAGCATCTGCAGGCGATTGAAAAAAAATCTCGACATGTCTCTCACGCGCCAAAGGTCGCAACATATCGATCATCTCCTGGACGAGTGCCCCAAAATTCACGCCATCAACTGGATGCTTGTGTTCACTCATTTCAACGCGGGACAACGACAATAAATCATCAATCAAGCGTGCCATTCGCTGCGCCTGCTCACGCATGATTCCCAAGAATCGTTCATGCGCCTTCAAATCGTTGCGTGCCGAGCCCTGCAAAGTTTCAATAAACCCCAATAATGATGCCAAGGGCGTTCTCAATTCATGACTGGCATTTGCCACAAAATCCACCCGCATGGATTCAAGGCGCCGAGCCTCGGTAAGGTCTCTGAACACAACCATAATCAAAGGCAATAAAAGAGAACCTGTTGCTACCTCCTCAGATAATCTCGTTACCCGGACCAAGAAGGATCGTTCGACGGGAACCCGCTCAATCAACTCCAATGACTTTTCATGAGCGCCATTCAGGACGGTGCTAACGGCTTCAATCAAGTCCGGATATCTCAGAGCGAATGAAAACGGCATCCCCTCTGTCAGGGATGGATACACGACGCGCGCAGCTGAATTTGTCGAGTAGACGATCGCACGGCCATCAAGCAGAAAAACAGGATCTGTCAGAGCCTCAAGGATGTCAAAAACGAGGGCACGACGCTCGGTCATCAATCCCTCTGGCATGTGATCAGACCCCTATTCCTCAATTATCACTCGGATGATTACTCTGAGTCTCTACCTCGAGTAATCGTTCCAACCCTAAATCGTGACATCCTCATGACAATCTCGTACGCACCAAGTCCAGCAAGCGCAAGAATGAATGGCCCCAGATAATAGCAGAGCCGGAACAGGAACAATGCACCGATCAAGCCTTCTTTTGGAACTGAATGAAAGGCGAGCAAAATGGTTGCTTCGAAAACGCCCAAGCCCCCCGGCGCATGGCTGATAATACCCAACAAGCAGGCAAAAGCATAAACGGCCGCAAACGTCTCAAATGCAATCCCGTGCTCAGAAGGCAACAGCACGTAGAGTACTGCCGCTGCAGCACAGACATCGGCCGCGCCCAAGACAAGCTGACCAACGGAGACAGAAATAGTCGGCATTTCGATAACAAATCGCCCGATACTGAACTGACGGCGCTTCATCGCGGCCCAAGCGAGGTAGATGCCGAGACCGGCCAATATTGCAATTCCGATCGCGCGGTTCACCGATACGGCTGCCTGATTGATGCTGGCGAGCGTTGTTGGTTGCCAGACGAGGCCAACGGCAATGACCAGAGCCATTCCCAGAATGAATGTCGACCCAGCAATCAGCGTCAAACTGGCTACTTTCGACGACGAAACCCCGCTCGACGAATAAATCCAATATCGGACCGTTCCTGCGGTTAGCAAAGGAAAACCCAATGTGAACGAGATCGCGTAGCTCGCAAAGGAGGCCAATGCCATGACCCATACTTTTACTCGAATTCCCAATTGCCGGAGCGCAAGGGCATCATATCCGGTCAAAAAAAGATAGCTTATGACGGTGAACAGGATCGCGAGGCCGATCTGCTCTTGACCGGCCTTAGCGAAGGCGGTCTTGACGTCAGCAATATTAACTTCTGTCGAAATTCTGTAGAGAACAACAAGCGAAATCGCCATCAGAATGACGCTCGCGGCAACCCCGAACCAGGACATACCGCTATGTCTTTTGGTCTTATGACCGATACTCTTCGGGCTCGGCTGATCGTCCGGAGGAATGCTCATGCTTCAAGTGCTGCGGCAAGCGCCCTCTCGGCAACGCCAACGCTTTCCGCAGCCTGGGTGATTTGGCGCCAGGTCATTTTATCAACCGGAATACCCTCCGCCAGACGGATGCTGCGCGTGGCGCGCTCGGGATCGCCCGGTAGAAGAACAGAAGAGGCCTGACCGTTTTCAGCCGATTGCGCCCATTGCACAAAACCTTCAAGTTCTTGGAAAAAGGACGGCGCCGTGCCCATCGAATCAGCCGAGACGATGATCGACAGCATATTATTGATAACAGCCGGTCGCTTGGCCGGTCCTTTGACTGTCAAACCACCTGTTAAAGCCCCTGCGAGGGCCTCGCAGGCGAAAGCCAGCGTCCAGCCCTTGTGATCGCCGAATGGAAGCAAAGCGCCCTTTGGATCCTCGAAGAGAACCGAAGGGTCCGTGGTCGGAGTACCCATCGAGTCAATCAAAGCCCCTTCGGGCACGTCGACACCCTTGTTGTAGGCAACCCTGATTTTGCCGTGGGCGAGTTTGCTGGTTGCAAAATCCACAATAACCGGTGGTTTTTCTTGGCGCGGTATGCCGATTGAAACGGGATTGGTGACCAAGCGGGCCACTTTGCCGCCGTAAGGCGCGACGACGGGTTCAGCAACGACGTTTACGAAATGCAGCGAGACAAGGCCGGCATCGGCGCATTGTTCAGCCCAATGGCCGATACGGCCGATATGATGGCTGTTTCGCAGTGCGACAATGCAGGAGCCGTGCTTTTGGGCCCTTTTGATCCCGATTTCCATTGCTTCGTGCGCAATCGACTGACCCAAACCGAGGCCTCCATCAAGCACAACCATGGTTTCAAGATCACGCATCACCGTCGGATGCACATTCAGCACAGCCTCGCCAAGACCGAGATTGGTGATGTAGAGCGGGATCATGCCGACGCCGTGTGAATCATGGCCCCGAAGATTGGCTTCAACCAGATGATCGGCGACCAACTCGCTTTCACGAGGGTTCGAGCCGGCTTGGGAAAAAATCTTGACTACCAATGTTTTGAGGGCCGGAGCCTTCACGAGAATGATGTTATCCGATGATTGGGTCATTGCTCCGCTTTCATCCTATCGCCAACGTCAAACAGCCGAACCGTTTACCTGATAATCCTTAATATCCGAGACGCGAACAAGCGGCCAGCGATCCTCCTCATATTTAAGCTGGAAAGCTGATCCGGACAAGAACACTGGTGCCTGATCGAGATCATAGGCAATCGACGAGAAATGGGCATCAATGAACTTCTGCAGCTCAATTCGATCATCCGCCGTAATCCAGCGGCAAACCGTGAAGCGGGAGGCTTCATAGGCAATGGGAAGGCCGTATTCCGCCATCAAGCGCTCGGCCAGCACGTCGAGCTGCAAGGCCCCTACAACGCCAACGAGGGCGCTCGAGCCATCAGCGGGCAGGAAAAGCTGAATAACGCCTTCCTCGGCCAATTGCTGAAGCGCATCGCGTAGTTTCTTGGCCTTCATCGCGTCCTGCAGTTTAATGCGCCTCAAGATTTCCGGGGCAA
This sequence comes from Alsobacter soli, assembly GCA_945883115.1. Lineage (GTDB taxonomy): Bacteria > Pseudomonadota > Alphaproteobacteria > Rhizobiales > Beijerinckiaceae > CAIUPE01. The sequence goes on from CAMCXA010000006.1 coordinate 66,835, forward strand.
AACTCGGTACGCCCCGAAAAACCAATTCCTCTCCCTCCGTCAACGTATCGCCGATGCGAAGCGTTCCATGATTGGGAATTCCGACAATATCACCGGCATAGGCCTCTTCGACCAGAGCACGGTTGCGGGCGAAGAAGAATTGTGGCGCGTTCAGCGGCAATGGCTTGCCGGTGCGGATCAGCTTGGCTTTCATTCCGCGGGTCAGCATGCCGGAGCAGACCCGGATGAAGGCAATGCGGTCCCGGTGATTCGGGTCCATATTGGCTTGGATCTTGAACACGAAGCCCGTCATTGCCTTCTCGTCGGCGGTGACAGAGCGGGTATTCGCGTCGTGGCTGCGCGGCGGCGGCGCCATCTCGGCCAAAGCGTCGATCAGGTCGCGGACACCGAAATTCCTCAGCGCGGAGCCGAAGAATACAGGCGTCAAATGGCCTTCCAGAAAGGCCGCGCGATCGAAGGGACGGCAGGCCTCCATGGCGAGCGCCAGTTCACCGCCCGCAACATCGCGCTCGTGCTCGGGCAGCAAGGCCATGACCCGTGAATCCTCGGGGCCGTTGACCTGCAAGGGCTCCTCGTCGGTATCAATCCGCCGGATGCGGTTGGACCGCAGATCATAGGTGCCCGCAAAGCTCCTGCCGCGGCCGATGGGCCATGTGACAGGTGCGGTATCGAGCGCGAGGGTCTTCTCGATCTCGTCCAGAAGGTCGAACGGATCGCGGGTTTCGCGGTCCATCTTGTTAATGAATGTCACAATCGGGATATCCCGAAGGCGGCAGACTTCGAACAGTTTCCGCGTGCGGGCTTCGATGCCCTTGGCGGCGTCAATGACCATGACGGCGGAGTCGACCGCGGTCAGCGTCCGGTAGGTATCCTCCGAAAAGTCCTCGTGGCCCGGCGTATCGAGCAAGTTGAAGACACAATCTGCGTATTCAAAGGTCATCACGGAGGTGACAACCGAAATGCCGCGGGCGCGCTCGATCCCCATCCAGTCCGACCGCGTCTCCGCTCCGGCCTTCTTCGCCTTGACCGTGCCGGCGAGCTGGATCGCGCCACCGAACAGCAGGAGCTTCTCCGTCAGGGTCGTCTTGCCGGCGTCAGGATGCGAGATGATCGCGAAGGTCCTGCGGCGGGAGGATTGGCTTTTCTCGATCATGCGGAATTCCGAAACCTTTGGCCGTCGTACGATAAACAGAACGACGGAATAGAGTGGAATTGTTTTTCAATCAAGAAAATCAATTTTTTATCGAACAGGCCGTTTCAGGGGGCTGTGGACGGGGGTGTTTGCCGGACTTGGGCGAGAGAATAGCAATAAAACATGGCAATTTTAGGGATTTTTGCCGTGTTTTTTGATGAACGGGAAAGGCGGGGGGCGGGGGTGGTAAAGGCCGGATTTGACAGGGGAAACCGGAATTGGCGGCGATTGGTGCAGGGGAATGCGCGATGAGATTCGGGGTGATTTTCTTTGAAACGGGGCACATTTGGCGGAAAAATCGGAAGAAACAGGTGAATTCCAACGTTGGAGTGTTGGAGGGCGTTGTGCCAGAGGCGGAACCGGAAATTTCCGTGCCAGACATGGGACATTTTCCAGTCGGAATTGGTAGCGTTGGACTTTGGTTGAAAAATGATCTGTTTTTTATAGCGAACAATTCGCTCCCAGCAAATTTATCAAAGCGGTTGCGGAGGGCGGGCGGCGTCCGCAGTCGATTTCGAGGGCACCCCACCAATTCATCCGGCTACTGTCACTAATATATTTAGGGGCTGGCCTAGATAGGGTTACAGTATTGTGAGATTATTCCATTTAAGGAGTGCGGCCAAGAGGTTGCTGGCAGGGCGATGATTGAACCGCCATTCGCATTCTTTCAGGAACAGATAGAAGTGCTGTTTAGGCACGCCGTTGT